>NZ_BMCS01000003.1:0-300000 GCF_014635305.1 Williamsia phyllosphaerae | reverse complement strand
CCAACTCGACCGAGATGCCCGGACCGTAACCGCGTCGGGCGAGCATGCCGACGAGTCGCCGGAGATGCTTGTCGCGCTCGGCTGGATCGTCGAGTGCGTCGACCGGAACGCGGCCGATCTTCTTGTCGAGCAACTCCGCGGCGCGGCTGCGCTCGTCCTCGTCGTCGATGGTGCCGACCGCGTCGGCGATGATGCCGGGATCGACTCCCTTGGTGCGTAGTTCGTGGCTCAGAGCCGTTCGCCCCTTGGCGCTGTAGGTGTGCCGGGCCCGCACCCACTGGTGGGCGAACTCGCGGTCGTCGACGAGACCGACACCGGCGAGCCGATCGAGCACCGAGTCGACTTCGGTGGGCTCGAAGTCCTTGCCGATCAGTCGGGTTCGGAGCTCGTGCCGACTACGGGCCCGCACACCGAGCAACCGCAGGGCGCTGTCGTAGGCGGTCGCTCCGCCGGTCTGCGCACCGGGAGACGGCCCTGCCGACGGCGCCGGGCTCGGCGTCGTCGGCAGGGGGGTCTGCTCGGTACGGGCGAGGATCTCGCGGGTCGCGTCGTCGAGACGCGCTCGGACATCCGGGTCCGTCATGGTGTGGCCCAGGATCAGAAGTCGATGGGCGCAGGAGCCGGGACCGTGTCGTCTGCGGTCAGGACCGCGCCGATTCCCAGCTTCTCCTTGATCTTCTTCTCGATCTCGTCACGGACGTCGATGTTCTCGAGCAAGAACTTGCGGGCGTTCTCCTTGCCCTGTCCGAGCTGGTCCCCCTCATAGGTGAACCACGAGCCGGACTTGCGGATGAATCCCTCGGTGACGCCGAGATCGATCAGCGAGCCCTCCTTGCTGATCCCGTGCCCGTACAGGATGTCGAACTCGGCCTGCTTGAACGGCGGCGACACCTTGTTCTTGACGACCTTGACGCGGGTGCGGTTGCCCACGGCGTCGGTGCCGTCCTTGAGGGTCTCGATACGACGGATGTCCAGACGCACCGACGCGTAGAACTTCAACGCCTTACCGCCCGTGGTGGTCTCCGGCGAACCGAACATGACGCCGATCTTCTCGCGCAGCTGGTTGATGAAGATCACCGTGGTGCCGGAATTGCTCATGGCGCCGGTGATCTTGCGCAGCGCCTGGCTCATCAGACGTGCCTGCAGGCCGACATGGCTGTCGCCCATCTCGCCCTCGATCTCGGCGCGGGGCACGAGCGCCGCGACGGAGTCGATGACCAGGATGTCCAGCGCGCCGGAACGGATCAGCATGTCGGCGATCTCGAGGGCCTGCTCACCGGTGTCGGGCTGTGACACCAGCAGTGCGTCGGTGTCGACACCGAGCTTCTGCGCGTAGTCGGGGTCGAGCGCGTGCTCGGCGTCGATGAAGGCGGCGATGCCGCCGTTGGCCTGCGCGTTGGCCACCGCGTGCAGCGCGACGGTGGTCTTACCCGAGGACTCCGGGCCGTAGATCTCCACGACACGGCCGCGGGGCAGCCCGCCGATGCCCAGCGCGACGTCGAGGGCGATCGACCCCGTGGGGATCACCTCGATCGGCGCACGGACCTCGTCGCCGAGGCGCATGACCGAGCCCTTGCCGAAGTTCTTGTCGATCTGCGCCAGCGCCAGATCCAGCGCCTTCTCGCGATCCTGCGATCCTGCCATGGGGTGTCTCCTGATCATCGGTTCATCGGTGGTTGTTCTCCACCGATGGTCATCGGCATGAGGTGGCCTGCGGATCGCCACTGCGATCGTCGGTGTGCGTCACGCTAAACCGGACCACCGACAGCGGCGGAAAATCCTCACGCCGTGCTGTGGATGAACAGCATCTGTGGAGAGATCCGGCGGTCACCTCGGTGGAGGTCACGTGTTCGAACAAACCCCAGACTAGGCGAACATCTGTTCGATGCAAGCACGTGGCGCCGTGACACGCCGGTCGGTCGGCGATCCGACCGACGAGGGACGGCCGGCGGTCGTCACCAGCGTTCGCGGGGAACGTCGAACTCCCGGCACAGGGCGATCCAGACCTGCTTGGGATCGATGCCGGCCTCGAGTGCCTCGGCACCCGTGCGGCCGCCGAAGTCGATCAGGACGTGGTCGCGCAGCATCGAGTCGGCGGTGAGGTTGCCGAACTCGGTCTGCATCAGCTCGGAGAACTCGGTGAGACGCATCGCCGTCGAGGCTAGTCGCCGACCGTCGATCGGCACACCGCGACCGGGTCGGCGAGATCGGCCGCCCCGTCGGCGGCACGGCGCGCCGCGGTCGCGAAGCCGGGATCGGCCAGGACGGCCAGGCACGACGCCCGCAGTGCCTCGACGCCCAACGGTCGGACGAGCACGCCGCTGCCCTGGCGGACCACCCGGTTGGCGAGCTCCCACTGGTCGCCGCCGCCCGGGACGGTCACCACCGGAACGCCGGCGAGCAACGACTTGGCCAGCATCCCGTGTCCCCCACCACAGACGACGAGATCGGCGTGCGCGAGGAGGTCGTCCTGGCGGCCCGTCCCGGCGACCGCCCAGGGCGGCAGCGTCCGACTGCGATGTCGCAGCGCGGAGACGACCACGCGGACGTCGGTTCCGGTGCGGGCGGGATCGAGGGCCTCGAGTGCGGTGTCGACGAGGTCGGCGACCCCGGTCGTGGCGGTGGACGGCGCGACGACGACCACCGGGCCCGATCCCGCCGGCGGGGTGAACACCTCCCGGGTCGGCTCCCACAGCAGCGGTCCGACGACGTGTGCGCCGGCGGGCCAGTCCGGGCGTGGCACCTCGAGCGCGGGGAGTGTGGCGACGAGTCGCGCCGCCGGTCCGGGGGACGCGGCGGGCAGACCTATCGATGCGCGGGCCGATCCCCGCTGGCGATCCCCCTGTGCCCGTGAGCGCGTCGTCGCCGCACGCATGAGGCGATCCCGGAGTCGGCCCGACAGTCCGGTCCCCGGGGTCAGACCGCTGCCGATCGGCGGCAGACCGACCGACGGTTCGTAGAGCGGGTGGGGGGACAACTCGATCCACGGGATGCCGAGATGCTCGGCGGCCCACCCACCGCAGACGGTGATGACGTCGCAGACCACCAGGTCGACCGGATCGGCCCGCAGGACCGGGATGAGCTCGGTGCACATCCGTGCCGCGCGGACACTGAGCTTCTCGCCGGCATCGGAGTCGTCCTCGGAGTCGAGGACGTCGAGGCCGGGTAGTTCGGCCATCGTGACGCCGTCCGGGATCGGCCGCGTCGGTCCGGCGCCGGGGAGCCAGGCCGTCCCCGTGAACACCGTGACCGTCTCCCCTGCCGCGACGAGGCGTTCGGCCAGCGCGATCGCCGGGATGGCATGGCCCGCATCAGGTCCTGCGACGATCGCGATCCGCACCGATGCGTTCCTTCCGAGAGGTCCCGCTAGATCGTCGGCGGCCCCGACACCGTGTCGGACGACTGCGTCGACCGACCGAACCACTTCACCACGGTGAACGCGCCGACGGCGATCAGGCCGACGACCGCGATCGCGACGACACCCTTCACCGCCGCCACGATGAGCCCGAAGAACAACCACAGCACCAGGATTGCGAGTGCGATCTTCCACCACATGACATCTCTCCTTGCCCGCGCCGATCCGATACCGGCCCGATGCATCCAGCGTGACAGCGCAGACGCACCGCGTCACCGCTGCGCGGCGAAGACGGGGGAAAGATCAGGGATGACCCTGACGGGGGTCGACGAGGTGCGTCAGGCCTGCTCGGGGCGCTTGCGCAGATCCGGGTTGCCCTGCTCGACGGCCGGGGTCGAGGCACTCGGACCCGCGATCGCCTCGTTCGCCATCTTCGCGCGGATCTCCTCGAGCCGCGAGTGCCCCGCCATCTGAACCGTCGCCTGCTGGACCTCCATCATCCGGCCACCGACGGTGTTGCGCGACAACTCCGCCGACCCGAGGGCAGTCGCGTAGCGTCGCTCGATCTTCTCGCGGACCTGCTCGAGATTCGGGGTGTTGCCCGGAGCCGAGAGCTCACTCATCTGCTGCAGCGAGGACGACACCTGCTCCTGCATCTTCGCCTGCTCGAGCTGACTGAGGAGCTTGGTGCGCTCGGCGAGCTTCTGCTGCAACATCATCGAGTTCTGCTCGACGGCCTTCTTCGCCTGCGTCGCCGCCTGCAGGGACTGATCGTGCAGGTTCTTGAGATCCTCGACGCTCTGCTCGGCGGTCACCAGCTGCGCGGCGAACGCCTCGGCGGCGTTGCTGTACTCGAGTGACTTGGCGGTGTCGCCGTTGGCGGTCGCCTGATCGGCCAGCGTGATGGCCTGACGGGTGTTGGCACCGAGCTTCTCGACCTCGCCCAGCTGCCGGTTCAGCTTCATCTCGAGCTGGCGCTGGTTGCCGATCACGGCGGCGGCCTGCTGCGACAGGGCCTGGTGCTGGCGCTGCGCGTCCTCGATGGCCTGCTGGATCTGGATCTTGGGGTCGGCCTTCTCGTCGATCGTGGCGTTGCCGTACGCCATCATGTACCGCCAGGCCTTCACGAATGGGTTTGCCATTGGTTCCTCGATCTCTCGATTACCGGATCGGAGGCCCCGCCCCGATCCACGGACGGATCTGCTTGGCACCAATCTAGCCGCTCGTCACCCGGGCGTGGCCGTGACCGACACACGCACGCACGCACCCGCGAACGGACTCGGGGTACGGCGATCTCCGGCGGTGCCGTCCCGCAGCCGTCAGGCCGCGGTGAGGGTGGAGGAGTCGGTGGGGGCCGGGATCACGACGCGCGTGTCCTCGGCGATGGTCGTGCGCAGCTTGAGCGAGTTGCCGACGTCGAGCAGCACCTCGGCGATCTCCACGTCGAGCGCGTCGCAGATGGCGGCGAGCAGTTCGCTCGACGCCTCCTTCTGTCCACGCTCGATCTCGGAGAGATACCCGAGGCTCACCCGGGCGTTGCTGGACACCTCGCGCAGCGTGCGCCCCTGATCCGTCCGGACCCGGCGCAGACTGCCACCCAGAGCCTCACGAAGTAGCACGGCCATTTGAGTCCTCCTCACGTACTCCGGGTTCAACGCGGCGGCGGTCGATACAGTTCCCGATCCCCGTCCGGCTCACTCGGTGCTGCCGAGATTAGTGGAATGTCGGCGGGGTCGCCCGGATGGGCGCGACCGGAGGTTCGCCGCGGCCGACCGCGCTCATCGGTCGCGTCGTGCCCTTGCGGAGCCCTCGGCCCGCAGTCGGATCGCGCGCCAGACGTAGTCGAAGCCGGTGATGACCGTGGCCACGATCGCCGCCACCATCACCGCGACGGCCACCCAGTGCAGCGGACCGGGCAGCGGCAGGATGTAGAGCCCGATCGCCACCACCTGCAGCAGCGTCTTGAGCTTGCCGCCGCGGCTGGCCGGGATCACCCCGTGGCGCAATACCCAGAACCGCAGCAGCGTCACCCCGACCTCGCGGGCGATGATCACCGCCGTGATCCACCAGTTCAGATCACCCAGCAGCGACAACGCCACCAGGGCCGAGCCGATGAGGGCCTTGTCCGCGATGGGGTCGGCCATCTTGCCGAAGTCGGTGATCAGGCCCCGTTGCCGGGCGATCCGCCCGTCGTAGCGATCGGTGATCGCCGCCAGTGCGAACACGGCCCACGCCGCCACCCGCCACCACGGGTTGTGCCCGCCGTCGGCGAACAGCGCCGCCAAAAAGACCGGCACCAGCACGATGCGGAAGACGGTGAGGATGTTGGCGATGTTCACGATCGGGACGTTGCTGACCGGATCGGCGATCGGGTCCGGCTCGGTCGGTTTCATCGAGTTCCGCAGGCGATCGGTCATCGCGGGCACCTGCCGTCGGGAGCCACCGATGCCGCGGCGTCACGACATCGCGGTCGCGCGTCCATGCGTCGCAGATCACCCACCCGGTCAGAATATCGGTGTGGCGCCCCGCCCGACCGCGCAGGTCCACCTGCGCGTGGTCACGTGTCTGTGACCGGTGCGACCGTACTACTGTGCTCGCATGGCAGACGATGACTCCGCCGGTACCCACATGGTGATCCGGCGGGCTCGTACCTCCGACGTCCCGCGCATCAAAGAGGTCATCGACCAGTACGCGGGTCGGATCCTGTTGGAGAAGAACCTCGTCACGTTGTACGAGGCCGTTCAGGAGTTCTGGGTCGCCGAGATCGACGGTCGGATCGTGGGATGCGGTGCGCTGCACGTGTTGTGGTCCGACCTCGGCGAGGTGCGCACCGTGGCCGTGGACACCTCCTACGCCGGCCGCGGCATCGGACACCGACTCGTCGCCCGACTGATGGACGTGGCGCGCGAACTGCAACTGACCCGGGTCTTCGTGTTGACGTTCGAGACACACTTCTTCGCCCGGCACGGGTTCACCGAGATCGACGGCACCCCGGTGACCTCCGAGGTCTACGAGGAGATGTGCCGCTCGTACGACGCCGGCGTCGCGGAGTTCCTCGACCTGAGCTACGTCAAGCCCAACACCCTCGGCAACACCCGCATGATCGCCGCGCTCTGACCCTCTCGGCCCAACCACCGGCCACCGCCGGGGAACGGAGACCACGATGACCGTGTTCGCAGTGGAGTACCGATACTCCGAGAGCACCACCGACCTGCGCGACGAGCACCGCGCCGACCACCGCGCGTGGCTGGCCCGGCTCGTCGACGAGGGCACCGTCCTCGAGTCCGGCCCCTATCCCGACGGCAGCGGCGCCCTGTTGATCTTCCGCGCCGACGACGCCGATGCGCTCGCGACGATCCTGACCCGGGACCCCTTCCACGGCGTCGACGCCATCTCGGGCACACGGGTCACCGAGTGGAAGCCGCTGTTCGGACCGCTCGCCTCCTGAAACGGGCGAACCCCGCGCCACCGTGAGGTGGGCGGGGTCCGCGGGGCGATCCGGGCACCAGATCAGGTGCTCGAGACCTCCTGTTGTTCTTTCTTGTCGTTCGACTTGGCCTTGATGAGGCTGGCCACCGTGGTGATCACCAGGACGCCGACGATGATGCTCAGCGACAGTCCGGTCGAGATCTCCGGCACCTTGATGTGCTCGCCACCGTTGAGGAACGGCAGCGTGTTCTCGTGCAGCGCGTGCAGCACGAGCTTCACACCGATGAAGCCGAGGATGATCGACAGGCCCCACGACAGGTACACCAGGCGATCGAGCAGTCCGTCGAGCAGGAAGAACAGCTGACGCAGACCCATCAGGGCGAACGCGTTCGCGGTGAAGACGATGTACGGCTCGGTGGTCAGGCCGTAGATCGCGGGGATCGAGTCCAGCGCGAAGAGCACGTCGGTGAAGCCGATGACGATGAGGACCATGAGCATCGGGGTCGCCAGGCGCTTGCCGTTGACCTTGGTGAACAGCTTGTCGCTGTTGTACTCGTCGGTGGTGCGCAGGTACCGCTTGACGAAGCGCATGATCGCGCTGTCGCCTTCCTCCTCGTCGTCCTCGGACGCCGTGGCCTCACGGATCAGCTTGACGGCGGTGTAGATGAGGAACGCACCGAACAGGTAGAAGACCCAGCTGTAGGCGTTGATGGCGGCGGCACCGACGGCGATGAAGCCACCACGCATGACCAGGGCCATCACGATGCCGAGGAGCAACACCTTCTGCTGGTACTCACGGGGGACCGCGAACTTCGCCATGATGATGACGAACACGAACAGGTTGTCGACCGACAGCGCCTTCTCGGTGATGAATCCGGCGTAGTACTCACCGCCGTAGGTCCCACCCCACTGCCACCAGACGAAGCCACCGAAGATCAGGGCAATGGTGATGTAGACCGCCGACCACGCTCCGGACTCCTTGAGCGACGGGGCGTGTGGCGTGCGTACGTGGGCGAAGAAGTCGAAGATGAACAACCCGAGGATCACCACGAGGGTGATGATCCAGGTTGTTGCGGACACGTTCATACAGAAATTCCTCCAGCTGACCGAACACGGGTGCCAGAGGTCTCTCCCGCCGGTGGTTGACCACTCGGCCGACGTCCCGGAACGTCACATGGAGCCGGTGATGGCACCGGTCCGGTGACGAACGTATTGACGAGATCGCCGCGACAGGGATACTCCCCTCGAAAGCAAAATTTACTTTACCTTTGGCCCGACGGTGCTGCCACATGCACAGGTCAGAGGCTTTCGGGTTCGGGCAAATCCGTCACGGGGTGATCAGTCGGCGTCGCCGCCGCCCGCCACGCCACCGTTGATCGAGGCGATGACACCGGCGAGATCCTCCGGCTTCACCAACACCTCGCGCGCCTTCGATCCCTCGCTCGGGCCGACGACCCCGCGGGTCTCCATCAGGTCCATCAGCCGGCCCGCCTTGGCGAATCCGACCCGCAGTTTGCGCTGCAGCATGGACGTCGATCCGAACTGGCTGCTCACGACGAGTTCGATGGCCTGCAGCAGATCGTCGAGGTCGCCTCCGATGTCGCCGTCGATGTCCTTGGAGTCGGCGACCTTCTGTGCCGTGACGCCCTCCTGGTACTGCGGGTCGCCCTGTTCCTTGGCGAACTCCACGACCGCGGAGATCTCCTCGTCGGTGATGAACGCACCCTGCATACGGATCGCACGGTTGGCGCCCATCGGGATGAACAGCCCGTCACCCATGCCGATCAGCTTCTCCGCGCCCGGCTGGTCGAGGATGACGCGCGAGTCGGTCAGCGACGAGGTCGCGAACGCCAGACGCGAGGGGACGTTGGTCTTGATCAGACCGGTGACGACGTCGACCGATGGTCGCTGCGTGGCCAACACGAGGTGGATGCCCGCGGCGCGGGCCTTCTGGGTGATGCGGACGATCGCGTCCTCGACGTCCTTGGGTGCGGTCATCATCAGGTCGGCGAGCTCGTCGACGATCGCGAGGATGTAGGGGTAGGGACGGTAGACCCGCTCCGATCCCAACGGCGTGCTGATCTCGCCGGAGCGCACCTTGGAGTTGAAGTCGTCGATGTGGCGGACCCGTGAGGCCTTCATGTCCTGGTAGCGCTGCTCCATCTCCTCCACCAGCCAGGCCAGTGCGGCGGCGGCCTTCTTCGGCTCGGTGATGATGGGCGTGATCAGGTGCGGGATGCCCTCGTAGGGCGTCAGTTCCACCATCTTGGGGTCGATGAGGATCATCCGGACGTCGTCGGGTGTCGCACGGGTCAGCAGCGACACCAACATCGAGTTCACGAAGCTGGACTTGCCCGAGCCTGTCGAACCGGCCACCAGCAGGTGCGGCATCTTCGCCAGGTTGGCGCTGACGAACTCGCCCTCGATGTTCTTGCCCAGACCGATGACCAGCGGGTGCGAGTCCTTGCGGGTTGAGGGGTCCTTGAGCACGTCGGCGAGACGGACCATCTCGCGGTCGCTGTTGGGGACCTCGATGCCCACGGCCGACTTGCCCGGGATCGGGGCCAACAGACGGACGTTGTCGGTGGCCGCCGCGTAGGCGATGTTGCGGGCCAGCGCGGTGATCTTCTCGACCTTCACACCGGGGCCGAGCTCGACCTCGTACCGGGTGACCGTGGGGCCCCGGGTGAAGCCGGTGACCGCGGCATCGATCTTGAACTGTTCGAGCACCGCGGTGATCCGGTCGATCATGTCGTCGTTGGCGGCGCTGCCCATCTTCGGCGGGTCACCGTCGATCAGCAGCGACGCGGGCGGCAACCGGTAGTCGCCCTCGACGGCGCGCTCGACGAGTTCCTCCATCTCGTCGGCGGCCGGCACGACCGGTGCCGGGGCCGCCTTCTTCGGGGCGGCGGCGGCACGCCTGGGTCGACGGGTGACCGCCTCGGTGGGCTGCGCGGCCTCCGCGGGCGGCGCGGCGCGGACACCGTCGTCGATGAGCGGTTCGGTCAGGGCGTCGCCGGCGGTGACGCCGCTGCGTCGACGCAACCGCGTGGTCGGCGCGATGTCGTCGACCGTGTCGTCCGGTGGGTAGTTGGCGTACGGGTCCCCGCCGTAGGGGGCCTCGGCGAGATCGTCGTGCCGGTCGTCGTCGTAACGCTCCGGCCCCAGCTCGTCGAGGTCGTCGAGGTCGTCACGCAGACGACCGATCCCCAGGTAGTCCCGCGAACGGTCGACCGCCTCGCGCACGGTCAGCCGCAGCCCGAGCAGCACGCCGAACACGATGCACAGCAGCAGGATCGGGATCGACACCCAGACGGTCAGCCCGCTCGTGAGCGGTCCCGCGGCGGCGAAACCGAGGAAGCCACCGGCCTGCAGACGCCCGTCGAACGCCACGGGCGCACCGGCCACCAGATGCCAGAGGCCCAACACGGGGAGACCGATCAGCAGTGCGGTGCCGATGCGGCGTCCGCGCTGTTCCGGATTGGGACCGCGACGCATCAGCGCGACGCCCAGACCCGCGGCCGCCACCGGCACCAGCAACGCGGCCTGCCCGACGATCGAGCGGACGGCGGTGTCGACGAAGGCACCGATCGGACCGGCGGCGTGGAACCAGACTCCGGCACCGATCAGGATGGCGGCGGCGATCAGCGCCAGCGCGACCCCGTCGCGACGGTGGGTGTGTTCGGGTGACGGCGTCGCGACATCGGGGGCGAGATCGTCGTCGTCGAAGTCGAGATCGGGGATCTCGAGGTCGTCGTACCGGTCGTCGACGTCGGCACGGCTCGTCGGTCGCCCGCTGCGCGGAGCGGATCCGACCCGGGCCATGCCGCCCACGCCGCGGGCCATCATCAGCCACCCGGCTCCGACACCGCGACCGACCGATCGGACGACCGAGCCGCGAGGGGCCTCGTCGGTCGGCGCGATCGCGGCCGTGCGGGCGGTCTGGGACCTGCCGGTGGGACGGGTCGATGCCGGTGCCCGCTTCGCAGCGGTACGCCCGGTTGCGCGTGTGGCGGCCCCGCGGGAACCGGAGGATCGGCTACCGGCCGCAGAGGCCGACCGTGCACGGGTCGACGAAGCAGTTGAACTGGGCTTTCCGGCGGCGCGGCGAGTCGACGACCCCGACGAGGTGCGTTTCGCGGCCGCAGTGGAACCGCGGGCCGAGGACTTGGGGCTCATGCCGCTCAGGATAAACCGCATCCGTCACATAAGCCTCGTGCGCCTCACTGGTTACCGGGGGCGTGTCCCTTTTGTGACCCGGACACTAGGCACTGCGGTCGGAGGCCTTCACCGCGGCGATCGCGTCCTCGTCCCCGGCGAATTCGCAGGCGACCTCGTCGCGACCGAATGCGAACAGCAACAACTCACCCGGCTCCCCGGTGACGGTGACCGTCGGGCCGGAACCCACCGTGGTGACCGTGGCGCCGTCTGGGGTGCGCAACTCCACCCGTGCGGGCGCCGAACCCAGGCTCTTCCTCGCGATCAACGGCAGGGGACGTCGCAGGGCGGCGGTCAGGTCGGGGTCCAACGGTCGGACCGTCCAGCCGGCGACCGCCCGGCGGACGTCCTCGTGGTGGACGAACATCTCCGCGGCGTTGACGAATCGGTCCAGCGGACGCAGCGGCGAGTACCAGGGCGGTCCCGCCGCGAGCTGGTCGACCAGACCGGTCCAGTCTCGCCGGGCGTACCCCTTCTGGACCCGTTCGGTGTATCCCGCCAACGGCGGCAGGAGGATCCCCGGGGCGGCGTCGAGCCGTGCCTCGCGGATCACCATGTGCGCGGTGATGTCCCGGGTGGCCCACCCCTCACACAGGGTGGGTGCGTCCGGCCCGGACAGGCGCAGGGTCTCGACGAGAGCGGCGCGTTCGGCGCGTGCAGCGGTCATCTGTCGACCCTAACGTCCGCACGGCCCGTCCCATCGGGCGAACCGTGCGGTCGTCTCAGCGCTTCTTCTTGGCCGGATCGGTGTTGACCGACAGCACGGTGGGCACGATCATCGGGCGACGGCGGTAGGTGTCGGCCACCCAACGACCCACCGAGCGTCGGATCATCTGCGCGATGCGGTGGGTGTCGGTGACGCCCTCGGCCGCGAGTTCCGACAGCGACGTGTGGATCATGTCGGAGGCCTCCTTCAGCGCCGCCGGATCGTCGGAGAAGCCGCGGCCGGAGACCTCGGGGGTGCTGACCAGCGTTCCGTCCGCGGCGTCGATCACCACGGTGATGGCGATGAAGCCGCCCTCGCCGAGGACCAGACGCTCCGACAGGGTCGACTCCCCCACGTCGCCGACCGACAGGCCGTCGACGAAGACGAACCCGACCGGAACCCGTCCGACGATGCTCGCGCGGCCGTCGACCAGGTCGACGACGACGCCGTCCTCGGCGAGCACGACCCGATCCGGGTCGACGCCGGTGGCCTCGGCCAGCGCGGCATTGGCACGCAGGTGGCGCCATTCGCCGTGTACCGGCATCGCGTTGGACGGGCGGACCGCGTTGTAGAGGTAGAGCAGCTCGCCGGCCGATGCGTGTCCGGAGACGTGCACCTTGGCGCTCTGCTGGGTGACCACGGTGGCACCGCGCTTGGCGAGACCGTTGACGACCGCGAAGACCGAGTTCTCGTTGCCGGGGATCAGCGACGACGCGAGCACGACGAGATCGTCGGCCCGGATGTTGATCTGGCGGTGTTCGCCGCGCGCCATCCGCGACAGGGCCGAGAGCGGCTCGCCCTGGGAGCCGGTGGAGACCAACACGACCCGGTGGTCGGGAAGCGATGCCGCGGCGTCCATCTCGACGACCACGCCGTCGGGCACGCGGAGGTAGTCGAGTTCCTGGGCGATCTGCATGTTGCGCACCATCGACCGCCCGACGAAGCAGACCTTGCGGTCGTGGGCCGCCGCGACGTCGACGACCTGCTGGATGCGGTGCACGTGGCTGGCGAACGACGCGACGATCACGCGCTGCTTGGCCTTGCCGATGACCTGGTCCAGAACGGTGCCGATGTTGCGCTCGGGGGTGACGAACCCGGGGACCTCGGCGTTGGTGGAGTCCACCAGGAACAGGTCCACGCCCTCGTCGCCGAGGCGACTGAAGCCGGCGAGGTCGGTCAACCGGCCGTCGAGGGGCAGCTGGTCGAGCTTGATGTCGCCGGTGTGCAGGACGAGGCCGGCCGGGGTGCGGATGGCGATCGCGAGTGCGTCCGGGATGGAGTGGTTGACCGCGAAGTACTCGAGCGCGAACGGCCCGTACTTCGACGTCTCACCCTCGGTGACCTGCACCAGCTTCGGACGCTGGCGGTGCTCGCGGCACTTGGCGGCGAGCAGGGCGAGGGTGAAGCGCGAGCCGATCACCGGGATGTCGGCGCGTAGGCGGAGCAGGAACGGGACCGCACCGATGTGGTCCTCGTGACCGTGGGTGAGGACGATGGCGACGACGTCGTCCATCCGGTCCTCGATGTAGCGGAAGTCGGGCAGGATCAGGTCCACGCCGGGCTGCTGGTCCTCGGGGAACAGCACGCCGCAGTCGACGATGAGCAGTTTGCCGTCGAACTCGAAGACGGTCATGTTCCGGCCGATCTCACCGATGCCACCGAGCGCGACCACGCGCAGGCCGCCGCGCGGCAGCTTGTTCGGCAGACCGAGGCGGTCGGTGGCGTCACCGATCGGCTGCGACGCCGCGCGGGGTGAGCGGTCGCGGCCGGGCTCGGACCGGCGGTTGCCGCCGCCCTTGCGGTTGTCCGATCGCGACGACTTCGCCGGGGCCCGGTCACCGGATCCCTTCGCGGGCGCCGACTTACCGGGCGCCGACTTCTCGGGCGCGGTCTTCGCCGACGCGGACTTCTGACGCCGTGACCTCGACGGGGCCGAGGACTGCTCGGCCGGGGCCGAGGACGACGACTGAGTCTCCACCGGTGCATCGGCGACCACCGGCTCGGCCTTCGCGGCCGGCGCCGCGGTCTCGGTGACCTCGGGGGTGGGTTCGGGCGGGCCGCTGCGACGAGTGGCAGCGCGTCGGGGGCGGCGTCCGGCGTTCGGGGTCTCGGTCACGAAAGAACCTGCGCTGCACGCAAATCGGCGATGAGAGCTTCGATCTGCGGTCCGGTCGCAGGCATCTGCGGCAACCGCGGATCACCCACGTCCAGTCCGATGATGCGCAGTGCGGCCTTGACCATGGTGACTCCTCCGAGGCGACCCATCGCATTCACGAGAGGGATCAGTGACAGGTTGATCTCGCGGGCTCGGACCATGTCGCCTTTGTCGACCGATTCGAGCAGCTCACGAAGGCGATCGGGCACGAGATGGCCGATCACCGAGACGAATCCGGATGCGCCGACCGCCAACCATGGCAGGTTGAGGGCGTCCTCACCGGACAGATATTCCAGACCCGCGTCGGCCATCAGTGCGGCGGCCGAGTTGAGGTCTCCCTTGGCGTCCTTGACGCCGACGATGTGACGGTGGCGTGCGAGCTCGAGCAGCGTGCGGTGCTCGATGGGCACGACCGACCGGGGCGGGATGTCGTAGAGCAGCACCGGGAGCTCGGTGGCGTCGGCGATCGCGGTGAAATGCGCGAGCAACCCGGTCTGCGGCGGCCGTGAGTAGTACGGCGTGACCACGAGCAGACCGTGGGCCCCCCGCGCGGCGGCCTCGATCGCGAAGCGGACGCTCTCGGCGGTGTCGTAACTACCCGCGCCCTGGGTGATGCGGGCACGATCGCCCACTGCGTCGAGCACCGCGCTGAGCAGGTCGAGCTTCTCGTCGACGGTGGTCGTCGGCGACTCGCCGGTCGTACCGGACACGACGAGCCCGTCGACTCCGCGATCGACGAGGTGCGTCGCGAGTTCGACGGCCTTGCCGATGTCGAGGCTGCCGTCCGGCGCGAACGGGGTCACCATCGCGACACCCACGGTTCCGAACGGATGCAGCCCGTGCTGCGTATGGCCGCTGTTCATGGTGGTCAGGCTACCGTCCGACGACATCGCATCCCCCTCAACCCTCGATGACGAACGGAGAAGTCGCGACCTCGGTGCCGTCGGCGAGCGTCCCGATCTCGAAATCGCCGAAAACCGTGGGTGCCAGAGTCGACAACTGACGCAGACATTCGATTGCGAGCTGCCGGATCTCGACGTCGGCATGCTCGGTCGCGCGCATACCGACGAAGTGGCGCCACGCCCGGTAGTTGCCCGACACGACGATCTTCGTCTCGGTGGCGTTGGGCAGGACCGAGCGGGCGGCCTGGCGGGCCTGCTTGCGGCGCAGGATCGCGTTGGGCACATCGGCGAACTTGGCCTCCAACGCGGCCAGCAGCTCGACGTAGGCGGCGCGGGCGGCGTCGGTGGCCGTGACGAACAGTGCCTCGAGTTCCTCGTCGCCCCGAATTGCCGGTGGGCACACCACGTTCGAATCATGCTCGGGTACGAAGCGTTGTGACAGCTGCGAGTACGAGAAGTGGCGGTGACGGATCAGCTCGTGCGTGCAGGATCGGGAGATCCCGGTGATGTAGAACGTCACCGACGCGTGTTCGAGGAGCGACAGATGCCCGACCTCGAGGATGTGGCGGAGGTAGGCGGCGTTGGTCGCGGTGCGGGGGTTCGGCTTGTCCCAACTCTGATAGCAGGCCCGTCCGGCGAACTCGACGAGCGCCTCGCCGCCGTCGACATCGGTCGACCAGTCGACCTCCGCCGGGGCGTGGAACTGCGTGTGCGCGATCATGTGCACCTGCAACGGGACCAACTGCGACACCTTCGACTCCTCGGATCAGATCGGCGGCACCGCCGCCGCGCTCACCGAGCACAGCCACACGGCGCAGGAGTCGATTGTCCCGCGCCGACCGCGACCGGCTGTCGCCGCCCCCGGGTCCGCGTCCGCCGTGGAGTCGTTCAGGCGGGGCTGAGGTCGGTGCGCACCCAGTTCGAGGCGCGCGGCGCGAGCCCGCGGATCACGGGCGCCGACGCGCCGGGCCGACCGGCCAGGGTCGCGCTGATGGCCTCGAACTCCGACGACTGCGCGGCCGGGCCGCGCCGCGACGAGGGGCGGGCCGGGCTGGTCTCCGGATCGCGGACCCCGAGCCACTGCATGACCAGGGCGCCCAGCGACATCCGGTACTCACGGTTGTGGACGATGTCGATCTCGCGGATCTGTACGTCGCCGATCGTGTGGCGCGCGCGGACGACTCGCGACGAGATGTCGGCGAACCACACCTCGACGACGACGGTGCCCCGGGTCATCCGCAGCCACCGGTGCCCCACGACATCCCATCCGTGTGCGGCAGCGTGCGCGATGAGTGCCTCGCGGGTCTCGCCGGTGTGGGTGGCCGGTGTCGCGGCCGGAACGGGTGTGGTGCGACGCGAAGCCGCCGGCACAAAACGCATGTGTTTCCCCCTGGTCTTCCGTGGTACTCCCTGGTCCCCTGCAGTACCAACGCGATGATTGTGCCCTACGACACCGGCGTTGCGCCAGTAGCAACTCGCGCCATCTCCGATGGGGCGCAGGGGAATACGGATGGCAAACAGTTAGTGAATGTCACGAGCTAATCGGCGAGGACCGCCCGATCGCGGGGATGGCCTCCACCCCGGGCTCAATTGAGGCTGCGCAGGGCCGCGCGCAACCCGGCTGCGAGATCACCCCGGGTCCCGACGCGCACACCGTCGAGGCCCAGCCACGTCGCCATCGACACGAGATCTGCGGCCAGACACGACGCGACGTGTCCGCGATCGACCCCCTCCTCGGCGAACGCGCCGAGGACGGCCAGCACCCCGTCGGCGCGTTCGGCCTTGAGATCGACACGGGCGCAGATGGTCTCGTCGAGCAGGTACGGGAACACGTAATACCCGTGGACCCGCTTGTGTTCGGGGACGTAGATCTCGATGCGGTAGTGGGTGTCGAACAGACGCAGCAGGCGGGGACGGAAGAACACCAGCGGGTCGAAGGGCGCCAGCAACGCCGATCGCTCCACCCGTCGGGGAACCCGCGCACCCGGATCGACGAAGGCCGGTCGGTCCCAGCCGTCGACCTCCACCGGCACGAGGTCCCCGGAGTCGACGAGGTCGGCGACGGCCGACCGGGCGTCGGAGACCGGGAGCCGGTAGTAGTCGCGCAGATCGGTCTCGGTGGCGACGCCGAGGGCGCCGGCGGCCTTGCCCACCAGCGCGCGGATGGCCACGTAACGGTCGATCACGGTCGCCGCGATCTCCGGACCCACGATGTTCGCGGCCAGGTCGTAATGACGGTTGAAGCCGCCGCGGCGGATGGCCGAGAGCTCCCCCGCGGCCAGCATCACCTCGCAGACATGCTTGACCTCGCTGCGATCCCACCAGGTCCCGCGGCGCGGTCCCTGTCGGCGGCGTCCGAGGTACTCCTCCAACTCGCCGCCCGTGGACGGACCCAGATCATCGATGGCCCTGGCGATCTCGACACGCAGCGCGGTGCGTTCGGGCGGTTCGTCGACGGCCGAGCCGTAGCGGCCGAACCGGTAATCGGCCATCCGCCACCCGAACAGTGGCCAGTCATCCACCGGTATCAGTGCGGCCTCGTGCGCCCAGTACTCGGCCAACAGTCGCGGCGCCCGCACCGTCGACTCACCGGCGGCCCGGTCGAGCAGGGTGCGATCGTAGGGCCCGAGTCGGCTGAACAACGGCATGTAGTGCGCACGGACGGCGATGCTGACCGAGTCCATCTGTAGGAACTGCGTGCGTGCGAGCACCCGCTGCAGATGACGACGGGTGGCGGGGCCGGACGGGAGTGGGTCGGTGAAACCCTGTGCAGCCAAAGCGATCCGTCGCGCGCGCTCGATGGACAGCCGTTCACCGATCCGGGCCATCAGCGACCGATCCTGCGGTAATCGCAGAACCGGTAACGCGGCCCCTTCTCCGACGTCGTCCACTGGCCCAGGTCGTCCGGCTGCCACACCGAGGGGTCGATCTCGGGGGCGAACGCATCCCCGCCGGGTACGTCGACGTCGATCTCGGTGACGATCAGCAGATCGGCCGACGGCATCGCCGCGGCGTAGATCTGCGCGCCTCCCATGACGACGGTCAGTTCCGGGTCCGCGGCGACGGCACGACGCAGTGCGTCGGTGAGGTCATGCGCGACGACCGCACCCTCGGCGGTCCACGACTCGTCGGTCGTCAGCACCACGTTCATCCGGTTCGGGAGAGGTCGGAACCGATCCGGCAGCGAGTCCCAGGTCCGGCGACCCATCACCACCGGATGTCCGGTGGTGCGTTCACGGAAGTGGCGGGCGTCCTCGGGGACGCGCCAGGGGATGGTGTTGTCCCGCCCGATGACCCTGTCGTTGCCCTGTGCCCAGATGAGCGCGACGGTCATACCGCGACGGGCGCCTTGATACCCGGGTGGTGCTGGTAGTCGACGACCTCGATGTCGGTGAACTCGTAATCGAACAGTGAGGACCGCTCGGCGAGCCGCAGCGTCGGATAGGGGTACGGCTCGCGGGACAGCTGGAGTTCGACCTGCTCGACGTGGTTGTCGTAGATGTGGCAGTCGCCGCCGGTCCAGACGAACTCACCGACCTGCAGCCCAGCCTGTGCGGCCATCATGTGGGTGAGCAGCGCGTAGGACGCGATGTTGAACGGGACGCCGAGGAACAGGTCGGCGCTGCGCTGGTACAGCTGACACGACAGTTTGCCATCGGCGACGTAGAACTGGAAGAACGCATGGCAGGGCGGCAGCGCCATCTGCGGGATCTCCCCCACGTTCCAGGCGGAGACGATGTTGCGTCGCGAGTCCGGGTCGGACTTCAGCAGGGCGAGCGCGTTCGAGATCTGGTCGATGTGGTCGCCGGACGGTGTCGGCCAACTGCGCCACTGGACGCCGTAGACGGGGCCCAGTTCACCGGCCTCGTCCGCCCACTCGTCCCAGATCGTCACGCCCCGCTCCTGCAGCCACCGCACGTTGGAGTCGCCCCGCAGGAACCACAGCAGCTCGTACAGGATCGACTTGAGGTGCACGCGCTTGGTGGTGATCAGTGGGAAGCCGTCGTTGAGGTCGTACCGGAGCTGGTGGCCGAACAGGCTTCGCGTGCCGGTTCCGGTGCGGTCGGACTTCGCGACCCCGTCACGCAGGACCAGCGCGAGCAGGTCCTCGTACGGGGTGGGGACGGCTGCGCTGTGGGACACGGTCACGCCTGAGAGTCTAGAACCGCGGTGCGTCGACCGGTGTCGCGACTCGGCGGACATGTCGCCGGCGCCGCCGTGGACGACTCAGGACATCAACGCCGCCGCCACCGTGGCACCGAGGTTCCAGCAGGCCTCGAGATCGTCCTTGGTCGGTCTGCCCGAGACGATAACGTCGGCGGCGCCGCGGGTCCAGCCGAGCCCGGTGGTGATCGAGTCGACCGCGCGCTGTGCGCCCTCGGTGCCCTCGTTGCCGTGCAGGTACAGCCCGAACGGACGTCCCCGCGTCGAGTCGAGGAGCTGGTAGTAGGCGGTGTCGAACGCGTGCTTCAACGCGCCGCTGATGTAGCCGAGGTTGGCCGGGGTACCGAGCAGATACCCGTCCGCGGCGAGCATCTCCGCGGGCGAGACGGTCAACGCAGGCCGCCGCAGCACGTCGACCCCCTCGATATCGGGGTCGGTCGCGCCGGCGACGACGGCGGAGAACATCTCATGGCAGTGCGGCGACGGCGTGTGGTGCACGATCAGCAGGGTGGCCATGTCTCAGGAGCTCTCGGCTTTCTCCTGGGCGACAGCACGTTTCATCATCGCGCGAGCACGGGTGCGGTCGCCGGCGTAGTCGTAGGCCCGCGAGATCCGGTAGGTGTTGCGCCAGTTGTCCGGGTCGGCTTCCCATTCGGTGCGCACGGTGGCGAAGAGCTCGTCGGCGGCGTCGCGTTCGAGCCGCCCGGACGGACGCCGAGGCAGCGAGGAGACATCGAGTTCCCGCCCCTCCTCCCGCATACGACGACCGAGGCGCTGGTGGGTGATCCCGGCCCGCAGGGTCGCGACCAGCATCCAGATGCCCAACAGCGGGAGCAGCAGGACACCGACCCCTAGTCCGATGCCGACCACCGATCCGTCCTGGATCAGTTCGATGCCGCGGTAGCCGAGGAGCCCGATGTAGAAGATCAGCGCGATGACGATCAACACGATCACCAGCACGATCGGTCGGGAGTCGCGGGTGTAGAAGTCGCGCTTGCCGCCGCTCATCGCAGGTCCATCTCGGCCTAGAGGTCCAGGAGCTCGTCGAGCCCCACCGTCAGGCCGGGGCGACCGGCGATCTGGCGCACGCCGAGCAGTACACCCGGTGCGAACGAGGTGCGGTCGAGTGAGTCGTGGCGGATGGTCAGGGTCTCCCCCTCGGTCCCGAGCAGCACCTCCTGGTGGGCGACCAGGCCTGCGAGTCGTACCGAGTGCACCCGGACACCCTCGACGTCGGCGCCGCGGGCACCGTCGAGCGAGCTGGTGGTGGCGTCGGGCATCGGCGCACATCCGGCCTGCGCCCGGGACTCGGCGATCAGCCGTGCGGTCCGGAACGCGGTGCCCGAGGGGGCGTCGGCCTTGTGCGGGTGGTGCAGCTCGACGACCTCGACCGAGTCGTAGAAACGCGCGGCCGCCGCGGCGAACCGCATGCTCAGCACGGCACCGATCGCGAAGTTGGGGGCGATGAGGACGCCGACGCCCGGCTGCTCGCCCAACCATCCGCGCACGGTGTCGAGGCGGTCGTCGTCGAACCCGGTGGTGCCGACCACGGCGTGGATCCCGTTGGCGATCAGGAACTCGAGGTTGCCCATGACGACCGACGGATGGGTGAAGTCCACGACGACCTGCGTGCCGGCGTCGACGAGTGCGGCACGGTCGTCGTCCTTGTCGATCCCGACGGTGAACTCGAGGTCGTCGGAGGCGGACACCGCATCGACGATGGCCTGCCCGACCTTGCCGCCGCTGCCGAGTACGCCGACCCGGATCCGGTCACCCACAGTGCCGTTGCTCACGCACAGACTCCTCGTCGTCGAAGGTCCCGCGGCAACCGCCGAGGACGTCAGGCGATTCTATCGGTGCGGGTCGGCGACGCCGGCGGGCGCGGTCGGCCTCAGGCGTAGGTCGCCTTGAGCAGATCGGCACACTTCTCGGCCATCGTCATGACCGTGATGTTGGGGTTGACCGACGGCAGCTTGGGCATGGCCGAGGCGTCGACGACCCGGAGACGCTGTGCGCCGCGGACCCGCAGTTGCGGATCGAGCACCGCCATCGGGTCGGAGTCGACACCCATCTTCGCCGTCGCGGCCGGGTGATAGACGGTGTTGTGCGTCTTGTGCATGTAGTCGATCAACTCGTCGTCGGTCACCGCGTCGGGTCCGGGGGCGAGTTCGGCTGCCACCCAGGGCTTCATCGGCGTCTGCGCGGCGATGTCGCGGGCCAGGCGGAGCCCCGCGAGCATGGTGGTCTCGTCGTGGTGGTCGGGGTCGGTGAAGTACCGCGGGTCGACGCGCGGGCGGTCGCGGAAGTCCGGGCTCCGGAGTTTCACCGTGCCCCTCGAGAGCCCCTGGGTGACGTTGGGCGTGAGGCAGAAGCCGTTGTCGGTGGTCGGATATCCCCACCGCAGGGTGTTCATGTCGAACGGGACGCTCCCGAAGTGCATCATCACGTCCGGGATCTCGAGGCCGTCCTTCGTGGTGGCGAACACGCCGATCTCCCACCACTGGCTCGACTCGGTGACCATGGGCTGCGCGGCCTCCCAGAACACCAGCCCCTCGACGTGGTCGTCGAGGTTCTCCCCGACACCGGGCAGGTCGACCCGGACATCGATCCCGAACTCGCGCAGCTGTGCGGCCGGTCCGATCCCGGACAGCATCAACAACTTCGGGGTGTCGATCGCACCGGCGGTCACGATGACCTCGCGGCGTGCACCGACGACGTCGAAGCCGGTCAGATCGGGGCGTTGGTATCGCGCGCCGGTCGCGGTGACGCCGTCGAACGTGATGCCCTGCGCCCAGCACCCGGTCCGGACCTCGAGGTTGGGTCGTTGCCCGATGATCGGGTGCAGATAGGCGTGCGAGGTCGACATGCGCAGGCCGTCCTCACCCGCGTTGATCTGGAACCAGCCGGCGCCGTTGCGGACCGTCTCGCCGCGGTTGAAGCCGACCGTCGGGAGTCCGGCCGCGGCGGCGGCCTCGAGAATCGCTGCGCCACAGGGATCGAGCGGCGGGACGTCGCGAAGGCGCACCGGGCCGTCGTGCCCGTGGTCGCCGGGGGCGTCGTTGTTCTCCAACCGGCGGGTCAGGGGATGGATGTCGGCCGCACCCCACCCGGTGAGTCCGGATCGTTCCCACTCGTCGAGGTACTCCGCGGGCGGCCAGAAGGCGATACAGGAGTTGTGCGAGGAACATCCGCCGAGCACCTTGGCGCGGGCGTGCCGCATGAAGTCGTTACCGCGTTCCTGCGGCTCGATCGGGTAGTCCCAGTCGTACCCGGAGTCGAGCAGGTGCATCCACTCGCTGAGCACCAGGATGTCGTCGTTGCCGACGTCGGTGGGGCCGGCCTCGAGGACGCAGACGGTCACCTCCGGGTCCTCGGTGAGCCGAGCCGCCAGTGCGCACCCCGCGGTCCCACCGCCGACGATGACGTAGTCGAACGTTCCTGCGGTCACTGCGTCGTCGCGCAACGGATCTGCCATGGGCTCTTCAGACTCCTTCGGGTCCCGGGGACGGTCGCGCCGCGTCGGCCGCGGCTGCGTCTGCTTTCGATTCCGACGCATGGGATTTCAGCGTACCCATGCCGCGGCTGCCCTTGACGAGGTACCAGAGCAACCCGACGCCTCCGATGACGCCGATGTAGAGGAACGCCGCCCAGGTGTTGTACCAACCGAATCCGTAGACCTCGGTGCGCGGCCAGGCGAGGTTCAGCGCCATCCCGATGCCCCACACCACGGCGACGATGTTCACCGGCAGGCCCCACCGACCCATCGTGAAGTAGCCGCCCTCCTTCAGGTCCTTGGGCGGCCACTCGCCCTTGAGTCGCTTGAGGAGCAGCGGTCCGGTGATCATCAGGTAGGCGATGTAGATCATGATGATCGCCACCGAGGTCAGCAGCAGGAAGATCGTCGGCTGGTTGATGTTGATGACCAGGATGAGGATCGACAGCACACCGATCAGGACGGCCGGGATGACCGGTGCCTGGGTCTTCGGGTGCACCTTGGCGAGTGACTCGCCGAACGGCAGTGCGTTGTCACGCGCCATCGCGAACGTCAGGCGGATGGCCGCGGTGTGCACGGCGAGCGTGCACACGAACACCGCGACGACGATGCACATCAGGAAGATCTTGCCGACCGGGCCGTACATCACGTCGAGGACGATCTGCTGCAACCCACCCTGCACGCCCAGAGCCGGATCGGACAGGTTGGGTGCGGCCAGGATGGCGAAGACGAGGATGGCGCCGCCGATGACGAACGACGCCAGGATGGCGCGCAGGATCGCCGTCGGCGCGGTCTTGCGCGGGTTGACCGTCTCCTCACCGAGCGACGAGGCGGTGTCGAAGCCGTACATGACGTAACCCGATGCGAGAGATGCGATCAGGAAGGCACTGAGGTACCCGCCGCTCTCGCCCGCCCCGTATCCGTTGGTCGAGAAGAACACCGCGGGCGTGCGCTCGATGTTGAAGGCGAGGATCACCGCGATGAGGACCGCGGCGATGAGTTCGATGAACACCCCGGTGCTGTTGATGATGGACATCAGGCGGACGCCGAAGGCATTGATCGCCGTGGTGACCACCACCAGGATCGACCCCAGCAGAACGGCGTTCGACGGTGAGACCACGGCCAGATCCTCGGACCCGATGAGGCGGAAGCCACCCCATATCTTGGGCAGCGTCGAGTCGATGGCGAGCACCACCGCCGACATCGTGACGATCGATGCGGTGAGCATCATCCAGCCGGAGAACCAGCCGACGACCTTGTTGCCCAGGATCTTCGCCCAGTTGTAGACCGACCCGGCGATCGGGTATTTCGCGGCGAGTTCCATGAAGCACAGTGCCACCGCGAACTGTCCGATGAACACGATCGGCCACGACCACAGATAAGCCGCACCCGCGGTGCCGAAGCCGAAGTAGAACAGCTGGAACGTGCCGGTCAGGATGGATATGTAGCTGACGCCCGCGGCGAAGCTGGCGAATTTCCCGATGCTGCGATCGAGACTCTCCTTGTAGCCGAAGTGTTCCATCCCGTTGTCGGGATCGGCGCTCTTCTCGATGGTCATGTGGGCTCCTGGCAATGGTGTGACAGATGTGGCGACGACTGCTCTCTACGGTGAGATTCGACGAACTCGTGACGCGGTGGAACGGTCCCGCGCTCCGCTCAGGGCGGGAACCACCCCGCCGGTGGTGCGGCGGTGTTGTTCCAGATGTGCTTCTGCTCCTGGTATTCGGCGAGTCCCGAGGGTCCGAGCTCTCGGCCGTTGCCGGACCGGCCGAAACCACCCCACTCGGCCGCCGGTGTGTAGTACCCGAAGTCGTTGATCCAGACGGTGCCGTGTCGCAGTCCCCGCGCCATCCGTTCGGCGACCGCCGCGTCGGAGGTACGGACGCCGGCGGCGAGCCCGTAGTCGGTGTCGTTGGCCAACTCCAGCGCCAGCGCCTCGGTGTCGAAACGTTCGACGGTAAGGATCGGTCCGAAGGTCTCGTCGATGACGATCCGCATCGAGCGGTCGCACCGATCGAAGATCGTGGGTAGGAAGAAGTAGCCGTCGGCGAGATCGGGATCGGACGGCTGCTCCCCGCCGACCACCAGTTCGGCGCCCTCGTCGACGCCCAGTGCGACGTAGTCGGTGATCTTGGACAGCTGCGCCGCCGACACGAGTGGACCGGTCAGGCTGGCCGGGTCGGTGCCGGGCCCCATCACGATGCGACCGGCCCGGTCGGCCAGGGCGGCGACGACGTCATCGGCGACCGATTCCTCGACGATCAGACGCGTACCCGCCGAACAGACCTGACCCGAGTGCAGGAACACGCCGGTGAGGACCTGGTCGACAGTGGCGTCGAACGACTCGGTCGTGCTGCAGGCATCGGCGAACACGACATGCGGGTTCTTGCCGCCGAGTTCGACGAGGACGCGGGTGACGTGCTTGGCCGCGGTCTCGGCGATGATCCTGCCGGTGGCGAGGCCGCCGGTGAACGAGATCAGGTCGACGTCGGGATTGTCGGTGAGCGCCGGGCCGAGATCGGCCCCGCTGCCCAGCAGCAGGTTGACCACGCCGCGCGGCACCCCTGCCTCGATCAGGAGCTCGGTCAACGCGATCGTCGAGAGCGGCGTCACCTCACTGGGTTTGAGCACCATCGTGGCGCCCGCGGCCAGGGCGGGGGCGATCTTCCACGAGATCTGCAGCAGCGGGTAGTTCCACGGGGCGATCATCACGCAGACCCCGATGGGTTCGGCGACGACGCGGCTGATGACCGCCGGGTTGCCGACATCGACGAGACGATCGGCGGTGGTGGTCGCGAGGTCGGCGTAGTACCGGAACACCGACACCACGTCGTCGATGTCGATCCGGCTCTCCACCAGGGTCTTCCCGGTGTCCCGGGTCTCGATGAGTGCGATCTCCTCGCGATCGCGCATCAGCAGGTCGGCGACGCGGCGCAGGAGATCGGAGCGGTCGGCGATGGTGGTCTCCCGCCATTCCGCGCGGTCGAACGCCGCACGGGCCGCGGCCACCGCGGCGAGCGCATCGTCGGGTGACGCCTCGGACACCGAGCGGATCACGGTGCCGTCGGCCGGGTCGATGCAGTCGCGTCGTGCGCCGGTGGACGAATCGGTCCAGCTGCCGTCGATGAACAGGTCAGCGGTCACCGGCACCCTCGTCTCACGGATCGTCGAACACGGACGACGACCTCACGGCGTCGCTCTGCACGGTCCCATCCTTACCCCTCGGAGCACATTTCGGTGATCCAATCGTGGAACGTGGTGATGTGGTGCTCGGCCGGGACGAGGACCCCACCCCGGCGATAGGCCCGCGAACCCATCGCCGGCTGGGTGCGTTCGCACGCCTCGAAGTCCTGCTGGTTCACGCGGTGGAACAGCTCGACCCCGGCCCCGACGTCGGCGCCGGCCGCGACGACGTCGGGATGGAACAACCAGTCGCAGACCACGAGGGTCTCGTCGACCGACACCGGGAACATCCGGTGGACGATGACGTGGTCGGGCACCAGGTTGATGAACACGGTCGGGTTGACCGTGATGGCGTAGTACCGGCGGTCCTGCTCGGGGGCGAGCTCGGGCAGCCGGTCGAAACCCGCCGACCCGTCGACGGTGAATCCGCTCGCCTCCGTCGCGAATTCGGCACCGTGGCCGACGTAGTACTGCGCGGCGAGGCCGTCGGCGAATTCCGGCAGCACCTCGGTGAGCTCGGGGTGGATGGTGGCGCAGTGGTAGCACTCCATGAAGTTCTCCACGATGAGCTTCCAGTTCGCCGCGACCCGATAGGTCTCCCGGTGCGCCAGCGCGAGGTCACCGACCCGGTAGTTGTCGATCATCGCGGCGTCGCCCAGGCGCTCGACGACCGCGCCGATCACGGTGTCGTCGAACGACGGCGGGTCGTCGTCGAGGCAGACCCAGAGGTATCCGAGCCACTCCCGGGAGGCCACCGGGATGAGCCCGTAGGCGCTGCGGTCGATGTCGCCGAGGCTGCTCAGATTGGGCGCGGCCACCAGCTTCCCGTCGAGGCCGTAGGTCCAGGCGTGGTAGGGGCACTGCAGGTTCCGCCGGACCGCGCCGGTGTCCTCGGTGCAGATCAGTGCGCCGCGATGGCGGCAGCTGTTGAGGAACGCCCGCAGTCCCCCGTCGCGACCGCGCACCACCAGCACGCTCTCCCGACCGACGTGCACGGTGGCGAACTGTCCGGCGTTCGGGTGGTCGGCGACGCGCACGGCACACATCCAGCGCCGCTCCAGGATCCGCGCCTGTTCGGTCGCGAAGAACCCGGGATCGGTGTAGCTGCTGCCGGGCAGGGTGCGCAGCAGGGTCGGCGGCAGGTCGCCCGCGACCACCGTCTCGGTGTTCGACGGCCGGGTGTCCGGATCGATGGCCGTCATCGTGCGTCGACCGTGGTCACCGAGGCCCGGCGTGGATCGAAGATGTCGATCGGGTGCCGGGTCGAGCCGTCGATCACGAGATCGGCGAGGATCTCCCCGACCACCGGCACGAACTTGAACCCGTGGCCGGAGAAGCCGCACGCCACCACCACATTGCGCTGGGCGGGGTGTTCGGCGATGACGAAGTTGTGGTCGCGCGTGGTCGAGTACATGCAGGTCGCCGCGTCCAGTGCCGGTCCGCGCACACCGGGGAGCAGCTGTCGGACGCGATCGAGCATCTGCGCGGTCTCGTCCTGTCCCACCACGCGGTCGATGGTGTCGGGCGAACACGTCTGACCCTTACGGAAGAAGGCCACCTTGACGCCACCGCCGGGCCCGTCGATGGCCGGGAACCCGTAGATCTGTTCGACCGCGTCGGTCTCGTGGATGTAGATCGGGATGTCGTCCATCGGGACACCGCCGACGTCGGGGGCCGGTTCGGTCTCGAACCAGTACATGACCTGTCGTTCGATCTCGATGGGCACACCGAGGTCGGCGAGCATCTCCGGGGCCCACGCCCCGGGACAGACCACGAGACGGTCGGCGGCGAAGACCCCCGAGGTGGTGGTCACCTCGACGCCGTCGTCGGAATCCGTCCACCCCGTGACGGTCTCGCCGAAACGCAGGTCGGCGCCGGCACGGTCGGCGAGCTCGATGTGCGCGGAGACCGTCTCCTCGGGCCGGGCGAACCCGGCCATCGGCTCGTAGACCGCCACCTGCCCCGGCGCGGGCGCGAACGCAGGGAACCGCTCGCGGACCTCCTCGGCGGTGAGCACCTCGTGCGGCAGCCCCCACAGTTGCGCCGCGTGGCGCGACCCCGACACCGTCGCGCAGGTCGGTGGACCCACGAACAGGCCGCCGGTGATGCGGTAGACGTCGCGACCCGAGTCGCGGGCGAGTTGCTCCCACAGCTCGTAGGCGCGCAGCAGGAGGGGCACATAGGCCGGGTCCTCGAAGTACGACTGGCGGATGATCCGCGACCCCCCGTGCGAGGACCCCCGGTCGTGCGCCGGTGTGAACCGCTCGAGACCCAGGACGCGCTGTCCGCGCGTCGCGAGGTGGTAGGCCGCGGCCGAACCCATGCCCCCGAGTCCGACGACGATGACGTCGTATCGCTGCGATGAGCTCATCGGTACCTTCCCTTGATCCGAGCGTTCTCCGGGTCCACGGTGGTGGTCGGCGAGACGGTGAACGACGCCGTCGTGTCGAACCAGTCGACGTCGACCCGGTCACCGGTACGCAGGTCCGCGGGTCCCCAGGCGTAGGCGATCGTCCGTCCGATCGTCGGGGAGAACGCCGCCGACGTGATGTGTCCGACGGGGCCGTCCGCGGTGGACACCGGTTCCGATCCCATCAGCACGGTGGCGGGGTCATCGGCGATCACGGTGTGCAGTCGACGCCGCACCGGTCGCTCGAGCATCGCTGTGCGGCCGGTGAACTCGTGGTTCTTGGCCACCGCGAACGCCAGTCCGGCCTCGTCGGGCGAGTCGACGGCGCTCATGTCGGTCCCCCACGACCGGAAGCCCTTCTCGATCCGCAGACAGTCCAGAGCACCTCGGCCGGCCCACACTCCCCCGAGGGGTTGCGCGGCCTCGGTGATCCGGTCGGCGAGTTCCGCGCCGTCGGCGCCGTCGGCGTAGATCTCCCACCCGAACTCGCCGACGTAGGACACCCGCATCAGCAACACCTCGACCCCGGCCACCGTCGCCGGCGCGCACCGATAGAAGGGCAGGGACGCCGCGTCGACGGCCGTCGACGTCAGCGGCGCGACGACGGACTCGGCACACGGACCCCACACGCCCAGACAACTCGTCTCGGTGGTGGTCTCGTGTACCGACACCGACATGCCGTCGGCCCGCGCACGGCGCGCGTGCGCGGTCAACCACGCGATGTCGATCGGACCGTTCACGCCGATCTGGAAGCGGTCGGTGGCGGTACGAGCGACGGTCACGTCGCTGCGGATCCCACCGGTGTCATCGAGGATCAACGCGTAGAGCACCGTGCCGACGGGCCGGTCGGGGTTACGGGTCAGCATCGGGGCGAGGAACGCCGCGGCGTCGGCCCCGGTGACCTCGACACGCATCAGCGAGGTCATGTCGTAGAGACCCACCGCCGAACGGGTCGCGGTCGCCTCGTCGAGGACGGTCGGAGACCAGTGT
The DNA here is from genome assembly GCF_014635305.1 of Williamsia phyllosphaerae. Classification (NCBI taxonomy): domain Bacteria; kingdom Bacillati; phylum Actinomycetota; class Actinomycetes; order Mycobacteriales; family Nocardiaceae; genus Williamsia; species Williamsia phyllosphaerae. The sequence goes on along the minus strand of NZ_BMCS01000003.1, from coordinate 270,995 downwards.
CGGCGGAACCAGTCGTCGCCCGGGCCATCATCTCGATCCCCGGTCGGGACAACGTCGTTCGCGTCGAACCACGCGGGGCGTTCCCACCCGTGCGAGGTGACGAAGTGCGCTCCTCGGGCGAGGTGACCGGCGTGCATCGGGCTGATCAGTCGGTCGCGCGCGACGGTGTGCTGCTCCCGGGGGTGGGAGATGTCGTACACCTCGTCGAAGGCGCGCGCGCTGAGCACGTCGACGTGGTCGCGCTCGACCTCGTGGACGGAGAACCGGGTGATGTCGCACCCGGACACGTCGACGTCGGGCGTACCGGTGGTGATCCACTGCGCCATCGTCCGACCGACGCCCGCGGACTGTGTCACCCACACCGCCTCGGCGATCCAGAACCCGTCGAGTCCCGGGTGCGCGCCGAGCAGCGGACTGCCGTCCGGGGTGAACGAGAAGATCCCGTTGAAGCCCTCGGTGACGTGGGTTCGGTTGAGCGCGGGCAACAGTCGCGTGGACTCGGTCCACGCAGGATCGAAATCGTCGGGCGTGAACGGGAGCATCGAGGGCATCGGCTGTCCGGCGGTGTCGCGGTAGAGGTCGTCCATCGCGACGGGCATGGCGCGGTGACCGTAGTAGCCGATGCCGATCCGCTCCCCGTGTTGGCGGTAGTACAGATCCGCGTCCTGATGACGCAGGATCGGCAGCGCCGCCGCGGCCTTGCCCGGCCGCTCGTCGACGAAACCGCCCATGTCGTCGACGGCGCCGGTCGTGACGTACTGGTGGCCCATCGCCACTAGCGGTACGGCCAGCCCGACCATGGCCCCCACCTCGACACCCCAGAACCCGGCGCAGGACACGACGATCTCGGCGGGTAGCGTCCCGGTCGCGGTGCGGACCCCGGTCACCCGGTCGCCGAGTGTCTCGATGCCCAGGACCTGTTCGTTCCCCCGGAACACCACCCCCGCCGCCGCCGCCCGCTCGCGCTGGCTGTCGCAGGTGGCCTGGGCGTCGGCGAGACCGTCGTCCGGGGTGTGCAGTCCGCCGAGGATCCGCGACGCGTCGATCAGTGGATGCAGCTGCGCGCACCGCTTGGCGTCGACGACCTCCGCGGCGACTCCCCAGGCGCGGGCCCACCCCGCCTTCCGGTGCAGATCGTCCATCCGGGCCTGCGTCACGGCGACCTCGAGACCACCGACCTGGTTGAAGCACAACCGATCCGGCGTCGACAGCGAGACCAGCTTGTCGATGGTGTACTGCGCGAATCCCGACAGGGTCTCGCAGGCGTTGGTCGCGAAGACGAGGCCGGGGGCGTGCGAGCTCGATCCGCCGGTGGCGGGCAACGGTCCGCGATCGACGACGGTGACGTCGGTCCAACCGCGCAGTGCGAGTTCGTCCGCGAGGGAGGTGCCGACGATGCCGGCACCGATGATCACGACGCGCGGGTTGGTCATCCGCCGCTCCTGACTTTGTTGCGCTTTATGCAACGTGATGTCGCATGTGCAACACATCGTGGGACGTTGGGCGCGCAGAGTCAACTCGGCGCGCGCAGCGGCGCGGCAGGGAGGGATGTACGGAGAGCGGCTGCCCCGGGGCGGGTCAGCCGGAGTGGCCCAGTCGCATGCTGATGCGGTCGGCGGCATCGGTGACGCGGCCGACGAGTTCACGCATGCGGTCGTCGTCGAGACGGAAGGTCGGGCCGGACACACTGAGCGCGGCGACGACCTCACCGGTCTGGTCGCGCACCGGCGCCGCGACGGCGTTGAGCCCCTCTTCGAGTTCCTGTCGGGCCAGCGCCCATCCGCGGCCTCGGATGTCGTCGAGTTCGGCGCGGACGAGATCCGGTTCGGTGATCGTGTCGTCGGTGAAGCGGTCGAGCGGCGTGGCGACGTAGGGCTCGAGGTCGTCCTTGGGCAGACCGGCGAGCAACACCTTGCCACTGGAGGTGGCGTGCGCCGGACAGCTCTGCCCGACCCACGTCCGCAAACCGATACCGGCCGACCCGCTGGCCTCGGTCACGTTCACGGCCCGGCCGTTGTCGAGAACGGCGAGGTTGACCGTCTCGCCGACCTCGTCGGCCAGCGGCTGACAGATGTCACGGCTCTCCCGCGCCAGATCGCGGGTCGCCATGGTCGCGCCGGCCAGACGCACGATGGTGAAACCGAGTCGGTACTTGCCGCGATCGGCGACCTGTTCGACGAACCCACGACGCTCCAGGACCGAGACCAGCCGCGAGATCGTCGATTTGTGGACCCCGAGGGTGTCGGCGATGTCGGAGACTCCGCCCTCACCGTGACGGGCCAGGATCTCGAGGACCTCGAGTGCGCGGTCGACGGACTGGATGGACGCGGTCCGCGCTCGACCGCCGTCGGGTCGGTCATCGGCCACGTTGTCGTTGATGTCCATATCCCGTTCAGCTTAGTTGTCCACAACCGTGTCGTCGGCGCACCGACGCGCACGCTTGACGTGACCCGCCACGGATGTCACTCTGTTGCGCAAGTCGCACAGTGTTGCACTGAACGCAACGAAGCGATGTGACTCGACGACGCCCGTTCTCTCCCGAGGTGACCCATGACCACGCTGTCCGACACGACGTCCTACTTCGTCTCCGTCCTGTCCGAGATGGAACTCGACACCCCGGTGCGCTGCGCACCCGAGCACCACCCCGCCATCACCGTGGTGCGTACCGACGACGGCGTGTTCGCCATCGACGACACCTGCACCCACCAGGACACGTCGCTGTCCGACGGATGGGTGGAGAACTGCGCCATCGAGTGCCCACTGCACGAGACCTGCTTCGACCTGCGTACCGGGATCCCCCAGGGGCCGCCCGCGACCCGTGCGGTCGCCACCCACCCGGTGTCGGTGGTCGACGGTCTCGTCTACGTGCTGCTCGCCCGTGGTGCGTCGGTGTCGAATCCCTCTGCGCAGGACGCCACCGATGCCGCGTGATCACCATCGTCGGCGCCTCGCTCGCGGGTCTGACCGCAGCCCGTGAGCTGAGGTCGCTGGGGTCGGACGTCGAGATCACGCTGATCGGTGAGGAACCGTGGTTTCCGTATGACCGCCCGCCGCTGTCGAAGGACGCGCTGACCGACGAGACCGTCGGGTCGGCGATCGCTCCGCACGCGGGCACGACGGGGCTGCTGACCGAGGGCGAGGACCAGAACTTCTCCTGGCACCTCGGGGTCCGGGCCCATGGCCTGCAATCGGCCGCGGACGGGTATCGCGTGCACACCAGCCCCGGGATCGATCTCCCCGCAGCCGATCAGCTGATCGTCGCCACCGGCGCCCGACCACGATCGTTGATCGGTGACCACCTCGACGGTGTCCACGTGCTGCGCACCGTCGACCACACCAGGGCAGTACGTTCCACCCTCACCACCGCGCGCACCGTCGTGATCATCGGCGCGGGGTTCATCGGGGCCGAGATCGCCTCGACCGCAATCGCTCTGGGTAAGCACGTCACCATCGTCGAGGCGGCCGCGGTCCCGGCCGCGAACACCCTCGGCCCCGACATCGCGCGGTGGGCGGCCACGCTGCACAGCCGCGCCGGGGTGGACCTGATCACCGGTGCCGCGGTCGACACCATCGACGGCGACGACCACGTCGCGTCGGTAACCCTCGGCGACGGCACGGTGCTGCCCGCCGACCTCGTGATCATCGGCATCGGCTCGGTCCCGAACACCGAGTGGGCCGCGGATTCCGGAATCGCCATCGACGACGGGTTCGTCGCCGACGCCGACGGCGCCACCTCGATGCCCGACGTCTACGCCATCGGGGACTGCGCCCGACCGCTCGACGTGCGCACCGGACTGCATGTGCGACATCAACACTGGAGCGCAGCGGTCGATCAGGGGCGGCGCGCGGCCCACCGCATCATGGGCGTACCCGCGCCCGCGCTGCGGGCACGCTACTTCTGGAGCGACCAGTACGGGCACCGGATCCAGGTCTGCGGCGAGATCCCGGTCGGCCTGTCCCCCACCGTGGTCGACGGCGATGTCGCACAGGATCGTTTCGTGGCCGTCTTCGGCGATCCGGCCGACCCGGTGGCCGTCGCCGCGGTGGACAGTCCCCGCACGTTCATGCGCGCACGCAAGGCGATGGACGCCGCGTTCTCCCGCGAGCGTGCCGCGTTCGCCGACTCCTGATCGACACCGTCGGCGTGAACCGGTCTCAGTAGATCGGGGCCGACCCACGGACGTGCTCGAACACCAGCGACGTCGTGGTCCCCGCCACCTCGGGACGCGCGTTGAGCATCTCGACGAACCCCCGGAGTTCCTCGGTGTCGGCCACCGCCACGTGCAGGAGGTAGTCGTCGGTACCGGCGAGGAAGAACACGTCGATGATCTCGTCGCGGACTCCGATCTGACCGACGAAGTGCCGGATCTGTCCCCGTGCGTCCGATTGCAGACTGACCGCGACCATGGCGCGTAGCGTCCGACCGACCGTGGCCGGGTCGATGTCGGCGAAGAAGCCCCGGATGACACCGAGATCGATGAGGCGTCGGACCCGTCCGTGACAGGTCGAGGCCGCGATGCCCACACGATCGGCGAGCTCACGGTTGGGCATGCGCGCATCGGTCTGCAGAAGACGCAACAGCGCGGCATCGATGTCGTCGAGCCCCGATGACGCCGGCGGCGTCCGAACGATCTTCGACTCAGTGGTCATCCCGACACCGTATCTCGTATGAACATCACAAATTGTGCAGCTGAGAGAATTATCTTCATCGATCTTGCGGACCGACCGAATGGTGTTCACGCTTGGACCAACGCCGAGCCCACCCGACGACCACGATTGGACATCTCATGCGCATCGGAATCCCCCGCGAGATCAAGAACAACGAGTTCCGGGTCGCGATCACCCCCGCCGGTGTCTCCGAACTGAGCCGACGCGGCCACGAGGTCGTCATCGAGGCCGGTGCCGGCCTCGGTTCGTCGATCGAGGACAACGACTTCAAGGCCGCAGGCGCGCAGATCCTCTCCACCGCCGACCAGGTGTGGCAGCAGGCCGACCTCGTTCTCAAGGTGAAGGAGCCCATCGCCGACGAGTACCACCGGATGCGCGACGGGCAGACGCTGTTCACCTACCTGCACCTCGCCGCCAGCCGCGCGTGCACCGACGCCCTCCTCGCGTCCGGGATCACCTCCATCGCGTACGAGACCGTCCAGGCGCCGGATCGCTCGCTGCCGCTGCTGGCACCGATGAGCGAGGTCGCCGGGCGTCTCGCACCTCAGGTCGGCGCCTACCACCTCATGCGGTCGGCCGGCGGGCGCGGTGTCCTGATGGGCGGCGTCCCCGGGACCGAACCGGCCGACGTCGTGGTCATCGGCGGTGGCGTCAGCGGTGTCAACGCCGCGACCATCGCGATGGGCATGGGCGCGCAGGTCACCGTCTTCGACCTCGACATCACCAAGCTCAGGGCCATCGACGCCCGTTTCGGCGGCCGAGTGCACACCCGCTACAGCACCGCCCTCGCGCTCGAGGAGGCCGTCAAACGAGCCGACCTCGTCATCGGTGCGGTGCTCGTACCGGGTGCCAAGGCCCCGATCGTCGTCTCCAACAACCTCGTCGCACAGATGAAGCCGGGCTCGGTGCTCGTCGACATCGCGATCGACCAGGGCGGCTGCTTCGAGGACTCACGTCCCACCACGCACGACGACCCGATCTTCACCGTCCACGACTCGGTCTTCTACTGCGTCGCGAACATGCCCGGATCGGTGGCCCGGACCTCCACCTCCGCACTCACCGGTGCGACGCTGCCCTACGTCGTCGCGTTGGCCGACAAGGGCTTCCAGGCCGCCTGCCAGGCCGACCCCAGCCTCGCGGCCGGTCTCAGCACCCATGCGGGCGAGCTGCTCTGCCCCACCGTCGCGACCGCTCTCGACCTCCCGCTGGGTCGCTCACCGCTGCACTGAGGCCCGATCCGGTCCTCCCCGAGACGACACGAGCCCTCACCGCCCCCACGTCGGTGAGGGCTCGCGTCATGTCCGCGCAGCGGTTCACTCCCCGACCGGTGTGTAGTGCGAGAGGTTGGCCATGCGCCGCTGGATGGCCGACACCTCGCGCACTCCCTGGGCGACCAGGCTGCGATCGAGCGGCGAGAGTCGGCGCATCGTGAGGACGTCGCTCGCCGCCTCGCGCTGATCGAGTTGCGCCACCTGATGGTCGATCCGGATCTTCTGCAACACGTCGAACACCTCGATGAGCACCCGGGCGTTGTCCTCGGTCAGCATCGGACTGCCCGCCGCCACCCGCAGACGCGACCGGGTGTCGAGTTCGAGGGACTCGACGCTCAGCGACGCCCATCGTGCGATGTTGACGAGCGGGGTGAGCGCATGCGCCTTGATGTCGAACGTCCCACCCCGACGGGCGAGCACGTCGCGCATCGAACGGATACGCGCCTTGGTCGACAGCGATTCCGCCAACAGCAGGCGCAGGGTCCCCGGATGGGACCGCAGGTCGCCGAACACCTCGGCGACACCGGACAGCCCACGGTCGCCCCAGATCGGTCGCCCGTCGAGCATCAGCGACGTCATGATCATGCCCTTGTTCTCCAACGGTGCCGCCAACCACTGATCCGCAGCGGTCCGCCACTGCGTATGGGTCCGGGTGAACAACGTCGAGGAGGCGACCGCGCCGTTGGTGTCGATGGCCAGTCCGCATCGGCGCAGGATCTCGTCCACCTCCGCGAACGCAACCCGGTAGACAGCGATCTGTTCGGGCGTCGACACCGATTCGTCCAGCGCCACCGCGCTGTCGACATCGGAACTCAACACGGCCTCACGACGAGCGTTGCTGCCCAGGGAGAGCCAGGTCAGCTTGTCGGGATCCACCTCGTCGTGACGCTCGAGAACCAGTTCCAGGGCCCGCCGGACGACGGCGTCGTGGACCAGCGACAACATCGCGGTCACCTCGTGTGAGGGCTGCCCCTGTCGGACGAGGTCGGCGACCACGTAGGGCATCCGTTGCGCTTGTTCGGAGAGGGTCTCCACCGACCGGGCGCGGCCGATCTGGTGTCGAAGGGACACGCTCGCACCGCCTGGGGCGGAGACGAAGTCGCCGGGACCGACGACACCGATCACACGTCCCCCGGGGTCGACGACGGGGAGACAACCCAATCCGTGCTCGAGGATCTGCAGGAGAGCGTCGGCTGCGGGGGTACCGGTGACCACGGTGCGCGCACGCGGAGTGACCACGCGGCTCACCGGGATGTCACCGGACTCGCCCGCCGCGACCACACGCGACCGGATGTCGGAATCGGTCAGGACCCCGACGGTTCCGTCGCCCGCCGGGATCACCACGTAGTCACGCGATCGTGCCGTCATCAATCGCGCCGCCTCGCTCACCGACATCGACGGTGTACCCGTGACCGGCGCGGTCCGGATCAGCTCGTCGACGATGCCCCCGCGCGGTCGCACGGACTCCGTCCGTCGAGGCAGCCGCAACTGCCCCGCGAGAAAGCGCGCACCGGCCATGCTGGAGAAGACCGCGTGGACCGAGTCACTGGGGATTCGGCAGATCGTGCTCACCGCCATGGCGACCGCGCGTGGGCCACGAGCGGCATTGGTCAACAACGAGAAATAGCCGAACACGCCGCCCGGGCCGAGGATCTCGTCGGGTTCACCGTCGAGATGGTCGGGGAGACTCCACAGACCCACCTCACCGGTGATCACCACGGCCAACTCCTCGACGGTGTCGCGGAAGCCGTCGAAGATCTCGGCTCCCGCGGCGAACTCACCGACCGTGGCCCGGGCGGCCAATCGCTCGAGCGCCGCGGGATCGAGGGCATCGAACGGCGGATGGAGCCCCAGGAACTGCGCGACCGCGGTCATCGGATCATCTTCGCAAGTCGGCTCCGTATGCGCCACGTCGCCATCGGTGGGGGCCTTTGTCCGCTTTACGGCTTTGCGAAATATTGGTATGGCCAAACGTAATACGAGCGCAACGAATCGCCGAGATACTGGCCAATTCCGGGCAGGCCCCAAAGACATTGCGGCGACTGTGGGATCCGGAAACCAAACGATCACCGCGGCACCTTCGGCACTTTGGAGCAGACATGACAGCACCACCGGACACCTCACACCTCGACGCCGAGCAGGTCGGCTACAAGCAGTCACTCGGTCGTCGTCAGGTGCAGATGATCGCCATCGGCGGCGCCATCGGTACCGGATTGTTCCTCGGGTCGGCCTCGCGACTCAACGCCAACGGTCCCGCCCTCCTGATCAGTTACGCCATCGCCGGTCTGGTCGCCTACTTCCTGATGCGCGCTCTCGGCGAACTCGTCCTGCACCGGTCCACCAGCGGTGCGTTCGTCTCCTACATGCGCGAGTTCTTCGGCGAGAAGGCCGCCTACGTGACCGGCTGGATGTACTGGCTGAACTGGGCCCTGACCGGCATCGCCGAGCTGTCGGCGGTCGGCGTGTACGTCAACAACAACTTCCCGTCCATGCCCAACTGGGCGTCGGCACTGATCGCGCTCGTCGTGGTCCTCGCCGTGAACCTGCTCAGCGCCAAGGCTTTCGGCGAGTTCGAGTTCTGGGCCTCGATCCTCAAGGTCGGCGCGATCGTGCTGTTCCTCATCGTCGGGCTCGTGGTCGTCGTCGGCGCTGTCCACGTCGGCGACCACCAGGCCGGGTTCTCCAACCTCTGGGACAACCCGGGCGGTTTCTGGCCCACCAGCGGTGCCTACAACTGGTACGGCCCCATCCTGGTGATGTCGGGCGTCGTCTTCGCCTACGCCGCCATCGAGATGGTCGGTGTCGCCGCCGGCGAGATGGAGGACTCCGACAAGGAGGTCCCCCGCGCGGTGAACGCGGTCATCTTCCGCATCGCCGTGTTCTACATCGGTTCGATCCTGCTGCTGTGCGCGATGCTGCCGACCACGTCGTACACCTCCGGGACCTCCCCGTTCGTCACGGTGTTCAACAAGCTCGGATTCGGATGGATGGGTGACGTCATCCAGGTGGTCCTCATCGTCGCCGCCATGTCGAGTCTGAACTCCGGGCTCTACTCCACCGGTCGCGTGCTGCGCAGTCTCGGGATGAGCAAGCAGGCACCGGGTTTCACGACCAGGATGAGCAACGGAGGTGTGCCCTGGGCCGGTATCGCCATGACCACCGTCGTCTACGTGATGGGCGTGATCCTCAACGTCCTGGTGCCCGGGCGCGCGTTCGACATCGCCCTGGAGGCCGCGTCGCTGGGCATCGTGTTCACCTGGGGCACGATCTTCGCGTGTCAGCTCAAACTGAGATCCCTGGTGAACAAGGGCATCATCCCGAAGAGCAAGTTCCAGGCGCCGGGGCATCCCTACACGTCGATATTCGGACTGGTGTTCCTCGTCGCGGTCATCGTCGGTCTCGGGGTGTCGGGGTGGCTGGACAAGGAGGGCGGCCGCGTCGACTTCTACGTCGTCGTCATCGGGATACCGTTCATCGCCGCGCTACTCGTCGGCGGATGGTTCCTCATCCGCGACGACGTGAAGACCAACACCAACGGCAAGATCGAATCGGCGTGGGCGGCCAAGGAACGCGAGCACACCGCCACGACCGACTAGGCGGACACGCACGACTCGCGGCGCCGAGCACACCTCCGTGTGCGCGGCGCCGCGCTCGTCATTCCGCGTCGAGCATCCTGATCGAGGTGTCGATCGCCGCGGCGACCGAGGACACGTTGGGCTCGCGGAGCAGATCGGTGTGGCCACCGGGGACGTCCTCGATGTGGAGGGGTCCACGCGCCATCAGAGACCAGTGCACCTGTCCGTGCAGGTTGTCCGCCGTGCGCAGGACCGCGGCCGGGACGTCGAGCGGGCGGGGACGATGCTTGCGCAGGGTCGCCATCCCCAGGTTGTAGAACAGCAGCCACTGCGTGAGCGGATCGAACTGGATCAGACCGGCAACCGCCATCTTCAATCGCACCGCGATCAGGCGGCGTAACCCGATGTCCAACGCCGCACCGGTGTGCAGTTCCGACCGGGTTGCCTCCTCCACCTCCGCCCCCACGATCGCGGTGCCGCCGCGCAGATCGGTCAGCATGTCCTCGGTCAGATGGGGGTCGATCAGGATGACCGCCGCCACCTCGCGTCCGGATTCTCTCAACTGGGCCGCCATCTCCCAGGCGACGTGTGCGCCCATGGAGTGACCCGCGAGCAGAAGGGGTCCACGCGGCGCGACGCCGACGACGGCGGCGATGTTCCGCCGTGCCGCGGCCGCCACCGACCGATCCGGCCGTCCACGGTTCTCCAGACCCCACGCCTGGAGTCCGAAGACCGGGCGGTCGGGGGCGAGGTGCCGGGACGTGGGGATCAGCGACACCGCCGGGGCGCCTGCACCCGCGACGACGAACAGTGGGGTCCGGTCGCCGCCGTCGCGCAGGGGCACCAGCACCGACAGCCCCTCTCGCGTACGCGCGTCGGCCGCGACCTCGACGCGTGCGAGCGCGGCGATGGTCGCGATGGTCGGGTCGGCCGCGACTCGCGCGACCTCGACGCGCACGTGAAAATTTGCGGTGACACGGGCCAGGATGGTGGTGAGCGCGAGGGAGTCGGCCCCCAGTTCGATCAGGTCGTCATCGACACCGATGTCATCACGCCCCATGACCGTTCGAACCATCTCGGCCACTCCCAGCACCGTGAGGTCGGAGGTACGCAGCGCCGCTGCGGATCCGGCGACGAGGTCGCCGGGCGCGCGGAGTCGCTCTCGATCGATCTTGCCCCGATCGGTGCGCGGGATCCGGTCATAGATCTCGATGAATCGCGGGACCATCCAATCCGGTAGGTCGCGCCGAACGAGTGCGCGCACCGAGCGCGCATCGGCGGCCGGTGCGTTCTCGGAGTCGTCGGTCTCGACGTGCGCCAGCAGTTCGGTCTGTCCCTCGACCTCGACTCCCGCGACGTGGGCGTCGACCACACCGGACACCCGTCGCAGCGCCGACTCCACCTCCGCAGGTTCCACGAAATATCCGCGGATCTTGACCGACGAGCCGACCCGACCGACGACGTGTACGACGCGATCGTCGTCGACACGTCCACGGTCTCCGGTCTGGTACCACTGCTCGCCGTCGGCGGTCCGCGTGGTCGGCAGGGTCGCTCCCCCGAGATACCCCGCCGCGAAATCGCCACCGCGGATCCAGATCTCACCGACTTCCCCGGCCTCCACCGGACGACGCCGATCGTCGACGATCATGATCCGGCGTCCCCGCACGGCCCGTCCGGCCGCCAGACGGCCGTCGGGCACCGCCTCATCAGGCGCGAAGGAGCGGAACGCGACCACCCCGCATTCGGTGCACGCGTACCAGTTCACGACGGTCGCGCGCGGTGCCAGCCCGGCCCGCATCGTCCGCAGGTCCGAACCCTGCAGCGCCTCCCCGTAGTAGACCACCACTCGCAGACCCGGGAGTTCGATCGAATCGGTCGCGACGACTCCGGTGGTGGTCAACGCGCGCCCCAGTGCCGCCGAACAGTGCAAAGTCGTGGCACCGTTGTCGCGCAGCCAGTGTCGCAATGCCGCCGGGTCTGTCGAGCGCGGGTCCCGATTCAGCACCGGCACGCCCGCCAGCAGTCCGGCGATCAGTGTGTTCATCCCGGCCCCGAATCCCAATGGCAGGACGTTGCCCAGCCGGTCGGCCGGTGTCAGGACCAGCGGACCGATCACGTCGTAGGCCTTGCCGAGACACATCCGATGGCTGAGCAGCACACCCTTCGGCGTCCCCGTCGACCCGGATGTCATGAGGATCATCGCCACGTCGTCGGGGTCCGGATCGGCAATGGGGCTCGGACCGGGAGGCGTCCGGAGCGTCGTGGTCGGTGCGGACGCCGCGAGCAATGAGTGGTGGTCGACGACCGTCGCACCCGTCAGTTCCGAGATCAGGGTCCGACGCGCATCCGGTTGGTGCCGGTCCACCGGGACGAGTGGCACCGAGGACGCCAGGACCGCGATCGCCATGATCACCGACTCGACAGAGCCGTCCATCTCGACCGCGAGAGGCCGTCGGTCCGGTCCACCCAGGTCACCGATCGCCGGCAGCAGCCGTACGACCTGCGCATACAGTTCCTCGGAAGTGATCGAGGACGACTCCGTCGCCACCGCGACATCGTGTGGACGGACGAACGCATGCATCGCGATCGCCTGGGCCAGGGACTCGAATCTCCAGGCGTCGAGACGATCGGGCGACCGCCGTTCATGGAACGAGCGTGACACTGACACGGCAGAAACTGAATCGGACACCGGACCCCCCGGAAGAACTGAGCATGACATGAGGCCCCCCGGCCTCTCTTCGACACTAGCAAGCACCCACGTGGGCGCGGGTCGATCACCCGTCGGTCAGGGCCCGTACCGATCTCGGAAGGTCGCGAGCACGTCGGTACGGGCCCACCACCGCCACCGCGGGTCGCTGCCCGAGGACCCGGCGGGCGACGGCACGCACCTGCGAGGGACGGACCGCCTCGATCTGGGTCAGCGACCGGCTCACCGGACGGCGCCGACCGAAATCGAGTTCGGCGCTGCCGAGTCGGTGCATCCGGGACTGGGTGTCCTCGAGGCCCAGGAGCAGCGAACCGCGCAATGCCCCCTGGGCGCGGGTGCACTCGGCGTCGGTGATCCCGTTCTCGGCGACGTCGCGCAGGACGCTCATCGCGACCTCGGCGACGTCGGCCACGCGATCGGGTGAACAGCCCGCGTAGACGGAGAACGTACCCACGTCACTGAAGCTGTCGACCGACGAGTAGACCGAGTAGGCCAATCCACGTTCCTCTCGGATCTGTTGGAACAGGCGGGAACTCAGACCGCCACCGATGGCGGCGTTGAGCACCGACAGCGCGAAGCGGTCGGGGTGGCCGACGCCCGGGCTGGGCATGCCGAACAACAGATGGGTCTGCTCGGTGTCGCGATGGATGAACTCGAGCCCGGCTCCCGCACGGGGTGCGGTGCCCGAGGAACGGACGCCGGCGGCCGGGATGCCCTGCTGTAGATGGGCGCCGAACGAGGTGCGCACCTGCGCCAGCACCGCCGCGTGGGTGATGTTGCCCGCCACCGCGAGCACCATCGTGTCCGGGGTGTACCGACGCGTGTGGAACGAGTGGATCTGCCTGCGTGACATGGCCGTGATCGACTCGGCCGAACCGATGACCGGTCGGCCGATGGGATGATCGCCGAACATGGCGGTCATGAACGCGTCGGCCAGCAGGTCCTCGTGGTCGTCGTCGCGCATCGCGATCTCCTCGAGCACGACATCGCGCTCGGTGTCGACGTCGGAGGTCGCGCAACGACCGCGCAACACGACGTCGGCGAGCATGTCGATCGCCATGTCGGCATGCTCGTCGAGCACATGCGCGTAGAAGCAGGTGTGTTCCTTCGAGGTGAAGGCGTTGAGTTCGCCGCCGACGGCGTCCATGTCCTGCGCGATCGACGCGGCGGTGCGGGTCGGTGTCGCCTTGAACAGCAGGTGTTCGAGGAAGTGCGCGGCACCGGCGACCGACGGCTTCTCGTCACGGGAGCCGACGCCGACCCACAGACCGACCGACACCGACCGGACACCGGGAACCTGCTCGGTGACGACACGCAGCCCACCGGGGAGGACCGATCGCCTGACGGCGTCCGTGGTCCCGGTGGGCTGCGTGCGTACGGAGTTCTTACTCAGTGTGTTCGTTACCTGCGTGGTTACGCGTCGACCGTGGCCGGGGCCGCGTCGTCGGACTCGGTGTCGGCGACCGGCACGAGGCTGATCTTGCCGCGATCGTCGATGTCGGCGATCTCCACACGGAGCTTGCTGCCGACGTTGACCACGTCCTCGACCTTGTTGACGCGCTTGCCCTGGCCCAGCTTGGAGATGTGGACCAGACCGTCACGGCCCGGCAGCAGCGAGACGAACGCGCCGAATGCCGTTGTCTTGACGACGGTTCCGAGGAAACGCTCGCCGACCTTGGGCAGCTGCGGGTTCGCGATCGCGTTGATGCGATCGATCGCGGCCTGCGCCTTGACGCCATCGGTGGCACCGACGAACACGGTGCCGTCGTCCTCGATGGAGATGTTGGCGCCGGTCTCCTCGGTGATGGCGTTGATGTTCTTGCCCTTGGGCCCGATCAGCTCACCGATCTTGTCGATCGGCACCTTGACGGTGGTGACGCGAGGAGCGAAGGGGCTCATCTCGTCGGGCTCGTCGATCGCCTCGGCCATCACCTCGAGGATGGTGGTCCGGGCGTCCTTGGCCTGCGCGAGCGCACCGGCCAACACGGCCGACGGGATGCCGTCGAGCTTGGTGTCGAGCTGCAGGGCGGTCACGAAGTCCTTGGTGCCCGCGACCTTGAAGTCCATGTCGCCGAACGCGTCCTCGGCGCCGAGGATGTCGGTCAGCGCGACATAGCGGGTCTCACCGTCGACCTGGTCGGAGACCAGACCCATGGCGATACCGGCGACCGGGGCCTTCAGCGGCACACCGGCGTTGAGCAGCGACATCGTCGAGGCACAAACCGAACCCATCGAGGTCGAGCCGTTGGAGCTCAACGCCTCGGAGACCTGGCGGATCGCGTACGGGAACTCCTCGACGCTGGGCAGGACCGGCATGAGCGCGCGCTCGGCGAGCGCTCCGTGGCCGATCTCGCGGCGCTTGGGCGAACCGACGCGACCGGTCTCACCGGTCGAGTACGGCGGGAAGTTGTAGTGATGCATGTAGCGCTTGGACGTCTCGGGTCCCAGCGAGTCGATCTGCTGGGCCATCTTGACCATGTCCAGGGTGGTGACGCCCATGATCTGGGTCTCGCCACGCTCGAACAACGCGCTGCCGTGGGCACGCGGGATCAGCGCGACCTCGGCCGAGAGCGACCGGATGTCGGTGATGCCGCGACCGTCGATGCGGAAGTGGTCGGTCAGGATGCGCTGACGCACGAGCTTCTTGGTCAGCGAGCGGTACGCCGCGCCGATCTCCTTCTCACGTCCGGCGAACTGCTCGCCGAGCGAGGCGAGGATGTCGGCCTTGAGCTCGTCGGTCTTGTCATCGCGCTCGGTCTTGCCTGCGATGGTCAGGATCTCCGAGAGACGATCCTTGCCCGACGACTCGACGGCGGAGTAGACGTCGTCCTGGTAGGCCGGGAACAGGGGGAACTCGCCGGTGGCCTTGGCAGCCTGGGCGGCGAGGCTCTTCTGCGCCTCACACAGCGCGGCGATGAACGGCTTGGCGGCCTCGAGGCCCTCGGCGACGATCGCCTCGGTGGGGGCCTGCGCACCGCCGTCGATGAGCTCGATGACGTTGTCGGTGGCCTCGGCCTCGACCATCATGATCGCGACGTCGGCGGTGTCACCCTCGCCGACGATGCGACCGGCGACGACCATGTCGAACACCGCACCCTCGAGCTGCTCGACGGTCGGGAACGCGACCCACTGGCCCGCGCGGTTGGACTCGGTCGGGATGAGTGCGACGCGCACGCCACCGACCGGGCCGGAGAACGGCAGGCCGGCGAGCTGGGTGGACGCCGAGGCGGCGTTGATGGCGACGACGTCGTAGAGGTCGTTGGGGTCGAGCGACAGGACGGTGATGACGACCTGGATCTCGTTGCGGAGTCCGTCGACGAAGGACGGGCGCAGCGGCCGGTCGATCAGGCGGCAGGTCAGGATCGCGTCGGTCGAGGGGCGGCCCTCGCGACGGAAGAACGATCCGGGGATGCGGCCGGCGGCGTACATCCGCTCCTCGACGTCGATCGTGAGGGGGAAGAAGTCGAAGTTGTCCTTGGGGTGCTTCCCGGCGCTGGTCGCCGAGAGCAGCATGTTCTCGTCGTCGAGGTAGGCGACGACGGCGCCGGCGGCCTGCTGCGCGAGACGTCCGGTCTCGAAGCGGATGGTGCGCGTGCCGAAACTGCCGTTGTCGATGACGGCGGTGGCTTCGGTGACGTCGTCGTCGAAGTCCGCTTCTGCGGGCGCGTTTGTCACATCGGTCATGTGTGGATGATTCCTCTCGTTCGATGCGCGCGAGTGATCGCTGCGCATCGGTGTATCAGCGCCTGTCCAGGTGGACGGGAGCTGTGGGTCGATGCCCGAGGAATGAAATCGCCGCAGGTGCGAATGTCCGCGCAGAGGAGGCGGAGGAGGTTCGGCGACGGCCGTCGATCGAAGCGGTCGGAACCGTGTGGGCAAACCCATGGGTTCCGGCAGCCACTACCGAAGACCGATCGCGAACGCAGGGCACGCGTGCGGAGATCGTCATCTCGTGGCATCTAGTCCGTCGCCGAGGGTATCACCTGGGCATCGGAGGACCTGATCGCCGCGCGGCACGCGGGGCGAACGACGCGGACCGCGACACTCGAGGAGTGCCGCGGTCCGCGGTGAAGAACATGGGTCGAGCCGGTGCGACGAGGTCAGCGACGCAGGCCCAGGCGCTCGATCAGGGCGCGGTAGCGTGCGACGTCGACCTTCGCGACGTACTTGAGCAGGCGACGACGACGGCCGACCATCAGCAGCAGTCCGCGACGGCTGTGGTGATCGTGCTTGTGGGTCTTGAGGTGCTCGGTCAGGTCGCTGATGCGCTTGGTGAGCATCGCGATCTGCGCCTCGGGGGATCCGGTGTCGGTCTCGTGGAGGCCGTACTCGGAGAGGATCGTCTTCTTCTGGTCGACGGTCAGTGCCACGTGTGATTCTCCTGGTGATGATGTTCGCGTCCTGATGGATGACGCCGACCGACATGGTCGGACGTCCCGGGCGTGGCCACCGCGAACCGCAGCGCGCGCCAACCGACGAATCTACCAGCGCAGAGCGAACCCACCCAAATCAGCGGGCGCAGGTCAGACGACGGGGTCGGCCAACACCGCGCGCGTCGCGACGACGTCGTCGTCCATCTGCTCGATCAGAGCGTCGACCGAGTCGAACTTCTCCATGCCGCGGACACGCCCGACGAAGTCGACGGCCACGTGCTGGCCGTACAGGTCGGCCTTGGTGTCGAGCACGAACGCCTCGACCGTGCGGGTCCGTCCGGAGAACGTGGGGTTGGACCCCACCGACACCGCCGCACGGTAGCTCTCCCCCGGCACGACCTGTCCCACGACCGGCCCGGCACCGAGCACGGTGAACCAGGCGGCGTACACGCCGTCGGACGGGATGGCCGAGTACATCGGCGGGGCCACGTTGGCGGTCGGGTACCCGAGCTCACGTCCGCGCCCGTCACCCCGGACGACGACACCCTCGACACGGTGGGGCCGGCCCAGCGCCTCGGCCGCGGCCTCGACGTCGCCGGCGGCGACGCAGGACCGGATGTAGGTGGAGGAGAAGGTGACGGTGGACTTGGTCGATCCGTCGGCGCCGTCCTCCCCGAGCAACGACACCGCCTGCACGTCGAAACCGAATTTGCGGCCGAGGTCGGTCAGCACCTCGACCGTGCCCGCCGCCTTCTTGCCGAAGGTGAAGTTCGCGCCGACGACCACGTCGGCGGCGTGCAGTCCCTCGACCAGCACCCCGTGGGCGAAGTCCTTGGGGCTCTGCGCCGCCAGCACCGGGGTGAACGGCATCACGCAGAACACGTCGATGCCGAGTTCCTCGGCGAGCTCCGCGCGTCGGGTCAGCGTCGACAGCTGCGGCGGGTGGCTACCCGGTCGGACGACCTCGGCGGGATGCGGGTCGAAGGTCATGAGCACCGCGGGGACACCGCGCTCGGCCGCGGCCGAGGTCGCGGTCTTGATCAACTGCGCGTGACCGCGGTGCACGCCGTCGAACACCCCGATGGTGACGACACATCGGCCCCAACCCGCGGGGATATCCTCCAACCCTCGCCATCGCAACACGGGGCAAGCCTACGGGTGCGCGGTGAACCGGACCAGACCTCCCCGTGTCAGCACCGGTACTTCGGGGAACGGCCAGGCTGACCTAAGCTCAGACAATGCCTTCCCCCGACGGCGCGCCGAGCACTCATGCACCGGCGGCAACGATCCCGGTCGCCGAACTGTCCGCTGTCGCACAGGACTATCTGAAGGTCATCTGGACGGCGCAGGAGTGGTCGGAGACGAAGGTGACCACGAAACTCCTGGCCGAGAAGCTCGCGGTCTCACCGTCGACGGTGTCGGAGGCCGTCCGCAAACTCGCCGATCAGGGGCTGGTGTCGCACGAGCGGTACGGGTCGGTGACGCTCACCGAGATCGGCCGGTCGGCCGCGGTGCTGATGGTCCGCCGACACCGCTTGATAGAGACGTTCCTCGTCCGTGAACTCGGATACGGCTGGGACGAGGTGCACGACGAGGCCGAGGTCCTCGAGCACGCGGTCTCCGAACGCCTGATGGAACGCCTCGACACCAAACTGGGCAACCCGACCCGTGACCCGCACGGCGATCCCATCCCCGACCTGCACGGGACGGTCCCCGAGTCCAGTGCCCGTCAGCTCGCGGACTTCGGTCCCGGCGCTCTCGGTCGGGTCGCTCGCATCGCCGACACCGACCCGGACATGTTGCGCTACTTCGACTCCGTCGGCATCGCGCTCGACCGCCACATCGAGGTGGTCGAGCAGCGTCCGTTCGCGGGCACCGTCGCCGTCGCGGTGGAGGGCGCCGAACCCATCGACCTCGGCGATATCGCCACCCGCGCCATCTGGCTCGATCCGGTCGCCGGCCACAGCGCCTGACCGCGACCCCGTCAGCTCAGCGCAGCGTCGCCGGCCGGACCACCATCACCGATCCGGCCCGCTTGCCCTTCTCCTGCAGCAGCGCGATCGCGCGGCCGTTCTCGTCGATGGCGGCGTGGACCCCCTTGATGCCGACCGGTTCGAGCCAACGGCCCTGGCTGATGGCCTCGGATTCGTCGGGGCCGATGACGCGGTGCGGGAACGCCACCGCGACCGCCCGGTCGATGTCGAAGGTCAGCTCACCGTGCTGCTCGATCTGCTCGAGCGGGGTGGCCTGGTCGAGGTCGAACGGTCCGACCGCGGTGCGCCGCAGTGCGGTGAGGTGCCCACCGACACCGAGCGACGACCCGAGATCCCGTGCGAGCGAACGGATGTAGGTGCCCGACGAGCAGTCGACGACCACGTCGAGGTCGAACCATCCGTCGGCGATCCGGTGGTCGACGACATCGAATCGGGTCACCGTCACCCGACGGGAGTTCAGTTCGAACTCGGTCCCCTGCCGCGCCAGCGCGTGCGCACGCTGTCCGTCGACCTTGATCGCGCTGACCGTGGCCGGGACCTGATCGATCTCGCCGACGAACGCGCCGATCGCGTCGGTCACCTGCTCCGGGGTCAGGCCGGTGATGTCGGCACGCCCGGAGACCACGCCCTCGGCGTCGTCGGTGTCGGACGACGCTCCGAGCCGGATCGTGGCCTCGTACGACTTCGTGGTCAGCGACAGGAGGCCGAGGAGTTTGGTGGCACGCTCGACCCCGAGCACGAGCACCCCGGTGGCCATCGGATCCAGGGTTCCCGCGTGGCCGATGCGTCGGGTCTTGAACGCCTTTCGGCATCGGGCGACGACGTCGTGGCTGGTGATGCCCCCGGGTTTGTCGACCACGACGAGTCCGGCCGTCGCGATGCTGCGGTTCTCGCCGCCCGTGTTCTGGGTGCTCGTGTGGTCGGTGCTGGTGTTGTCGGCGTCCATCTCCGCGCGCTCGTTCACAGGCTGATGGTGGTGACGACGAGACCGCGCTCGACCCGCCACCGCCCGTCGAGCATCGAAAGCGGTGGGCCGCCGTCGATGACCGAGCCGTCGATCAGGATCTGCGAGCGGAACGTCCCGGAGTCCGGACCGGTCGGGGTGAAGGTGATGTGCGCGTCCTCGAATCCCAGCCACCGCTCGGTGAGCGGGAACCAGGCCTTGTAGGTGGCCTCCTTGGCGCAGAACAACAGTCGGTCCCAGTGCAGGCCGTCGGGTCGGGTCGCGAGCACGTCCCGCTCGGCGGGCAGGCTGACGTGGTCGAGGACCCCCTCGGGGAGGTCGCCGTGTGGCTCGGCGTCGATTCCCAGGGAACGTTGCGCGAGCTTGTGGGCCACCACCGCGGCCCGATACCCGTCGCAGTGGGTCAGGCTCCCGACGACACCGCGCGGCCACAACGGTTGGCCCTTGTCACCACGCAGGATCGGCACCGGCTCGACCCCCAGTTCACCGAGTGCGCGACGCGCCAGCGTCCGGGCGGTGGTGAACTCCGACCGCCGCTTGTCGACCGCTCGGGCGACCAACGACTCCTCGGCGGGCAACAGTGCGCCGTCGGCCTCGTCGCCGAACGCCTCGGCCGCCACCACCGCACTCGGGAGGACCTGCTCGATCATCGGGAACCGCCGTCCCGCTTGGCCTTCGCCTCGGCTCGTTTCGCCTCGATGTTCGCCTTGAACTCCGCCGCGCGTTCGCGGTAGTCGGGCGGGAGCTCGAAGCGCGCGCCGTGTTCGGGCAGGTCGTCGGGACGCAGGCCCTGGTCCGGGGTGATCCTGCGCAGCAACGGATCCGGGAGTCCGCGGCGTTGCCACTCGCGCGGATAGCCGACGGAGACCTCTTCGAACCGGACGTCGTCGTACCAGGTGGTTCGCGGGATGTGGAGGTGGCCGTAGACACAGCAGGCCGCGTTGTAGCGGGTGTGCCAGTCGTGGGTGAGCTCGGTGCCGCACCACAGCGCGAACTCGGGGTACATCAGCGTGTCGGTGGGCTCACGACGCAGCGGCCAGTGGTTGATCAGGACTGTCTGCTCACTCGGGTCGAGGGCGTGGAGTCGTCTACGGGTCCGCTCGACCCGGTCACGACCCCACGCGTCGCGCGTCCCGAAGGGTTCGGGTGAGAGCAGGAACTCGTCGGTCGCGACCACGTTGTTCTCCCGCGCCACCGCGAGCGCCTGGATCTTGTTCGTCGTCCCGGCCGGCCGGAAGGTGTAGTCGTAGAGCAGGAACATCGGGACGACCCGGACCGGCGGTGTGCCGTCACCGGGATCGAACAGCGGATAGATGTCCTCCGGGGTGATGACGTGCAGTTCGCGGCAGCTCGCGACGAGGTAGTCGTAGCGGGCGACACCGTGGATCTGCAGCGGGTCCTTCGCGGTGGTGTAGAGCTCGTGGTTACCGGGCGTCCAGATGACGGTGGAGAAACGCTGCTTGAGCCGCCGCAGGGTCTCGGCGATCTCGTCGGTGCGCTCGGCGACGTCACCGGCCACGATGAGCCAGTCGTCGTCGCCCTCCGGTCGGATCTTGTCGAGGATCGCCTCGTTCCCGCGATGCCCGACATGCAGGTCGCTGATCGCCCAGAGCGTGGCCACCGGTCTCCTTCCCAGCCGTGCCGGCCGACCCGGATGGGCCGTCACCGTCGGCGTCAACTGTATCGGCCGGTCCGGGCGGGGCCGACCGCCCCGGCACGCGCACGGCCTCAGCGCAGTTCGATCGCCGTCCACCGGCCGGTGGACATGCGCGCGACGAGAGCGACGAGCCGGAACAGCATGAACAGGCACAGGCCGGTCCAGATGCCCGCGAGTCCCCAGTCGAACGCCAGCGACGCCCAGATCATCGGCAGGAAGCCGACCAGCGCACACACGACGGTGGTGGTCCGCAGATAGGCCGCGTCCCCACCACCCAACAGGACCCCGTCGAGGGCGAACACCACACCGGCTACCGGCAACATGGCGACGAAGAACCACCACGGCGTGACCACGGCGTCGAGCACGTCACGGTCGTCGGTGAAGATCCGGGCGAGTACGGGCTGCCCGGCCGCGAAGAGCGCCACCAGCCCCAGGGATGCGGCGACCGACAGCACCGTCACCCTGCGGGCCACACCGATCGCGCCGGGGATCGCCTTCGCGCCCAGCGCGGCACCGACCAGCGACTGCGCCGCGATGGCCAGCGAGTCGAGCAGCAACGACACGAAGTTCCACAGCTGCAGGACCAGCTGGTGCGCGGCGAGCGACGCGACGCCGAATCGCGCGGCCACCGCGGCGGCGGAGAGGAAGCAGACCTGGAACGACAGGCTGCGCACGATGAGGTCTCGGGCGAGGGCGAGCTGCGCGCGGATGGTCGCCCAGCGCGGCCGCAGACCGGTCGAACTCCTCTCGGCGAGGAGGCGCTGTGCGAAGAGCAGACCGCTGATGGACTGGCCGACGAGGTTGGCCACCGCACTGCCGTGTAGCCCCATGTCCGGGAAGCCGAGCAGCCCGTGCACCAGCAGTGGGCAGATGACGGCGCTGACGCCGAGTCCGACCGCGACGTAGACGACCGGACGTCGCGTGTCCTGCACGCCGCGCATCCAGCCGTTGCCCGCCATCGACAACAGGATCAGCGGGACACCGCACACCGCGATCCGCACCCAGCCGGTCGCCTCCCCCGACACCCCGCCGGACGGCGCGATGACCCCGACCACCCAGGGCGCGATGACCTGCATGACGCCGACGATCACGAGTCCGACGACGACGGCGATCCAGCTGGCCGCGATCCCCTCGGCGACCGCACCCGTACGGTCGCCGCGCCCGAACAGTCGGGACGAGCGGGCCGTCGTCCCGTAGGAGAGGAAGGTGAGCTGGGTGCTGACCACGCCGAGGATCAGCGAACCGACACCGAGTGCGGCCAGCGCGACGGCACCGAGGCGGCCGACGACCGCGAGATCCTCCATGAGGTACAGCGGTTCGGCGACCAGGACCGCCAGCGCCGAGACGGACAGGTGCAGGATGGTCCGCACGCTCGGGACCGCCGACGGATCGATGCTCTCGTCGGTCGCGGGGCTGCTCACACCGAGGCGAGCAGCTTCTCGACGACCTCGGTGGCCGAGCCGGTGATGCTGAACCCGGCGGCGTGCCGGTGTCCGCCACCGCCCTGTGTCCGGGCCAGTGGGACGAGGTCGACGTCGGAGCGCGACCGCATCGACACCGTCCACTCCCCGGGCTCGGACTCCTTGAACACGACCGCCACCTCGGCGTCGCCGACCGTACGGACGAGGTCGATGACACTCTCCGCCTCGGCCCAGTCGATCTGTCTGGAACACTCGTGGCCGACCAGTGCGTAGACGAGGCCCGCACCCGAGAACGCCTCGGGGACGAGCACCGCCGACTGCAGCGCCTCGGACACCATCGTCAGCCAGCCGAACTGGTGGGTGTCGAGGAGCAGACGGGTCCACGCAGGGCCGTCGACACCGGTCTCGAGCAGCCGTGCGGCCACCTCGTGCGCACCCGCGCGCGCCCAGCGGAACGACCCGGTGTCGGTGACGAGGCCGGCGAACAGACAGGTGGCGATGTCGCTGTCGATGGGCAGTTCGAGTTCGTCGAGCAACTCCAGTACGAGTTCGGCGGTGCAGTCCGCCGACGGGTCGATGACGTTGATGTCACCGAAGCCACGGTTGGAGGCGTGGTGGTCGATGACGACGCCGTGGTCGGCGCGTTCGATCAGCTCGGCGAGATCACCCAGCCGCGACGTCGAGGCGCAGTCCATGGCGATCGCGACACGATGACCCACCAGAT
This sequence comes from Williamsia phyllosphaerae, assembly GCF_014635305.1. Classification (NCBI taxonomy): domain Bacteria; kingdom Bacillati; phylum Actinomycetota; class Actinomycetes; order Mycobacteriales; family Nocardiaceae; genus Williamsia; species Williamsia phyllosphaerae. The sequence continues at coordinate 247,641 of NZ_BMCS01000003.1, read as the reverse complement.
CGGCGGGATCGACGATCAGCTTCGCGCCCGGGAGCGCGCCGAGCGCATCCGGCAGGGACCACGGCCCGGGGAACCCGACCTCCACCTCGACACCGGCGCGGTCCAGCGCCAACGCGAGCGCCAATCCGCTGCCGATGGTGTCGGCGTCGGGACGCACATGACACAGGACGGTGACCGCATCCGCCGCACGCAGGATCTTCGCGACCTGCGCCCGTGGACCCGCCACGGCCCGACTCATCGACGAGCCCCGTTCGCGCTCACGGGGTGTGCTCCACGCCACTCATCTCCGAATCCTGGCACGGCGTCAGCGTTCTCCGGTGGATCCGTGGTCATCGTGACCGCGCGACTCGGGCTCCTTGTAGGGGTCGGGGTCACCCGCGGGCACGGCGTCGCGGGCCTGCTGGGCCAACGCCTCGTCGGCCAGACGGGTCCGTTCGAGGAGCTCCTCCATGTCGCGGGCGGTGTCGAGGACGGTGTCGAGCTGGAACGCCAGGGTCGGCGTGAACCGGACACCGGTTCCCGCACCGACCTTCGACCGCAGGATCCCGGTCGCGCGATGCAGCCCTGCGGCCGCGGCCACGTAGTCCGGTGGGACCGAGAGCGACTCCCCCATCACCGTGTAGAAGACCGTCGCGTCGTGCAGGTCGCCGGTCACCCGGGTGTCGGTGATCGTGACCCCGTTGAGCCGCGGGTCCTTGATATCGGTGGCGATGGCAGACGCGACGATCGCCGAGATCCGCTTGGCCAACCGTTGTGCACGTGCTGGATCTGCCATCGCAAACCACCTGTCTCTCGTCGGCCCCGGACTCCTGTCCGAGAACACTGGGTGAACCAAACACCCGACCGGCCCGGGTGAACCGGGGCGGTCGGGCGTCGGGCTGTCGAACGGGTGGATCAGCTACGCGCCTTCTCGACCAGTTCGTACGTCTCGATGACGTCGTCGACCTTGATGTCACCGTAGGTGATGGTCAGACCACATTCGTAGCCGTCGCGCACCTCGGTCGCATCGTCCTTCTCGCGCTTGAGCGACGAGATCGTGAGGTTCTCGGCGACCACGACGTTGTCACGCAGCAGACGCGCCTTGGCGTTGCGTCGCATGATGCCCGACGTGACCAGGCAACCGGCGATGTTGCCGACCTTGGACGACCGGAAGATCGCACGGATGTCCGCGCGGCCCAGCTCGACCTCTTCGTAGATCGGCTTGAGCATGCCCTTGAGGGCCTTCTCGATCTCGTCGATCGCCTGGTAGATCACCGAGTAGTACCGGATGTCGACACCCTCGCGGTTGGCGAGCTCGGTGGCCTTGCCCTCGGCGCGGACGTTGAACCCGATGATGATCGCGTTCGACGCCGACGCCAGGTTGACGTTGGTCTCGGTCACGCCACCGACACCGCGGTCGATGACGCGCAGCGTCACCTCGTCGCCGATGTCGATGTTGATCAGCGCCTCCTCCAGGGCCTCCACGGTTCCGGAGTTGTCACCCTTGAGGATGAGGTTCAGCTGCGAGGTCTCCTTCAGAGCCGAATCGAGATCCTCGAGGCTGATCCGCTTGCGGCTGCGCGCGGCGAGCGCGTTGCGCTTGCGGGCGTTGCGTCGATCGGCGATCTGACGGGCGATCCGGTCCTCGTCGACGACCAACAGGTTGTCGCCGGCACCGGGCACCGAGGTGAAACCGATGACCTGGACCGGACGCGAGGGCAGGCCCTCGGTGACGTCGGCACCGTGCTCGTCGACCATGCGTCGGACGCGCCCGTAGGCGTCGCCCGCGACGATCGAGTCGCCGACCCGCAGCGTTCCGCGCTGCACCAGCACGGTGGCCACCGGGCCACGGCCGCGGTCGAGGTGCGCCTCGATGGCGACACCCTGGGCGTCCATGTCGGGGTTGGCACGCAGATCGAGCGCCGCGTCCGCGGTCAGCAGCACCGCCTCGAGTAGGGCGTTGATGTTCGTGCCCTGCTTGGCGGAGATGTCGACGAACATGGTCTCGCCACCGAAGTCCTCGGCCACCAGGCCGTACTCGGTCAGCTGAGCACGGATCTTCTGCGGATCCGCACCCTCCTTGTCGATCTTGTTGACCGCCACGACGATCGGCACGTCGGCCGCCTGCGCGTGGTTGATGGCCTCCACCGTCTGCGGCATGACGCCGTCGTCGGCCGCGACCACCAGGATCGCGATGTCGGTGGCCTTCGCACCACGGGCACGCATGGCGGTGAACGCCTCGTGACCGGGGGTGTCGATGAACGTGACCAGACGCTCGTTGCCGTCGAGCTCGGTGAGCACCTGGTAGGCACCGATGTGCTGCGTGATGCCGCCGGCCTCGCCCTCACGGACGGTGGCGTTACGGATCGAGTCGAGCAGTCGGGTCTTACCGTGATCGACGTGACCCATGACGGTCACCACCGGCGGACGCTGCTCGAGATCGTCCTCGCCACCCTCGTCCTCGCCGTAGGTGAGGTCGAAGCTGTCGAGCAGCTCGCGGTCCTCGTCCTCCGGGCTGACGACCTGGACGACGTAGTTCATCTCGCCGCCGAGCAGTTCCAGCGTCTCGTCGTTCACCGACTCGGTGGCCGTGACCATCTCGCCGAGGTTGAACAGGGCCTGGACCAGGGCGGCCGGGTTGGCGTCGATCTTGTCGGCGAAGTCGACCAGCGACGCACCGCGCGCCAGTCGGATCGTCTGACCGTCGCCGTGGGGCAACCGGACGCCGCCGACGGCGGGCGCCTGCATCGAGTCGTATTCCTGGCGCTTCTGGCGCTTGGACTTGCGGCCCTTGCGGGGAGCACCACCGGGGCGACCGAACGCACCCGCGGCACCGCCACCGCGACGGACTCCGCCGCCACCGGGACGGCCACGGAAACCACCGGGAGGACCACCCGTGGGGGCGCCGCCGGGGGCACCGCCACCGCGGTATCCGCCGCCACCGCCACCGGGACGGCCACCACCGGCACCGCCGGGGCCACCGCGGGCGCCGGGGCGACCGGGACCGCCCGCACCGGGTGCGGGACGAGCCGAACGCGACGGCATCGCACCGGGGTTGGGGCGGGGAGGCATGCTGCCCGGGCTGGGACGGGGTCCGCCGGCACCGGGGGCCGGACGCGGACCGCCGGGGCCTGCGGCCGGGCGGCCGGTACCCGGTCGCGCCGGGGCGGCACCCTGGCCCGGAGCGGGTCGGGCAGCAGGACGGGGCGCGGGCGCCGACGAGTACGGGTTGTTGCCCACGCGGGGCGGCTTGGGACCCGGCTTCGGACCGGCGGGGCCGGGACGGGCTGCACCCGGGGTGGGCGCGGCCGGTGCATCCGCCGAGGCCGCAGGTGCCTGCGGGGCCGGAGTGGCCGGTGCGGGCGTCGGCGCGGGAGCGCTCGGCGCCGGTGCGGGGGCCGACTCGGCGGCCGCCGGGGTCGGAGCCGACGGGGCGGGGGCCGCGGGTGCGGCCGGGGTCGGTGCGCTCGGTGTGGGCGCAGCCGGGGTCGGTGCCGCCGGTGCCGCGGGCTTGCGCGCACCGGGTTTGGCCGACGTCGGACGCGGGCCACCCGGGGTGGGCGCCGCGGCGGTCGAACCGTTGGATGCGGGTGCCGGCGATGCCGACGCGGGTGCGGCGGCCTTCTCGGCGGGGTAGGACTCACGCAGTCGTCGTGCGACCGGGGCCTCCACCGTCGACGATGCCGACTTGACGAATTCGCCTTGCTCGCTCAATCGAGCCAGGACTTCTTTGCTCGTGACGCCGAGTTCTTTTGCCAACTCGTGCACGCGGGCCTTGCCTGCCACTGCTCTCCTCACTTGGAGGTCGAGCGGGCTGCCCGCTGCGACCTCGGATTACGTTAGAAACGTGCTCATCGTGGGAACTTCACGGTGTGCTCATGTCTTCTGCCACCCGTTCTGCGGAGGGACTCATAAGTCCCCCGCTCTCGACCGGTCACGTCTGTGACCGGCTCACACTCCGATCGCATCGCGATCGGTTTCCTACGCGCCCGGAGGATGTCCGTCCGACATCTCACGTTCGAGATCGTCGGCGTCCACCACGAGTCCTGGCACCCTGAGCGCCGGACCGAACGCCTTCCGCCGCATCGCGGCCCGCAGACAATCGGGGTCGTGATGCAGCCAGGCGCCCCGACCCGGCATGGTCGAGGTGCGGTCGATCGTGGCGACCGTCGCACCGTGCTCTGCTGCCGCCGCGACCCGCACGAGATCTGCGATCGCGGCACGTTGCCGACAGCCGATGCACGTTCGCACGGGACCGGTGGTCGTCAGCGCTTTTTCTACCATCGGAGAGTCTACCGCCCACCGCAAATCGCCGACGACAAGACTCTGCCGGGCCGTGTCGCCCCACGGTGCCGCCGGTTCAGGAGGGACTCTCCGCCGCGTCGGCGGATGCGTCCACCGGGGCCTCGGCGTCGGACCGGATGTCGATCCGCCAGCCGGTCAGTCGCGCCGCCAGCCGGGCGTTCTGCCCTTCCTTGCCGATCGCGAGCGACAGCTGGTAGTCGGGGACGACGACGCGCGCGGCCTTGGCGACGGGATCGATGACCGTCACCGAGACCACCTTCGACGGCGACAGCGCGTTGCCGACGAACACCGCGGGGTCCGGGGCGTAGTCGATGATGTCGATCTTCTCGTCGCTGAGTTCGCGCATCACGTTGCGGACCCGCTGACCCATCGGGCCGATGCACGCACCCTTGGCGTTCAGTCCGGACACCCGCGTGTGCACCGCGATCTTCGACCGGTGCCCGGCCTCGCGGGCGACCGCGACGATCTCGACCGAGCCGTCCTCGATCTCGGGGACCTCCAGCGAGAACAGCTTGCGCACCAGGTTCGGGTGCGTGCGCGAGAGTGTGATCTGCGGACCGCGGGCGCCTCGTGCGACACCGACGACGTAGCACTTGATCCGATCGCCGTGGACGTAGCGCTCCCCCGGGACCTGCTCGGCCGACGGGAGCACCCCTTCGGTGCCGGTCGCCTCGCTGCCGATGCGGACGATGATCAGGCCGCGGGCGTTGGCGCGCGAATCCTGCTGCACCACACCGCCCACGATCTCGCCCTCGTGGGTGACGAAGTCGCCGAAGTTCTTCTCGTTCTCCGCGTCCCGCAGCCGCTGCAGGATGACCTGGCGGGCGGTGGTGGCGGCGATGCGTCCGAAGCCCTCGGGGGTGTCGTCCCATTCGGAGATGAGCTGGTCGTTCTCGTCGCGGGACTGCGCCATCACGCGCACCTCCCCCGACTTGCGGTTGACGTCGATCCGCGCATGCGGCGCGTAGCCGTCGGTGTGGCGGTAGGCGGTGATCAGGGCGGTCTCGATCGCCGTGATGACCGTGTCGGCCGGGATGCCCTTGTCGGCCTCGATCATCCGCAGTGCGGCGATGTCGATGTTCATGTGTTTCCTCTCACGTTCTTCTCGGGCAGTCCGCACAGCTCGCGTTCGTCGGCACTGGGCCCTCCGAAGTCCACCTGCACCACCGCCGACGCGACGTCGGCCAGTTCCACCGGGCGGACATCGCTGCGTCCACCGTGGGTGAGGACCACGTCGACGCTCGTCTCGTCGTCGTTCAGTCGGCCGATACGACCGGCGACCTTCTCGGTCGGGGCATCGGGCGACCCGGCTGCGGCGATCTGGACGATGACCTTGCGGCCGTGGGCCCGTCGCCAGTGCCGGGGTGCGGTCAACGGACGGTCCACTCCCGGCGAGGTGACCTCGAGGGTGTAGGCCAGCGCCCCCAGGATCGGCTCGGGCGCGTTGTCGACGACGTCGGAGATCTCGCGACTCAGGTCGGCCAGGACGTCCAGTTCGGCTCCGTTGTCCCGGTCGACCAGGATGCGGACCACACTGCGGTCGCCGGATCGGTGGACGATGACCTCTTCGAGGTCGAAACCCTGTGCTGCGACGACGGGTGAGATCAGGACGGTGATCGCCTCGGTGTCGCCGGACATCTGGGCCTCCTCGTCTGTAGTTGTCTCACGGTGCTCGCCGCGTGGACGACCCGATCGGATCGGATCTCCCTCGCCGCGGGCTGCTGCGGTGCGCGAGTGAGTTTACCCCCCGCGCGAACCCGATTCCGCCATCGGCGACCGGCCACGACGCGACAACGATGTCGCCTGACGCGAACGACGCAGGCGCGCGGTGGCACTATTGCGCCTGTGACCATCGCGCAGCCACGCCCCGGGCCCACCGCCGCGGCCCATCCCCGTCGCGGCCCCCTCCTCGCGCGACCCATCAGTCGCCGGTCGATGCTGGTGCGCACCGTGGCCGTGACCGGTGGTGTCGCCGCGACCGGCACGGTGCTCGCGGCCTGTGGCGGCGACGCCGGGATCAGCGAGTCGACCCGCATCGCCGAACAACTCGCCCCCCTGTCGCTCGCCGCCTCCGACGACGCGGTCGCGGCACGCACGCTGCGCGCGCGCAATCCCGACAGGGCCGCGGCTCTGGCCGTGATCGCCACCGAACGTGAGACGCACGCCACGACCATCAACGACGAGATCGCCCGTCTTGCTCCCGATCTCGCGCGACCGAGCACGTCATCCGGGGTCGCGGCGCCGTCCGCGCAGCCGTCCGGCGCGCCGCCGACCTCCGGTGCGCCCGCCGCACCCACGGTGACCACGGTCGAGCAGTTGCGTGAGCGGTTGGCCTCGACCGCGTCGTCGACCGGGGACCTGGCCGTGAGCATGAGCGGCTATCGCGCCGGGATGCTCGGCTCCATCGCCGCCGCGTGCAACGCCCAGGTGCAGGTGCAGCTCGGATGAGCACCGCCACCGACGGTCTGGGTGCCGCGATCGACTCCGAGAACGCCGCCGTGTTCGTCTACGGCGTGGCCGTGGCCTACGCATCGACTACGCGGCGTTCCGACATCGACGATTTCACCGCCGAACACCGTTCGCGGCGTGACGAACTCGAGGGGCTGATCGTCGCGGCCGACGGTACCGCCCCCGCACCCGCACCGGGGTACGTCATCCCGGTGGCGGTCACCGACGCGGTCACCGCGATCCGGGCCGTACTGGTCGCCGAGGAGGACTGCGCCCGGGCCTACCGCTCGTTGCTCGAGCGGGCCGACTCCGACGCACAGCGGCGGGCCGGGCTCGGCGGGCTCACCGACAGCGCGCGTCGGGCGGCGTCGTGGCGGCTGGTGCTGCGGGTCTCCCCGTCCACCGTGGCGCTACCGGGTACCGGCAATCGCTGATCCGACGGCGTCGAGTGCGACCTCGGTCACCTCACCGGTGGCGCGGTCGCGCACCTCGACCAGTCCGTCGGCGAAGCCGCGGCCCACGACGACCACGGTGGGCATGCCCAGCAGTTCGGAGTCCTTGAACTTCACCCCCGGTGACGCCTTGCGGTCGTCGAGCAGCACCGCCAGGCCGGACGCGTCGAGGTCCTGCGCGATCTCCAGCGCACCGTCGGCGGCGCCTGCGTCCTTGTTCGCGATGACGACGTGGACATCGAACGGGGCGACCGACCTCGGCCACGCCAACCCCTTGTCGTCGAGGGTCTGCTCGGCGATGACACCGACCAGTCGGGACACCCCGACGCCGTAGGACCCCTGGATCAGTCGGACCGGTTTCCCGTTCTCGCCGAGGACGTCGACGCCGAACGCGTCGGTGTACTTGGTACCGAGGGCGAAGATGTGACCGATCTCGATGCCGCGGGCGGCCACCAGGGTGCCCTTGCCGTCGGGTGAGGGATCGCCGTCGCGGACCTCGGCGGCCTCGATGGTGCCGTCGGCGACGAAGTCGCGGCCCGCGACCAGACCGACCACGTGCTTGCCCGCCTCGTCGGCGCCGGTGATCCACGTGGTGCCGTCGGCCACGCGCGGGTCGACGAGGTAGCGGGCGCCGTTGTGCAACAACCCGTTCGGACCGATGTAGCCCTTGACGAGGAACGGGTTGGCGTCGAAGTCGGCCTGCTCGAGCAGCTCGACGGTGGCGGGTTCGAAGGAGGCCTCGAGGCGCTTCATGTCGACGTCGCGGTCACCGGGGATCCCGATCCCGACGATCTCGGTCTCCCCCGCCGGGTGGTGCACCTTGACCAGGATGTTCTTCAGGGTGTCGGCGGCGGTGACCGGGTGGTCGAGCGCGGAGTTCGCCCAGTCGACGAGCGTCGCGATGGTGGGTGTCGCTCCCGTCTCGTGCACGGTGGCGGCGGGCAGTCCGTCAGTCGGCACGGGCGCAGGCGCGGGAGTCAGGACCGCCTCCACGTTGGCCGCGTAACCCGACTCGGTGGACCGGACGTAGGTGTCCTCGCCGTTGCTGCTCTCGGCCAGGAACTCCTCGGACGCGCTGCCGCCCATCGCACCCGACGTCGCCGCGACGATGACGTAGCGGATACCCAGGCGGGCGAAGATGCGCTGGTAGGCGTCGCGGTGGCTCGCGTAGGACACCTTGGCGCCGGCCTCGTCGAGGTCGAACGAATAGGAGTCCTTCATGAGGAACTCGCGACCACGCAGGATGCCGGCGCGGGGCCGCGCCTCGTCCCGGTACTTGTTCTGGATCTGATACAGCGTGACGGGCAGGTCCTTGTAGGAGGTGTACTCCCCCTTGACCAACAGGGCGAACAGCTCCTCGTGGGTGGGCCCGAGCAGCATGTCCACGCCGCGACGGTCCTTGAGGCGGAACAGGTCGTCGCCGTAGTCCGACCACCGATGGGTCACCTCGTACGGATCACGCGGGAGCAGTGCGGGCAGCGAGATCTCCTGGCCGCCCATGGCGTCCATCTCCTCGCGCACCACCGCCTCGACACGACGCAACACCTTGAGTCCCAGCGGCAACCAGCTGTAGACGCCGGGGGCGACGCGGCGGATGTAGCCGGCGCGCACCAACAGCTTGTGACTGGGCAGCTCGGCGTCCGCGGGATCGTCACGGAGGGTGCGGACGAACAGGTTCGACATGCGGGTGATCACGAACGCCAACCCTAGTGGTCGGCTGCCCTGTCGTCCCCCGCCGTCCCTCGGGTGGGGGCCGTGGGGACGGGCGCATTACCGTCAACGTCTGTGCTCATCGTTCTGCCGCCCTCGGAGACCAAGTCCGACGGCGGGCGTGGCGCCCCGCTGGACCTGGCGACGCTGTCGTTCCCGTCACTGACCGCGGTGCGCGAGCGCATCGCGACGGCACTGGTGGAGTTGGCCGCCGACCCGGCCCGCAGCGCGACGGTCCTGGGTCTCGGTCAGCGGCAACTCGCCGAGGTCGACCGCAACGCGGCGCTGTGGACCTCACCGACCCGACCGGCCATCGAGCGGTACACCGGGGTGCTCTACGACGCCCTCGGCGTCGGTGACCTGACCCGGGCGTCGCGCACCAAGGCCGACGAGAGGCTGGCGGTGGGATCCGCGCTGTTCGGGGTCGTGCGCGCCCGCGACCAGATCCCGGCCTACCGCCTCTCGTCGGGATCGAAGCTGCCCGGCATGGGGACGCTGGCCGCGCAGTGGAAGCCCGACCTGACCGATGCGCTGACCGGACTCGACGACGAGGTGGTCGTCGATCTGCGGTCGGGTGGCTACCGCGCGTTGGGGCCGATCGCCGGCGCGATGGACGTGACGGTGCTGACCGAGGCCGCGGACGGATCACGCAGCGTGGTCAGCCATTTCAACAAGCACCACAAGGGTGTGATGGCGCGGTCGTTGGTGACGACCCGCAAGCGGGTGCGCGACATCGACTCGCTCGCCGCGGTGGTGTCCGACGGTGGGCAGCGCACCGAGATCGCGTCGGCGACCGAACTGATCATCCTCACCGACTGAGGTCGGTGTGGCCGCCGCCGGCGACGATCAGGCCGTGACCCGTCCCAGCGATCCGGTGAGTGCGTCGAACGCGGCGACCTCGCCGATCACGACGATCGCCGGCGGGCGGATATCCTGCGCCCGGGCGACCTCGCCCGCCGTGGCGAGGTCGGCGGTGACGCTGCGCTGGGTGGGCATCGAGGCGTGTTCGATGATCGCGACCGGGGTCTGCGGGTCTCGACCACCCTCGACGAGCGCGGTGGTGAACTCCTCGAGTCGTTCGACGGCCATCATGAGCACGATGGTGCCCCGCAGTCGTGCCAGGGCGGGCCAGTCGATGAGCGAGTCGGGGTGTCCGGGCCGGAGGTGACCGGAGACGATGACGACCTCGTGGGTGACCCCGCGATGGGTGACCGGGATACCTGCGGCGGCGGGGGCGGCGATGGCGCTGGTGATGCCGGGCACCACCGTCACCGCGACACCGGCCTGCACGCACGCCGCCAGTTCCTCGAAACCGCGGCCGTAGACGTAGGGGTCACCGCCCTTGAGGCGGACCACGAACTTCCCGGCGCGCGCGTGGTCGATCAACGCCTGGTTGATCGCCTCCTGCTTCATGGCGCGGCCGTAGGGCACCTTGGCCGCGTCGATGATCTCCACCCACGGCGCCAGCTCGGCGAGCAGGGCGGGCGGGGCGAGGCGGTCGGCGACGACCACGTCGGCCGCGGCGAGGAGCCGGCGGCCGCGGACGGTGATCAGTTCCGGGTCACCCGGACCGCCGCCGACGAGGGCGACACCGGCCGGATAGGTGCCCGGGACCGCGGTGCCCAGGGTCCCGTCGATGAGCCCCTGGCCGATCTCCGACCGGATACGGGCCGACCGGCGGTGATCACCCGATGCGAGCACCCCGATGTTCAGGCGGTCGTGCTGGATCGACGCCGGGGTGACGGCGCTGCCGTGGCGGGCGTCGTCGGCGCGCACACAGAAGATCCGTCGGCGCTCGGCCTCGGCGACCACCGCGGCGTTCACCTCGGCGTCGTCGGTGCAGGCGAGCGCGTACCAGGCGCCGTCGAGATCGCCGTCGCGGTAGGCGCGACGCTCCACGGTGATGCCGGGGAACGACTCGACGGTCGGTGTCGGGTCGATCGCGATGACGTGGATGTCGGCGCCGCTGGCCGAGAGGGTGCCGAGTCGGCGGGTGACGACCGATCCCCCGCCGATGAGCACGACGCGTCGCCCGCGCAGGTCGAGGCCGACCAGATAGTGGTCGTCGCCGGACCCATCGGCCACGGCCGGGTCGTCAGGGGTGGGTGCGGACATGCGTAGACCGTACCGACGAGGTGTGTCCGGGTACCAATTCCGCATCGGCGGTCGCCGCTGCGGCGGAATCGACCAGTCGGACAACGGACTCGGGCGCACCTGCCGGGTGGGTGTGCAGGTAGGAGGCGTGCACCGACCCGGCGATGACGCCGTCGGTCAGCGAGGTGCCGACCCGTCGCCATCCCCAGGCGGCCTGCGCGGACCCGATCGGTTCGACGGTGCTGCGGTGGAACTCGTGGCCGGTGATCCGGGTGCCCGCGGTGAACACCGAGGAGTCCGCGAGCGCGACCGCGTCGCGGTAGCCCAGCGTCAGGGACGGACCGAAGTGGCCGCGTACCGGGAGCACGTCGGCCATGGTGTGGCCGTCGAGGTCGCGGGCCAGATAGAGCAGTCCCGCGCACTCGGCGTGGATCGGTCGGCCCGCATCCGCGTGCGCCCGGAGCTGGTCGAGCAGTTCGACATTGGCGGCGAGGGTGTGCACGTGCTCCTCGGGGAAACCCCCACCGACGATGACCGCATCCGAGGCCTCGGGCAGAGGGTCCTGCAGCGGATCGAAGGAGACGACCTCGGCCCCGGCGGCGGCCAGGAGTTCGGCGTGCTCGGCGTAGCTGAAGGTGAACGCGGCGCCCCCGGCGACCGCGACCCGCATGGGTCGCTTCGGTGCACGGACGTCGGCGCGCGCCCGCGCGACGGCGACCTCCTCGGCGGCCGACCACACCGGCCCCGACATCGCGCGGCGGGTGCGACCCGCGGCCACCACGGCGCCGAGATCCGCGGTCGCGGAGACCAGTTGCGCCATCGCCTCGACGGCGGTCCGCGCCGCTCCCCCGTGTTCGACGGCCGGGATCAGCCCGAGGTGGCGTGAGGGCACGACGAGTTCGGTGGCGCGGCCCAGTACGGCGAAGACCGGCAGACCGACGCGGTCGCACGCCTGCCGCAGGACGTGTTCGTGACGGGGTGAGCCCACACGGTTGAGGATGACGCCGCAGATGTCGACCGACGGGTCGAAGCTGCGCAGACCGTGCAGGATCGCGGCGAGCGTCTGGCTGTGCCCGGATGCGTCGACGACGACGATGACGGGGGCGCCGATGAGCGCGGCCACGTGCGCGGTGGAGCCCATGGCCGGACCACTGCCGTCGAAGCCACCGCCGCCGGGACCGCCGCCCTGCAGGTCGTCGTCGGTTATGCGCCCGTCGAACAGACCCATGACGCCCTCGACGACGGCGAAGTCGGCACCGGCGCACCCGGCGGCGAACAACGGTGCGACGCGATCGGGGCCGACGAGGTTGGGATCGAGATTGCGTCCCGGCCGGCCGGCCGCGACCGCGTGGTAGCCGGGGTCGATGAAGTCGGGGCCCACCTTGAACGGGGCCACCCGGTGCCCGGCACCCGTCAGCGCCCCGATCAGTCCGGTCGCGACGGTGGTCTTGCCGCTGCCCGACGAGGGCGCGGCGATGACCACGGTGGGGATCGCGGGGTTCACCATTCGATTCCCTTCTGTCCCTTGCGTCCTGCGTCCATCGGATGCTTGGTCTTGGTCATGTCGGTGACGAGATCCGCGGCGGCCACGAGGCCCTCGGGCGCTCGGCGACCGGTGATGACGACGTGTTGCTTGCCAGGGCGCTCGGCGAGGGCGTCGAGCACCTCGTCGAGTTCGATCCAGCCCCAGCCGAGCGGGTAGGTGAACTCGTCGAGGACGTAGAAGTCGTGTGTCTCCTCGCGCAGTCGGCGGGCGATCTCGGTCCACCCCTCCCGGGCCTGCGCGGCATGATCGGTCTCGGCGTCACCGTGCCGGATCCACGACCAGCCCGAACCCATCTTGTGCCACTGCACCGGGCCACCCTGTCCGGTCCGGTCGTGCAGTTCGCCGAGCGCGGTCATCGCGGTCTCCTCGCCGACCTTCCACTTGGCGTTCTTGACGAACTGGAACACGCCGATGTCGAGACCGGCGTTCCAGGCGCGCATCGCCATGCCGAACGCGGCGGTCGACTTCCCCTTGCCGTCGCCGGTGTGGACGGCCAGCAGCGCGCTGTTGCGACGCTGGCGGGTGGTCAGGCCGTCGTCGGGTACGACGGCGGGGACTCCTTGCGGCACAGTCGCACTCCTCTCGATCGGTGTCCGGTCGTGAACTGCGGTGTGATCAGGCTGCGGCTCGGACTGCGCCGGTCACGGCGTCGGCGGTGATCTCGTCGATCGCCACGTAGCCGCCACCGAGGTGTCCGGCCAGCGTACGGGCCAGCCCCAGACGGATCATGCCCTGTTCGCAGTCCACCACCACGCTGTCGACGCCGCGGGTACGCAGTCGGGCGGCGGCGGATGCGGAGCGTCCGACCGCGTCGGGACCGCTGGTGGCGCGGCCGTCGGTGAGGACCACGACCAACGGTCGGCGGCGTGGGTCGGTGTGTCGTGCGCGTTCGACCAGGGCGGTGGCCTCGATCAGTCCCTCGGCGAGTGGTGTGCGGCCGCCGATGGACACCCCGGACAGACCGCGCAACGCGATGCTCACCGATCGGGTCGGTGGGACGACGACGGTGGCGCTCGATCCGCGCAGCACGACCACCGCGACGCGGTCGCGGCGCTGGTAGGAGTCGCGCAGCAGCGCCGCGCAAGCGCCGCTGACCGCGTCGAGCCGTCGGCGTGCGGTCATCGATCCGGACAGGTCGACGGTGAACACGACGAGGTTTCCCTCGCGACCGATGCGTACCGCTCCCCGCAGGTCCGCGGGTGTGACCTGGAGTCGTGGCCCTCCGCCGCGCTCGCCGTGACCGGCCGCCGCCGCCAACACGGTGGCGTGCAGGTGCAGGCCGGATCCGTCGACCGTCGTGGTCGATCCGACCGTGTGTCCGCGCCTGCTGCGCGCCGGCGATCGCCGGCCGGGGTCGCCGTCGCCGACACCGGCGACCCGCAGCGTGCGGGTGACCGAGGCGGTCTGCGAGAGAGCGAGGTTCGACGGCGGTGGCCCGACCGGGATCGGATCGCGCCGCGGTGTCGCGTCATCGGTGTCGGTGGGCGACGGATCGCTCGACTCGGCGGGTCCGCCGGTGGGCGGCGATGAGTCCGGGGCGGGCGACCCCGATCCCGGGTCGTCGTCGGGCCCGGGATCGGTCGGGTCCCGGTCGGGATCGCCCCCGCCGTCGGTGGGATCGGTCGGTCCGTCGGCGTCGCCGTCACCGTTGTCGCGGTCGGAGTCCTGCTGCGCCGATTCGGCAGCGGAGTCCATGGCCGAGTCGAGGTCGTCGCGGCTCATGTCGGTGTCGTCGAAGGGGTCCCGGCGGCGACGGTGCGGCAACGCGAGCTCCGCGGCGGCCCGCACGTCGGTCTCGTCGACCTCGTCGGCCCCCCGCCAGGCGGCATGGGCGCGGGCGGTCCGGGCGACGACGATGTCGCCGCGGAGACCGTCGACGTCGAGCTGGGTGCAGATGGCGGCGATACGACGCATCTCCGAGGTGGGCAGCCGGACCGATCCGACCGCGGCCCGCGCGGTGGCGATCGATGCCGCGATCGATTCATCGGCGGCGCGCCAGCGGTCGGCGAACACCGTCGGGTCGGCGTCGTAGTCCATCCGGCGGGTGATGACCTCGACCCGGTCGTCGACGTCGCGGGGTGCGGTGACCGCGACGGTCAGGCCGAACCGGTCGAGCAGCTGCGGACGCAGTTCTCCCTCTTCGGGATTCATGGTGCCCACGAGGACGAAACGGGAGGCATAGCTGCGCGACACCGAGTCGCGCTCGACGGTCACCCGTCCCATCGCGGCGGCGTCGAGGAGTACGTCGACGAGGTGGTCGGCGAGCAGGTTCACCTCGTCGATGTAGAGCACGCCCCCGTCGGCCGCCGCGAGCAGTCCCGGCGTGAACGACGCGTCGCCGTCGCGCAGGACCTTCTGCACGTCGAGTGATCCGACGACCCGGTCCTCGGTGGCACCGATCGGCAGTTCGACGACGCGTCCGGCCGCGCCGGTGTGGACCTCGGCCGGCAGCAGCGGCGCGAGGGCGCGCACGATCGTCGACTTGGCCGTGCCCTTCTCGCCGCGGATCAGCACCCCACCGATCGACGGTGCGATCGCGCAGAGGATGAGAGCGAGCTTGAGCGCGTCCTGACCCACCACCGCGGTGAACGGGTACGGGGCGAGAGGACGGTCGGTGGGGTCGGGATCGGGGTGGGAGGAGTGGGTCACGAGGCCTGCCAGGGCTCCCCGCCGCCACGACGCATCGGCACGTGCGGGATGCCGTCGAGCAGGTACTCGGGACCCTCGGGTGCGAAACCGTGCTTGGCGTACATGTCCACCAGGTAGGTCTGCGCGTCGATGCGGCACGCGTGTGACCCGACCTCGGCCAGCGCGGTCCGCAGCAGGCGCGTGGTGTGTCCCTGTCCGCGGTGACCGCGTTCGGTGCACAACCGCCCGATGCGGAACGACTTGCCGTCGTCGTGCTCCTCGAGCAGACGCAGCGTGCAGACGATCTCGCCCTCCTGCTGCAACCAGAGGTGCCGCGTGTCCTGGTCGAGGTCGCGCCCGTCGAGTTCTGCGTAGGGGCAGGACTGCTCGACGACGAACACGTCCACCCGCAACTTCAGGATCTTGTACATCAGAGCGGTGTCGAGGTCCTGGGCCCAACTCCGGTGCAACGTCGCGGTGGCAGTCATGTGGTTGTGACTATCACACGGGGGTGGGAGCTGCCACGCGGCGCTCGTCGTCGGCGACCGAGTCGTCGGCGGGGGTGCTCGACAGTTCGAGCACCTTCGACGTCCAGTCCCACACCTCACCGAACAGCGTCTCGTTCTCGGACAGCTTGTGCCCGAAGGACGGGATCATCTCGGCGAGCGCCGGCTTCCAGGCCTCGAAATGCCGCGGGAAACAACGCTCGAGGACGTCGAGCATCGCGGGCACGGCGGTCGACGCGCCGGGCGATGCGCCCAGCAGGCCGGCCATGGTGCCGTCCTCGGAATTGACCACGGCGGTACCGAACTCGAGGGCACCGCTCATGGCGCCGTTCTTGCGGATGACCTGGACACGCTGCCCGGCGGTGATGAGCTCCCAGTCGGCGCCGAGTGCCCGCGGGACGAACTCCTGCAGGGTCTTCACCCGGTCGTTCGAGTTGGCCGCTAGCTCGCTGATGAGGTACTTCAGCAGCCCGAACTCCTTGGGGGCGATGCTCGCGATCGGGAACGCATTGAAGGGCGTCACCGACTTGAGCAGGTCGAGGTTGCTGCCCTCCTTGAGGAACTTCGGCGACCAGCCCGCGTACGGGCCGAAGAGCAGGCCCGGCTTGTGGTTGATGACGCGGGTGTCGAGGTGCGGCACCGACATCGGCGGCGCACCCACCGCGGCGCGTCCGTAGACCTTCGCGTGGTGCTCGTCGATCAGTTCGGCGTTCGTGCAGCGGAAGAACGCACCACTGACCGGGAACCCACCGAACTGACGGGCTTCCTTGATGCCGGACTTCTGCAGCAGGTGGATGGCGCCACCGCCGGCGCCGACGAAAACGAAGCCGGCGTGCACGGTGGTCTTCTGCTTGGTCCGCAGGTTGACGACCTTGACCATCCAGCTGCCGTCGGACTGCTTCTTCAGGTCGGTGACCGAGTGTCCGAAGTTGACGTTGCCGCCGTCGGCGACGGTGTTGAGCAGCTTCTGGGTCAGGGCGCCGAAGTCGACGTCGGTGCCACCTTCGAACCAGTTCAGCGCCACCGGGTCGGAGAAGTCACGGCCGGTCGACATCAGCGGCAGCCGCTTGGTGAACTCGGACGGGTCGTCGATGTACTCCATGCCCTTGAAGAGGGGATGCCCGGCGAGCGCGTCGTAGCGCTTGCGCAGGTAGTCCACCCCGTCCGCGCCGTGGGTGAAGCTCACGTGCGGGATCGGGTTGATGAACTCGCTGGGGTTGTTGAGGATGCCGTTCTCGATGGCGTGCGCCCAGAACTGCCGCGACACCTGGAACTGCTCGTTGATGGTGATCGCCTTGGTGATGTCGACACCACCGTCCGCCGTCTGCGGGGTGTAGTTCAGCTCACACAGAGCGGAGTGCCCGGTGCCCGCGTTGTTCCACGGGTCGCTGCTCTCGGCGGCCGCCGCGTCGAGGCGCTCGAAGACACTGACCGACCAGTCCGGCTGCAGCGATCGGATGAGCACACCCAGGGTGGCGCTCATGATTCCCGCTCCGACCAGGACGACGTCGGTTTTGACGACCGCAGACGATGAAGACACTTGACGCTCAACTCCCTTGTCGTACTCCGGGCCGATTGGTCCGGGAACATCTCTTGTTCATTGTCCCCCATCAGAGCACCGATCGAAACGTCGGTGTGGGAAAGCGCACCGGCCGCTCAGTACAGTTGGGCGGTGGCTTCCACCCCGCACACACCCGTGCCCCCCACCTCTGACACATCCCTCGCGGCGGGGTCCGCGCGGTGGGGTCCAGATCTGCTCGGCGACGGTTTCGAGGCGCTGACGATCGACCTCGGCGACGACCCGGACGGACAGGCCCCGATCGACGCCACGCTGGTCCGACACCGCCGGACCAGCGAACCCGACGACACCGTGGGCGTGCGACCGTCCGTCCTCTATGTCCACGGCTTCACCGACTACTTCTTCCAGGTCGCGCTCGCCGACGCCTTCGCCGCGGCCGGATACGACTTCCATGCGCTGGACCTGCGCAAATGCGGCCGGTCATTACGCGACGGGCACACGCCGCACTACATCTCCGACCTCGCGCTCTACGACGCCGAACTCGACGCCGCGCTCGACGTCATCGACGCCGCGCACCCGGGGACACCGATCGTGGTGGCTGCACACTCGACCGGCGGTCTGATCACCCCGCTGTGGCTCGACCGCCTCCGGACCCGCGATCCGCAGCGGCACAACCGGGTCACCGGCCTGGTCCTCAACAGTCCGTGGTTCGACCTCCAGGGCCCACCCGGATTGCGGTCGTACGGAACGGTGTTCGTCAACGCCGTCGCGAAACTGGGCGGCCTGCGGGTGATCCCGCGCACACTGCCCGGCGGGTACGGGCAGAGTCTGCACAGCTCCGCCCACGGCGAATGGGATTACGACCTGCGACTCAAACCCCTCTCGGGGTTCCCGGTGACCTTCGGGTTCCTCTCCGCCGTACGCCGCGGACACGCCCGTCTGCACCGAGGACTCGACGTCGGCGTGCCGTCGCTGGTGCTGCGGTCGGCGCGCAGCGCTCTCGGCGGTCCGTACCGACCGGCCGTCGACACCGCCGACAACGTCCTCGACACCGCACAGATCGCCCGCTGGAGCGGGTGCCTCGGCAACCGGGTCACCGCGGTCCCGATCGAGGGCGCACGCCATGACGTGTTCCTGTCGCGTGCGCAGCCCCGCGCCGCCGCCTACGCCGAACTGTCCCGATGGCTGTCGGAGAACACCCCCACGCTGTCCACCCGCCGTGAGATCCACCCACCGAACCCGGGCACCGTCCCGGCACGAGGAGCACGTACATGACCGACGTAGACCTGGCCATCATCGGATCCGGCAGCGGGAACTCGATTCCCGACGATCGTTTCGACGACATGAGCATCGCGATGTTCGAGAAGGGCGTCTACGGCGGCACCTGCCTCAACGTCGGGTGCATCCCGACCAAGATGTTCGTCTACGCCGCCGAGGTGGCGAAGACGATCACGGAGTCCGTGCAGTACGGCGTCGACAGCCACATCGACGACGTGCGGTGGCGTGATGTCGTCGGCCGCATCTTCGGTCGGATCGATCCGATCTCGGCGGGCGGCCTGTCCTACCGGGAGGACAAGTGCGACAACATCACCGTCTACCACTCGCACGTCCGTTTCACCGGACGCACCGAGGACGGCCGCTACCGACTCCGGACCGACGACGGTGACGAGGTCACCGCGGCCAAGGTCGTCATCGCGGCGGGCTCGCGACCGGTGATCCCCGAGGCCATCTCCGACGCCGGCGTGCCGTTCCACACCAACGACGACGTGATGCGACTCGCGGAGCTGCCGCGTCGGTTGCTGATCGTGGGCGGCGGGTACATCGCGGCGGAGTTCGCGCACGTCTTCGGCTCCCTCGGCAGCGAGGTCACCATCGTCGCGCGCGGCGATCACCTGCTGCGCCACCTCGACAGCGACATCTCGGATCGGTTCACCGAGATCGCGCAGAACACGTGGGACGTGCGTCTGAGCGCGTCGGTGACCGCGGCACGTACCGGCACCGGCGGCACCGTCGAACTCGAGTTGTCCGACGGGACGACCCTCGTCGGCGACGCCCTGCTGGTCGCCACCGGCCGTAAACCGAACGGCGACGGGCTCGATCTCGACACCATCGGGGTGTCGCTCGACGACCAGGGCCGCGTCGAGTGCGACGAGTTCGGACGCACGGCAGCCGAGAACGTCTGGACGCTCGGCGACGTCAGCTCGCCGTACCAGCTCAAGCACGTCGCGAACCACGAGGCCCGCAAGGTTCAGGCGAACCTCCTGCGCGCGTGGGACTCCGACGAACTCGAGGCGTTCGACCACCGCTTCGTCCCGGCCGCGGTCTTCACCCACCCGCAGATCGCGTCGGTGGGTCTCACCGAGTCGGAGGCACGCGAGCAGGGCCTCGACATCACGGTGAAGGTGCAGGACTACGGCGACGTCGCCTACGGCTGGGCCATGGAGGACAAGACCGGGCTCTGCAAGATCGTCGCCGAACGCGGGACCGGCCGACTCCTCGGAGCCCACATCATCGGCCCGCAGGCGCCGACGGTCATCCAACCGGTCATCCAGGCCCTGCACTTCGGGCTCGACGCGAGGTCGATGGCCACGGGCCAGTACTGGATTCACCCGGGTATGCCCGAGGTCCTGGAGAACGCGCTGCTGGGTCTCGACATCTGAGGGACCGCGCCGGGTTCGACGGGTGATTCGACGACCATCAACACAGACTGAAGTCTGGTCCGCGACGACACCGCAGCGCGGGTGGATGATCTGGTCGTGCGCCTGAACGCCCCGGCGGCGCAGCGTCCCGTCTAGTGGTCGCGTTGCTCGCGGGCGATGCGGCGTTGCTGTTCGGCCCGTTCACGCACCTGGGCGGCGAACAGGGCGGCCTGCGTGTCGGCGTCCGTCGACGGGGCCGAACCCGGTGTCACACGAGGCTTCTCGGTCGGCGCAGCATCGGTCTCTGCGTCATCTTTTTGGGGCCGCCCGAGGGCGAGCCACGCGATGGGCCCGACCAGCGGTAGCGCCATCGACAGCAACGCCCACACCGGTTTCGGGACGCCGCGCACCGTGCGGCCGTCGGTGAACACGATGTCGACCAGGACGACCACGATGATGAGGACGTAGATCACGGCCAGAAACGGCATCGTGGTCTCCTCTCGTCGATCGGTACGGGAAAGCTGTGGATCAGAACTCCACGGATCAGAACACCGCGGATCGCAACGCGATCTCACTCGCGAGCGCGGGCGCCGCGTTCTGCGGGATCCAGTGGTCGACGCCGGGCAACTCGCAGAAGCGGTAGTCGGCGTAGACGAAGCGTGAACTGGCCTCGGCCTGTTCACGGCCCAGTGCGGTGTCGCCGTCACTCCACACCATCGTGGTCGGGACCTCCACGGGCGCGCAGGCCATGTTGGCCGCGATGTCACCGCTGAAGTTCGCGCGGTACCAGTTGGTCGCACCGGTGAGTCCGGCCCGTTCGAGCAGCGGGGCGCACGAGTCGTCGGGCAGCAGCCCGCGCAGGAACGCGGCGTCGTCGGCGAGCAGTCGGTCCTCCGAGGCCGGATCGATCAGCATCGGGATGTACGACGACCGTTCGCGTTGGTCCGTGCTCTGCGACAGCGCCCCGGCGATCGCCGACGGGTGCCCCACGCTGACGGCGACGAGCCCGGTCAGGCGGCCGGGGTGTCGGCCGGCCAGATGCCACGCCACGATGGCACCCCAGTCGTGGCCGACGACCAACGCATAGTTGATGCCGAGCCCGTCGAGGATCCCGACCGCGTCGGACACCAGGTGCTCGATGCGGTAGTCCTCGACGTTCGGCGGGCGCGCGCCCGGCGAGTACCCGCGCTGATCGGGTACCACGGTCCGCAGCCCGGACTCGTGCAGCCGGGGGACGATCTCGTCGAAGCAGGTTCCGCTGCTGGGGAATCCGTGCAACAGCAGGACGACGGGACCGTTCTCGGGACCGCCTACCCGTACGGTGAACTCGAGGTCGCCGACGGCGACGGTCGTGGTGTCGACATTCATTAACACCAGCTTACGTGCGCGCTCCGCCCCGGCCACCGGCTTCGAGGGTGATGCCCACCGTGGGCAGATCACCAGGGGCGCCCGACTCGATCAGCGCGATGATCGAGGCCATGTCGAGATGTCCGTCGACGAGGTCGGCCATCCGATCGATCTGCGCCATCCGGATGGCGGTGAAATCGGTGTCGGGTGCGACCACGAAACCGGTCTTTCCCGCCGCACGCGCCACGTCGCCCAGGACATCCCGGCGGACGGCGTCGTTCGCGAGCAATCCGTGCCAGTGGGTACCGCGGATCGCACCCGCGACCGTCCCCTCGGGTCCGTGATCGTCGTCGACGACCCACGGGTCGGCCGCCGTCGCGACCACCTGGCCGTGGTGGATCTCGTACCCCTGCGCCCGCTGCCCCCCGCAGCTGCCGCGGACCGGGCGCACCGTCTTCGCGACCGCGAACTCGACCCGCAGGTCCAGGATCCCCAGTCCCTCGACCGGACCGGACTCCCCCGACGTCGATTCGACCTCGTCGAGGATCGAGGTGCCGAGCATCTGGTAACCCCCGCAGACGCCGATGATGGCCTGGCCGCGCCCGGCGCGCTCGACCAGCGCACGGTCGAGTCCCCGTTCCCGCAACCAGGCGAGATCGGAGACGGTGGCCCGGGTGCCCGGCAGGACGACGAGGTCGGCGCCGGCGACACTGGCGATGTCGGCGACCCAGCGCACGTCGACACCCGGTTCACAGGCCAATGCCTCGAGGTCGGTCGAGTTGGACAACCGCGGGAGTCGGATGGCGGCGACGGACAGACGATCGGTCCCGATCCCCGGCGTCGACAGTCCCAGGGTGCGTCCGATGGGCGACGACAGCGAGTCCTCGGCGTCGAGCCACAGATCGGGCTCGTAGGGCACGACGCCCAACGTGGGCCGGCCGGACAGGACCCGGAGTTGCTCGAGTCCCGGGTCGAGGATCGACTGCGCCCCACGGAACTTGTTGACCACGAACCCCGCCACCCGGGATTGGTCCTGCGCACCGAGCGCCGCGACGGTCCCGAGCAGATGCGCCAGCACTCCCCCGCGGTCGATGTCACCGACCACGAGGACGGGGATGTCGGCCGCCTCGGCCAGCCCCATGTTCGCGATGTCGGATTCCCGGAGGTTGATCTCCGCGATCGACCCGGCGCCCTCGCAGATGACCACGTCGAAATCCGCACGTAGCGAGGCCAATTCGGCGTCGACGATCTCCGCGAGGGCCACGCGACGGCTGTGGTAGTCGGTCGCGGAGATCCACCCGTCGGGCCGACCGCGCACCACGACCTGCGAGCGACGGTCGGAACCGGGCTTGAGCAGGACCGGGTTGAACCGTGTGGACGGTTCGAGTCCACACGCCAGCGCCTGCATGCCCTGCGCCCGGCCGATCTCGCCGCCGTCGACGGTGACCACCGAGTTGTTGGACATGTTCTGCGCCTTGAAGGGCGCCACCGCGACCCCCCGCCGGTGCAGTGCGCGGCACAGGCCGGCGACCAGCAGGCTCTTGCCCGCGTCTGAGCTCGTGCCGCCGATCAGCAGCGCGCCTCGCACGCCGGTCTACTGCGCCGCGGCAGAGGCGGGAGGAAGGGTCAGGACCTCGACGCCGTCGTCAGTGACGACGAGGGTGTGCTCGAACTGGGCGGTCCACCTGCGGTCGCGGGTCACGACGGTCCAGCCGTCATCCCACACGTCGTAGGCGAGTCCGCCGAGGTTGATCATCGGTTCGATGGTGAACACCATCCCGGGTTCGAGGACGGTGTCGACGTTCGGCTGGTCGTAGTGCAGGACCACGAGTCCGTTGTGGAACGTCTCGCCGATCCCGTGGCCGGTGAAGTCGCGGACCACGCTGTAGCCGAACCGATTCGCGTAGGCCTCGATGACACGACCGACGACGTTGAGCTCACGTCCGGCCCGTACCGCCTTGATCGCCCGCATGGTCGCGGTGTGGGTGCGCTCGACCAGGTCGGCCACCTCCTGCGAGACGTCGCCCGCGAGGAAGGTGGCGTTGGTGTCGCCGTGCACGCCGTCGATGTAGGCGGTGACGTCGATGTTGACGATGTCGCCGTCGGCGATCACCGTCGAGTCCGGGATCCCGTGGCAGATCACCTCGTTCAGCGAGGTGCAGCACGACTTGGGGAACCCGCGGTATCCGAGCGTCGAGGGGTAGGCGCCGTGATCGATCATGTACTCGTGCGCGATCCGGTCGAGCGCGTCGGTGGTGACACCGGGTTGGACCGCCTTGCCCGCCTCGGCGAGGGCGTCGGCCGCGATCCGGCCGGCGACGCGCATCTTCTCGATGGTCTCCGGCGTCTGCACCCAGGGTTCGTGCCCCTCGTTCGCGCTGGGCTTCCAGACGTATTCCGGGCGCTCGATCGACGACGGGACGGCCAACGTCGGCGAGACGACACCCGGCTCCAGAGCTGTACGTACAGACATCCATCCACCATATCCGCTCACGGTGGCGGGTCCGTCGCCCGCGGGACGGCGGCGATCAGTCGAGGAAGTCCGGCGGCAACGCCGTGAAGAAGTCACGGGTCACGCCGACGGCATTGTCCGAACTCGCGCCGAGCACGACGAGGGTCGCGAACGCGAGGTCGCCGCGGTAGCCCGCGAACCAGGCGTGCGATCCGCCCGGGACCTCGGCCTCACCGGTCTTGCCGAACACCTCGCCCTGATCCTTGATCCGGTCGGCGGTGCCGTCGACGATCACCTCCCGCATCATCGGCCGCAGCTGCCGGACGACAGCCGGGTCGATGTCGGGGTGCGGTCCCGACACCGTCGTGGCCCGATCCAGGATGAGTTGCGGGACCGGCGTCGATCCGTGGGCGACGGTGGCCGCGACCATGGCGAGCCCGAACGGACTGGTGAGGACCTTGCCCTGTCCGAAGCCGTCCTCCGTGCGGGCGATCAGCGCCGGCTCGATCGGCACCGAGCCCGAGTCGACGGGGATGCCGGGGACGTCGAAATCGGTGCCGATGCCCATCGAGGCAGCGGCCGAGGCGAGGTCGGACGGACCCATCTCGCTGGCGAGTTTGGCGAACGTGGTGTTGCAGGATCGCGCGAACGCCTTCTGCATCGACACCTCTCCGAGGGAGAAGTTGTTGTAGTTCGGGATCGTTCGTTCACCGATCGTGACCTCGCCGGGACACCCGACCTGGGTCGACGGCTTGGCCAGGCCGGTCCCGATGGCCGCGGCCGAGGTGACCATCTTGAACGTCGACCCGGGCGGGTAGAGACCCGTCGTGGCGAGCGGACCGACCTTGTCGGCCAACGCGTTCTGGGCGACGGCGAGCAGACGGCCGGTCGAGGGCTGGATGACCACCATCATGGTCTGGAAACGCGACGCCGCGTTGACCGCGCGCTGAGCGGCCTCCTGCACACTGCGGGACAGGCTGATGTCGACCGACGGCGAGGGTGCGGGGTCGACCTCCGCGAGGACGCCGGCGGTGGCACCGTTGGGGTTGAGGGAGAGCACCCGCCACCCGGCCTTGCCCTCGAGATCGGTCGCCACCTGCTTCTTGACCTGACCGACCAGGTCGGGCGCGAACGTCGGGTCGGTGGGCACCAGATCTGCCTGATCCGACGTCGTCGCGCCGGGCACGGCCGCGAGGAGATCGCTGACCTGGTCGTACTGGCCCCGGTTGATGGTGGCGATGACGTAGTTGCCCGAGACCGCGGTCGCGCCCTCGGCGATGGCCTGCGCGCTGAGTCCGGGGGTGAACCGTCCGAGTATCTCCGCGAGCCGCGTGGCGGCGTCGGAGACCGAGCCGGTTCTCGCCGCGGTCGTCGCGTCGAGCCCGACCCGCATCACGGTGCCCGGCTCGAGCACCGTCGAGCCGTCGCTCTCGTTGACCGAGCCGACCGGAGCGGGGACGTCCTGCAACGACATCCGCTGTGTCGCACCGAGTTCGGGGTGGATGTCAGTGGAATCCCACCGGACCTGCCACCCGGCGTCGGTGCGTGACATGGCCAGCTTCGCGTCGTAGCGCCACGTCTGCTTGCGCGGCAGGGCCCACTGGTAGGTCACGTCCACGGTGGCGGTGTCGCCGGTCACCTGGGACCGGCCCGTCGTCGCGGTCATACCGGTTGCCCGCAGGCCGGAGAACGCGGCGTCGATGTCGGTGGCGGCGCGCTGCGGGGAGTCGGTGCGGCGCGCGGCCTCGTCGGTGCGGTGGGCGCCGAACACGGAGAGGAAGTTGCCTGCCGCGGCGCGCGGTCCGTCGTCGCCGCCACCGGTGCAGGCCGTCCCGGCCACGACGACGACTCCTACGATCGCGAGGGACACCAGGTGTCGCGTCGCCTTCGGGTCCACTCTCATCGGGTCCGATACTAGGTCGGCGCACCCGCACGGCTGCCGCGCCACGCAGCGCGTCTGCCTGAGAATTCGCCGAGGAATCCGCGGCGTGATCGGGCTGGGGTGTCTCAGTCCACCAGGATGGTGGCGAAGCGGCCGACCTCGCGGAAACCGACCCGCTCGTAGGCCTGGCGCGCGGGGTGGTTGAAGCCGTTGACGTAGAGGCTCGACATACGCCCGTCGGCGGCGATGGCGGCGACCACCGCGGCGGTGCCCGCGGCCCCCAGGCCGTGGCCACGTCGTTCGGGCGAGACCCAGACCCCCTGGATCTGGCCGACCCTCCGCGACATCGACCCGATCTCGGCCTTGAACACGACCACGCCGTCCTCGAAGCGGGCGAAGGCGCGGCCGGTGCTGATCAGAGCGGCGATCCGCCGTCGGTAGGACCGGCCGCCGTCGCCGGCGCACGGGTCGACACCCACCTCGCCGACGAACATCTCGATCGCCGCGGGCAGGTATGCGTCGAGCTCCTCGATGCGGACACGTCGGACGAGGGGGTCGGGGCGCAGCTCCGGTGGCCCCGACATCGCCAGCAGCGGCTGGTCGTCCCGGATCTCGCGGGCGGGACCCCAGTGGACGGTGGCCAGTTCCCAGAACGGGATGACGTGCTGCGCGCGCCCGACCACCGACGAACACAGGCGCGGATTACGCACCGCGCGTGCGGCGAACGCCGCGATGTCCTCCTCGTCGCCGAGCATGGGGATCAGGTTCGCGCCGGAGAAGCACAACGCGGACGCGGGATCGCCGTTGCTCCAGAGCTCGCCGCCGAGCATCCGGGGGTTGATCCCCTGTTCCTCGACACGCGCGGCCACCATGCACATCCCGACCGGGTCGAGTTCGAGCGCATGTGCGACCGCCTCGGCGTCTCGAGCGCCGAGTGGCTTGTCGCCCAGCAGCTTCAGCACGATTGCTCCTGGCTCCTCAGAGGAGGTGGCGCAACCCGTCGGGCGACGAGCCGCGGTGGACGCTCACCGGGTCCCGTCCGGTGCAGCGGACGGTCACCCGACGCTGACGACCGGCGATCCGGTGGTTGCCTCAGGCCCAGTCTCCCCCGATTCGGCCGCAATGCGTAGCGCTTCTTCGATCAGGGTCTCGACGATCTCGGCCTCGGGCACCGTCTTGATGACCTCGCCCTTGACGAAGATCTGTCCGCGGCCGTTGCCCGACGCGACACCGAGGTCGGCCTCGCGTGCCTCACCGGGTCCGTTGACGACACATCCCATGACCGCGACGCGCAGCGGGACCTCCATGCCCTCGAGACCCGCGCTCACCGCGTCGGCGAGCTTGTAGACGTCGACCTGTGCGCGACCACACGACGGGCAGGACACGATCTCGAGCTTGCGCGGCCGCAGGTTGAACGACTGCAGGATCTGGTCGCCGACCTTGATCTCTTCGGCGGGCGGCGCGGACAGCGACACGCGGATGGTGTCGCCGATGCCCTCCGACAGCAGCGCCCCGAAGGCGACGGCGGACTTGATCGTGCCCTGGAACGCCGGGCCGGCCTCGGTGACACCGAGGTGCAACGGGTAGTCCGACTGCGCGGCGAGCTGCCGGTAGGCCTCGACCATGATCACCGGGTCGTTGTGCTTGACCGAGATCTTGATGTCACCGAAGCCGTGCTCCTCGAACAGGCCGGCCTCCCACAGCGCGGACTCGACGAGAGCCTCCGGGGTCGCCTTGCCGTACTTGGCGAGCAGTCGTGGGTCGAGCGATCCGGCGTTGACGCCGATGCGGATCGGGATGTTCGCGTCCTTGGCGGCCAGGGCCACGTCCTTGACGCGTCCGTCGAACTCCTTGATGTTGCCGGGGTTGACGCGCACGGCGGCGCACCCGGCGTCGATGGCAGCGAAGATGTAGCGCGGCTGGAAGTGGATGTCGGCGATGACCGGGATCTGACTCTTCTTGGCGATGATCGCGAGCGCGTCGGCGTCCTCCTGCCGCGGGCAGGCCACCCGCACGATGTCGCAGCCCGAGGCGGTCAGCTCGGCGATCTGCTGGAGCGTGGCGTTGATGTCGTGGGTCTTGGTGGTGGTCATCGACTGCACCGAGATCGGGTGGTCGCTGCCGACACCGACCTTTCCGACCTGGATCTGGCGGGTCTTGCGTCGGGGTGCGAGCACCGGCGGCGGTGCCGCGGGCATGCCGAGGCCGATCGACATCGGGCCGGATGTGGAGTCGCTGCTCATGGCTGTCGCTTCCTAGAAGAGTTTGATCGGGTTGATGATGTCGGCGGTGAGGGTCAGGACCATGTAGCTGCCCATGATCGCGAGCACCACGTACGTCGCCGGCATCAGCTTGATGTAATCGACCGGGCCTTTGGCCACCTTGCCCAGGCGGGCACGGATCGTGTTGCGGGCCTTCTCGTATCCGATGATCGCGATGTGGCCGCCGTCGAGCGGCAGCAGCGGGACCAGGTTGAACAGACCGAGGAAGAAATTGATGCTGATCAGCAGCAGGAGGACCGCGGCCCACTGACCCCGCTCGGCCAGGTCGCCGCCGATGACGCTGGCACCGTAGACGCTGACCGGGGTGTCGGCGGCACGTTCACCACCGGTGACCGAGGTCCACAGCGCACCGACCTTCGACGGCAGCGACAGCAACGAGTCCCACGTGGCGTGGGCGAGCGAACCGGTGAACATCACCGCGCCGGGGACGGCACCGAGCACCGAGTACTGGGTGTAGCCCGACGTGCGCGGGTACGCGATGCCGATCTGGTTCACCGTTTTCGTCGCACCCGCACCGGCCTCGGTGTCCGGGACGGTCACCGGCTGCGGGGTGACCGTGACGTCGAAGCGGGCACCGTCACGCAGCACGGTCAGCACGACCGGACCGGTGCTCTTCTGGATGACCGGGCTCAGCTCGGACGCGGTGCTCACCGGTTGACCGCCGACGGCGACGATCTCGTCACCGGCCCGCAGGCCGGCGGCCGCAGCGGGACCGGTTCCGGTACACGGCGACGAGGTGCCGTCGGATGCGATGGTGGCGCTCACGCAGTCGGTGCCACCGACCCTCGATGGTGTGGGCGGCGGACTGAGGTCGGGCAGGCCCACGCTCAGCGCCATGATCACGATCAGCACGAACCCGAGGATGAAGTTCTGCATCGGTCCGGCGATCATCACCACGAAGCGCTTCCACGCCTTCTGGAGGTACATCGCCCGATGGGCCTGCTCCGGCGCGATCTCGTCGTAGGTGGTCATGCCGGCGATGTCGCAGAAACCGCCCAGTGGCAGCGCCTTGATGCCGTACTCGGTCTCGCCGCGTCGGAACGACCAGATGGTGGGGCCGAAACCGATGAAGTACCGCCGCACGAGCATGCCGGTACGTTGCGCAGCCCACATGTGACCACACTCATGCCACGCGATGGACAGCAACAATCCCAGCGCGAACAGCAGCACACCGACAACGAAGACCACCGGAGCCATTACCTCTCTGACCGAATGACGAGTTCAGCGGCCCGCCGACGAGCCCAGTCGTCGGCGGCGAGAACCTCCTCCACGGTACCCGGGGTCGCGGCCCACTCGTCCGCCTGCGCGAGGACGTCACCGATGATGCCCACGATGCGCGGGAACGTGATCGCCCCGGCGAAGAAGCCGTCGGCCGCGGCCTCGTTGGCCGCGTTGAACACCGCGGTCAGCGATCCGCCTCGGGTTCCGGCCGCGCGGGCGAGGTCGATCGCCGGGAACACGTCGTTGTCGACCGGTTCGAACGTCCACGCCGACGCCGTGGAGAAGTCGCAGGCGCTCGATGCGCCCGGGACCCGGTCGGGCCATCCCAGGGCCAGCGCGATGGGGAGCTTCATCGACGGGGGCGACGCCTTGGCGATGGTGGCACCGTCGACGAAGGTGACCATCGAGTGCACGATCGACTGCGGGTGCACGGTGACGTCGATGTGGTCGTAGGCGACGTCGAAGAGCAGGTGCGCCTCGATGACCTCGAGGGCCTTGTTGACCAATGTCGCCGAGTTCAGGGTGATCATCGGCCCCATCGCCCACGTGGGGTGTTTGCCCGCCTGCTCGGGCGTGACGTCGACGAGTTCGGCGGCGGTCCGTCCTCGGAAGGGGCCGCCCGAGGCCGTCAGCACGAGACGGTCGACCTCGGCGGCGCTACCCCCGCGCAGGCACTGCGCGATGGCCGAGTGCTCCGAGTCGACCGGCACGAGCTGCCCCGGCGCCGCCGCGGCGAGCACGAGCGGACCACCGGCGACAAGGGACTCCTTGTTCGCCAGGGCCAGTCGGGCGCCCGACTTCAACGCGGCCAGGGTGGGCCGCAGGCCCAACGACCCGACGACGGCGTTGAGCACGACGTCGGCCTCGACCGATTCGATGAGGGCGCACATCGCGTCGTCACCCCGCAGGACCCCGCCGATGTCGAGGACCCGCTCGAGTTCCTCCGCACCGGCCGGATCGGCGACGGCCACCGCCGACGACGCGATCCCGAACGCGGTGATCTGCTGTGCGAGGGCGTCGATGTTCGAGCCACCCGCTCCGAGGCCGACCACCTCGAATCGGTCCGGGT
The DNA here is from genome assembly GCF_014635305.1 of Williamsia phyllosphaerae. Taxonomy (NCBI): domain Bacteria; kingdom Bacillati; phylum Actinomycetota; class Actinomycetes; order Mycobacteriales; family Nocardiaceae; genus Williamsia; species Williamsia phyllosphaerae. Next base: position 217,562 of record NZ_BMCS01000003.1, on the reverse strand, counting down.
GCTCGGCGATGACCTCGAGGGCCTGGACTCCGATGGACCCGGTGGAACCGAGGATCAGTACGCGGATGGTCACCCGTCCATTGTGGTCGGCGGGTGATGGGCGTGCCAATGCCGGGCTATGTCGATGCGCCGGGTGATCCACACCCGCTCGTGGGACTGGATGTGATCACACAACCGTTCCAGGGCGGCGATGCGGGCGGGACGACCGACGAGGCGGCAGTGCAGGCCGATCGACAGCATCTTCGGCGCACCCGCGACGCCTTCGGCGTAGAGGACGTCGAACGCGTCCCGGATGTAGGTGTGGAAATCGTCGCCGGTCGCGAAACCGATGGGCGAGGCGAACTTCATGTCGTTGGTGTCGAGGGTGTACGGCACGACCAGGTGATCGACGTCGGTGCCACGACCGTCGGGGACCGACACCCAATACGGGAGGTCGTCGGCGTAGCTGTCGGCGTCGTAGGCGAATCCGCCCTGCTCGACGACCAGGCGACGCGTGTTGGGGGAATCGCGACCGGTGTACCACCCCAGCGGTCGGTGACCGGTGATCTCGGTGAGCAGGTCGATCGCCTCGGTCATGTGCGCGCGCTCGACGGTCGGGTTTATCAGCTGGTAGTTCAGCCAGCGAAAACCGTGCGCGGCGATCTCGTCGCCGCGCTCGGCGAACGCCGCGACGACCTCGGGGTTACGGGCCATGGCCTGGGCGACGGCGAACACGGTCAGCGGTATCCCCCGGCGCTCGAACACCCGCAGCAGACGCCACACACCGGCGCGGGAGCCGTACTCGTAGAGCGATTCCATGCTCAGGTGCCGGTTCGGATAGGACGCCGCGCCCGACATCTCGGAGAGAAACGTCTCACTCCCCCGGTCGCCCTCGAGGACGTTGTTCTCCGACCCCTCCTCGTAGTTGAGGACGAACTGCACCGCGATCGCGGCACCGTCGGGCCACTTCGGGTCGGGTGGGTGCTGGCCGTACCCGACCATGTCGCGGGGATAGTTCTCGGACCGATATCTCGACAACGACACCCGGCCATTCTCACACCGGCCATCCTCGGCTGCAGCCCCCGACACGACGGCGATATGCTGTGCCTACTACGCGCCATCGTTGACGCCCACGCGAGCGGCGCGACGTCGGAAATGAGGAGAACGCCAGTGGCAAGCAGCGAGGTCGAGCACTCGAAGTCCCACTCCGAGGTCGTCGCCACCGGATGGGCCCACGAGCCCGCCGATGCACCGTCGGCCCGTTTCGGGTGGCACGGGGAATCGAAGACCGCGATGCGGATCGGTGGATGGCTCAGCGGGATCCTGCTGCTGGCCATGATCATCGGCAACCACGAGAGCCGCGTCGAGGATCTCTACCTGATCGGTTTCACCGCGGCACTGTGGTTCATCCTTCTGCGCGACCTGTACCTCGGTCGCCGCAAGTGGAAGAACTGAGCTCTCGACCCTTCGCGTTCAGCCCTCGGCCGCGAGCTGACCGCAGGCCGCGGCGATCTCCGAACCACGGGTGTCGCGGACGGTGCACGGCACCCCACCCTCGTTGACCCGGCGGACGAACTCGCGCTCGACCGGCTTGGGCGCGGCGTCCCACTCGCTGCCCGGTGTCGGGTTCAGCGGGATCACGTTCACGTGCGCCAGGTGCCCGAGGTGCTGGCGGAGTCGTTTCGCCAGCAGGTCCGCACGCCACGGCTGGTCGTTGATGTCGCGGATGAGCGCGTACTCGATCGACACACGCCGACCGGACACGTCCGCGTAATACCGTGCGGCAGAGAGCACTTCCTCCACCGACCACCGGTTGTTGACCGGGACCAGGGTGTCGCGCAGTTCGTCGTCGGGAGTGTGCAGCGACACCGCCAGGCGGACCTGCATCTTCTCGTCGGCGAGCCGACGGATCGCCGGCGCGAGACCCACCGTGGACACGGTCACCGAGCGCTGGGAGATACCGAGGCCCTCGGGCGCCGGTGAGGTTATGCGCAGCACCGCGTCCCGGACGCGGTTGTAGTTCGCCAGCGGCTCACCCATCCCCATGAAGACCACGTTGGACAGACGCCGGGCGCCGGGGAGCTGACCGTCGGCCACCGCGCGTGCGGCCGCACGGACCTGGTCGACGATCTCGGCGGTCGACAGGTTGCGGTCCAGACCACCCTGCCCGGTCGCACAGAACGGGCACGCCATGCCGCACCCGGCCTGACTCGAGACGCACACCGTGGTGCGGTCGCGGTAGCCCATCAGAACCGACTCGAGCATGGTGCCGTCGTGCAGACGCCACAGTGTCTTGCGGGTGGTCCCGTCGTCGCAGGCGATGTGCCGGATGGGCGTCATCAGGGTCGGGAACAGTTCCTGCCCCACCGTCGCGCGGACCGCCGCGGGCAGGTCGGTCATCGCGGTGGGGTCGGCCTCGAGCCGGCCGTAGTACTGGCGCGCGAGTTGGTCGGCGCGGAACGCGGGCAGACCGAGCTTGCGCACGGCCTCGGTGCGCTGCGCGCGGTCGAGGTCCGCGAGGTGGGTCGGCGGACGCCCCCGCTTGGGGGCGTCGAACACCAACGGGAGGTCGGGACCAGGCATGGGTCAACGGTCTCGCAGTTCGGGACGGAAATCCAATCGACTCCCGACGCGCGAGGAATCGTTCCCTCTCCGGACGCCACATCGACGATGATGTGTCCATGACGAACCAAGAACCCGTGGCGGGCAGGGATCCACAGCCGGTCGAGACCAGCGGCTCCAGCGACGCGGGTTTGCCCGCGGCCGATCACCGCGATTCGGTCAAACAGGCGCTCAGCGACGTCCAGCACACGCGGACCAAGTCGGCGTGGGTCGGCGTGATCGTCGGGGCGATCATCCTGATCCTGCTGCTGGTCTTCATCGTGCAGAACCTCGACAGCCGGTCGATCCAGTTGTTCTTCTGGGAGGTCAACCTCCCCCAGGGCGTGAGTCTGCTGATCGCGGCCATCGCGGGCGCGTTGATCACCGCGGTGGTCGGCGGGGCGCGGATGTTCCAGATCCGTCGGGCCGTCCGCAAGGCCTGACCCATCGGTGGGCGGGCCGCGCGGCCCGCTCACCGGCGACGTGGCGGCTAGAGCAGGGCGCCCAGGATCGCCCACACCACGAACGCACACGGCAGGATCGAGTCGAGTCGGTCCATGATGCCGCCGTGGCCGGGCAGCAGTGTGCCCATGTCCTTGATGCCGAGATCGCGTTTCACCTGCGACTCGACGAGGTCTCCGAGGGTCGCGCAGACGACCAGGACGGGTCCGAGGACCAGTCCGATCCACCAGTGCGCGTCGACCAGGTAGGTGACCACGAGTACGGCGCCGACGGTGCCGAAGACCAACGAGCCGGCCATCCCCTCCCATGACTTCTTGGGACTGATGGCGGGGACCATGGGGTGTCGGCCGAAGAGCACCCCGGCGGCGTACCCGCCGATGTCGGAACACACGACGACGATCATCAGGGTCAGCACGCGTGCCCACCCATGGCTCTGCAGCACCATCATGATCGCGAACGACGCGAGCAACGGGAGCCACGCGAGCACCAGGACGGTCACCGCGAGATCGCGGAGGTAGTTCACCGGCGGGTCGGTGACGCCCTGGGACAACAACTTCCAGATCATCGCGACGAGAACCGTGGCGACGAACGACACGAGCGCGCCGTTGGTGCCGTAGGGCCAGCTGGTCCACATGATGGCCTGGCCGCCGACGAGCAGCGGGATCACGCCGACGTCATAACCGCCCGCACGCAGCCGCTTGATGACCTCCCACATGGCGACCGCGAGCGAGACCGCGACCACGCCGATCCAGACCTTGGGGATGAAGACCAGGACCAGGATGACCCCGACGCCCAGCGACCCACCGACCGCGATCGCGGCCGGGAGGTCACGACCGGCGCGGGAGCGCTTGGGCTCCGGGGCCGCGGCATCACCGCCGGTCGCCACCGGGGGTGACGACGGCGTTCCTGCCGTCGGGTCCGTGTCCGTCACTGGTCGGTCCTGTCTGTCCATTCGTATCGAGTCGCCCGGGGTCTCACACCTCGAGGAGCTCGCCCTCCTTGTGCTTGACGAGTTCGTCGATCTGATGAACGTAGCCCGCGGTGGTCTTGTCGAGATCCTTCTCGGCGCGACCGACCTCGTCCTCCCCCGCCTCGCCGTCCTTCTGGATGCGCTTGAGCTCGTCGACGGCCTTACGGCGGACGTTGCGGATCGAGATCTTGGCGTCCTCGCCCTTCGACTTCACCTGCTTGACCAGCTCGCGTCGACGCTCCTCGGTGAGCTGCGGGATCGAGACCCGGATGATGTTGCCGTCGTTGGTCGGGTTGACGCCGAGGTCGGAGTTGCGGATGGCCGTCTCGATGTCGTTGAGCGTGCCCGCCTCGTACGGCTTGATGATGACCATGCGCGGCTCGGGGGTGCTGATCGACGAGACCTGCGTGATGGGTGTGGTCGCACCGTAGTAGTCGATGACGATGCGGTTGAACATCGAGGGATTCGCACGACCGGTACGGATACCGCCCATGTCGTCCTTGGCGACGCTGACCGCCTTCTCCATCTTTTCCTCGGCGTCGAACATTGCTTCGTCGATCACGACTTCTCCTCCATCACGTGGTCACCAGGGTTCCGATTTTCTCACCCGCGACCGCTCGGGCGATGTTGCCCTCCACCAGGAGGTTGAACACCAGCATCGGCATCTTGTTGTCCATGCAGAGGCTGAACGCGGTGGAGTCGGCCACGGCCAACCCCTTCTCGATCACCTCGCGGTGGGTGATCTCGCGGTAGAGCGTCGCGTTCGGGTCGATGCGGGGGTCGGCGGAGTAGACGCCGTCGACTCCCTTGGCCATCAACACGGCCTCGGCCTTGATCTCCAGGGCGCGCTGCGCGGCGGTGGTGTCGGTGGAGAAGTACGGCATGCCCATGCCGGCACCGAAGATGACCACGCGCCCCTTCTCGAGGTGGCGCTGGGCGCGCAACGGGATGTACGGCTCGGCGACCTGGCCCATGGTGATGGCGGTCTGCACGCGGGTGACGATACCCAGCTTCTCCAGGAAGTCCTGCAGGGCAAGGCAGTTCATCACGGTTCCGAGCATGCCCATGTAGTCCGAGCGGGACCGCTCGAGACCGCGCTGCTGGAGTTCGGCACCGCGGAAGAAGTTGCCGCCACCGATGACCACCGCGATCTCGACGCCACTGCGGACGACCTCGGCGATCTGGGCGGCGACGGTGGCCACGACATCGGGGTCGAGTCCGACCTTGCCGCCACCGAACATCTCGCCACCGAGCTTGAGAACCACTCGACGAAAGCCCGGACGGTCACCGGTGGATCCCGGGTCACCCACTTCGGTCACTGCGACACCTTTCGTTGTCCTCGCATCTGTCCCACGCCGGAGCGAGACGCAGAGGTTCGCCCTCGGTGATCCTATGCGGTGCCGGGCATCGCGATCGCAATCCCCGGTGCACCACCCGGGCGGGATCGACGATTGCGCCCGGACACGAACAACCCCGGCGAGCGACTTCATGCTCACCGGGGTTGTCAGTGTGTGCGATCAGGCCTGGCCGACCTCGAAGCGGGTGAACGCCACGACCGTGACGCCTGCGGCGTCGAGCACGGACTTCACCGTCTTCTTCGAGTCCTGCACCGACGCCTGGTCGATGAGGACGACGTCCTTGTAGTAGCCGGTCACGCGGCCCTCGACGATCTTGGTGAGGGCCTGTTCGGGCTTGCCCTCCTCGCGAGCGGTCTGCTCGGCGATGCGACGCTCGCTCTCGATGACGTCGGCGGGGACCTCGTCGCGCGTCGCGTACTTCGCCTTGAGCGCGGCGACCTGCATGGCGGCACCGCGAGCGGCCTCGGCCGCCTCGGGGCCGTCACCGGTGTAGGACACCAGCACACCAACGGCGGGCGGCAGGTCCGAGGCGCGCTTGTGGAGGTAGCTCGCAACCGGTCCGTCGTAGGACACGACGCGACGCAGTTCGAGCTTCTCGCCGATCTTGGCCGAGAGTTCCGCGACGGCGTCGGCGACGGTCTTGTCGTCGAGCTTCGCGGCGCCCAGGGCGTCGAGGTCGGCGGTCTTCTGCTCGGCGGCCACGGTGACGATGCGGTCGGCGAGCTTCTGGAACTCCTCGTTCTTGGCGACGAAGTCGGTCTCGCAGTTGATCTCGATCATCACGCCGTCGCGGGTGGCCACGAGGCCCTCCGCGGTGGACCGCTCGGCACGCTTGCCGACGTCCTTGGCGCCCTTGATGCGGAGCTGCTCGACGGCCTTGTCGAAATCGCCGTCGTTGTCGGCCAGCGCGTTCTTGCAGTCGAGCATTCCCGAGCCGGTCAGTTCGCGGAGCCGCTTCACGTCAGCGGCAGTGTAGTTCGCCATCGGTGGCGAGCCTCCTTAGATCTTCGGTGGGCGATGGACAACGCGGGTGACCGCGCGGCACACCGCCGTGTCGGATGTCGCGGGCGGCGATGTGGGAGAACGCCTCGCGAGTCGAGTCCCGGCGTGCGCGCCGCCGAGGTGGTCACCTCGGCGACGGCGTACGCGTCGATGACGACGAGCGGGTGGGCTCGTCGACAGGTGGTCAGGCCTGCGGGGCCGCGGGTGCCTCGGTCGCGGTGGCCGGGGCCTCCGCCGGTGCGGCTTCGGCAGCCGGGGCGGCAGCCTCGGTGCCGGTGGGGGCGGTGGCCTGCGTCAGCAGCTCCTGCTCCCACTCCGCCAGCGGCTCACCGGCGCCCGCCTCGGGCTTGGTGTCGCTGTCGGTGTTGGAACCGGCACGTGCCTGGACGCCCTCGGCGACGGCCGACGCGACCACGCGGGTCAGCAGCGCAGCGCTGCGGATCGCGTCGTCGTTGCCCGGGATCGGGTAGTCGACCAGGTCGGGATCGCAGTTGGTGTCCAGGATCGCGATGACCGGGATGTTCAGTTTGCGGGCCTCACCGACAGCAATGTGCTCTTTGTTGGTGTCCACGATCCACACGGCAGATGGCACGCGGGCCATGTCTCGGATACCACCGAGGGTGCGGTCGAGCTTGGTCATCTCACGCGTGAGCATGAGGATTTCCTTCTTGGTCCGACCCTCGAAGCCACCGGTCTGCTCCATGGTCTCGAGCTCCTTGAGGCGCTGGAGACGCTTGTGGACGGTGGAGAAGTTGGTGAGCATGCCACCGAGCCAGCGCTGGTTCACGTACGGCATCCCGACGCGCAGCGCCTCGGACGCGATGGACTCCTGCGCCTGCTTCTTGGTGCCGACGAAGAGAACGGTGCCGCCGTGGGCGACGGTCTCCTTGACGAACTCGTAGGCCTTGTCGATGTAGGTCAGCGTCTGCTGCAGATCGATGATGTAGATGCCGTTGCGATCGGTGAAGATGAATCGCTTCATCTTGGGATTCCAACGACGGGTCTGATGCCCGAAATGAGCGCCGCTGTCGAGCAGCTGCTTCATGGTCACGACTGCCATGTGTGTGTTCTCTCCTGTGTGCAGTTTCTCGTCGGCCGCAGGTGCGACCGACCCTGACGCCTGACGCCGACCAGAACCCGGACTCATCTGAGTTCGGGACCGCCTGGTCGGTGGCACCGGCCGCGATCCCCGATGACGGGGTGCAGACGGTTTCGCAGGCGTGCGAAGTCACTCCACCCACCGGGTGAAGCGCATCGGCCAGTCTACGCACGCCGACGGGTGCAGGCGAAATCCGTCGCGACGAGGTGGAACCACGAGGTCACGGGGCACGTCTGAGCACTGTGGACAGGCGCCGTCGCGGGAGGTTTCACCGTGTGGCGACGCGTCTGATCACGGCGTCGGTGGTGGTGGGGCTCGTGGGGACGGGCCTCACCACCTCCGACGGGTCGGCGGCCACCGGCGAGTACGGCTGGCCGTTGGCGCCGCGGCCATCGGTGGTCCGCGGGTTCGATCCGCCCGAACAGCGGTGGATGCCCGGTCATCGCGGGGTCGACCTGGCGTCCACCGTCGGGGCGGTGGTCCGGTCGGCGGGTGGCGGCGTCGTGAACTTCGCGGGCGAGGTGGCCGGCAAACAGGTGGTGTCGGTGCGCCATCCCGACGGCATCCTCACCACCTACGAACCGGTGGAGCCCCAGGTGACGGCCGGTCAGGCGGTGTCGCGCGGCGACCCGCTCGGGACACTCGTCGCCGGTCACGCCGGCTGCGTCGGTGTGTGTCTGCACTGGGGTGCGCGCCGCGGTGCGGGATCGGCCGCCCGTTACCTCGATCCCCTGGCGCTCCTCGGGGTTGTCCGTGTCCGGCTCAAACCCCTCCAGCCCGGCGACGCCTGACCGTGTCGCGCCCTCGCTCACCGCGGTTGGGCCGTTGTTCGTCGCGTTGGGCCTTCGTCGACGCGGGTTGGGCCCTCGTTTGCCCGGGTCGGGCTCGGTCAGGCGCGCGGATGCGCCTGGCGGTGGACCGCGCGCAGCCGTTCGACACCGACATGGGTGTAGAGCTGCGTGGTCGCCAGCGAGGAATGGCCCAGCAACTCCTGGACGACGCGGAGATCCGCCCCGCCCTCGAGCAGGTGGGTGGCTGCGGAGTGGCGTAGACCGTGGGGACCGAGATCGGGCGCCCCCTCGACCGACTGCGTCGCGGCGTGCACGACGCTTCGTGCCATCCGCGGATCGAGTCGGCCGCCCTTGGCTCCCAGCAGCAGGGCCGCTCCGGATCGCGGCGTCGCGAGCGCGGGCCGCCCGAGGCGCAACCACCGGTCCACGGCCTGCGCCGCCGGGACCCCGAACGGGACCGTCCGTTCCTTGTCCCCCTTGCCGATGACGCGCAGGACGCGGCGGTTGTCGTCGACGTCGCCGACATCCAGTCCACACAGCTCGCCGACACGAATGCCGGTGGCGTACAACAGCTCGACGATCACCCGGTCGCGGATGGCCATGGGGGCGTCACTGTCCGAGCGCACCGGGTCGTCGACGACCCGGCGGGCCTGATCGGCGGTCAGCACGGGCGGGAGGGTGCGGTGCGCCCGCGGGGCCTGCAGGCGGATCGACACGTCCGAACCCAACAGGCCCTCGCGCGTTGCCCAGGCGCAGAACGTCTTGACCGAGGACACCTGCCGGGCGATGGTCGTGCGGGCGGCGCCGCGACGGGTCGACTCCCCCAGCCAGGCCCGCAGCAGGGCGAGGTCGAGGTCGGTGATCGCACGCTTGCGGACACCGGCGAACGAGATCAACGCACGGACGTCGCCCACATAGGCACGGATGGTGTTCTCGCTGCTCCCGCGCTCGTAGCGCAGGAAGTCCTCGAACTCACCGAGCCGGGTGGAAGTGGTCACGTCGTCACCTCACGTGGAAACCGCCGACGGGGCAAGCCCACACGCACTCCGTGACCAAAGCGTGCCCGGGCGACGAGCAGAGATCGTCCTACAGGGCGCTGCCCGCCTTCTCTTCTTCCTTGCGCAACTCCGCCTTCCACTGACGGAAACCGTCCTCGGTGCGTCCGCGACGCCAGTACCCCGAGATCGACGCGTTCTTGGCCGAGACACCGCGCTCTCTGCGGACGTAGCGCCGCAGGTTGTGCATGACCGCCTGCGCCTCACCGTGGATGAAGACCTGTGGTTCGCCATCGAGCCATTCCGCGGCGCGCACGGCTGCGATGACCGGTGCGTTGTCCCCGGCCACGGCGTCGTCGGCCTCGTCCGATCCGGCGCCGCGGTGGATCCAGGTGATGTCCGCGCCGGAGGGAGCCACCAGCGTCAGCTCGTCGTCAGGGCCGGCGACCTCGATGAACACCTTGGCGATCGCGGTGTCGGGCAATGCCTCCAGCGCCGACGCGAGTGCGGGGAGACCCGCCTCGTCGGAGGCCATCAGATGCCAGGGCGCGGCGGGGTCGGGTCGGTACCCGCTGCCCGGCCCGTTGAACCGCACGACGTCGCCGGGCCGGGCGGACGCGGCCCACGGGCCGGCGATGCCGGATTCTCCGTGCACGACGAAATCGACTGCGATTTCTTGCCGTTCGGTGTCGACCGACCGCACCGTGTAGGTGCGGACGGCGGGTTGGTCATCGGCCGCGAACTCGCTACGGATGCGCTCGAGGTCGAACGGCTCCGGGTAGTCGACCCCCGGTCGGCCGAAGATGATCTTGATGTAGGAATCGGTGTCGTCGCTGGCGTCGAACTCGGCGAACCCGGGTCCGCCGAGGTGCACGCGAACCATGTGCGCGGTGATCCACTCGGTGCGGGTGACGACCATCGTGTTGAGCTTCCTGGCCACAGGTGTTTCTCCTTGCTGTCGTTCCCGAGCGTACACGCCAGCAAAGGGCACCCTAAGTTGTCGCCGGCGTCTCCTCGCGCAGCCCCCACGTCTGCCCGAAGCCGCCGTCGGCCTCGGGACGCGCCATCAGCTCGAGGAACGGACCGGCCGGGAACGCCTCGGGACCGAGCACCCCGGCACCCGTCCACGTCCCGGCGGCCAGGAGTTCCAGCGCGACAACGGGTCCCAGAGCGGTCTGCCACACCACGCACTGGGTCCCGTACTCACGCATCGTCCATTCGTTGTCGCTGACGTGGTAGAGGTACACCGCACGAGGAGCGCCGTCCTTGGTGCCGGTGACATACATCCCGGCGCAGGTCTTACCGGTCATGATCGGTCCGATCCCGGCGGGATCGGGCAGCGCGGCCGCGACCACATCGCGCGGTGCGACCGACACCGGACCATCGGCCGATCGGACACGGATGGGTGCGGTGGAGTCGAGGCCCAGCGTGTGCAGCGTCTTGAGCACCCCGATGAACTCGGCGCCGAGGCCGTACTTGAACGTCACCCGCTGCGCGTCGAGCCAGCGCGGCATGAGCAGCACCTCTTCGTGTTCGACGTTGACGCACTCGACCTCGCCGATGCCGTCGGGGAAGTCGAAGACCTCGGGCTCGGAGAACGGCGGGGTGGTGAACCACCCGCGGCCGGACTCGTAGATCACCGGCGGGTTCAGACACTCCTCGATCGTGGTCCAGATGCTGAACGACGGCGCGAAGATCTCGTTCCCGGACTCGTCGCGGACGACGAGGTTGGCACCGTCCCGCGTCCCGAGCTCGTCGACGGTGTCGAAGAGTTCGTCACAGGCGTAGCGCGCGAACACATCCGACAGGCCCGGCTCCACGCCCATGCCGACGAGCGCGAGCCGAGAGGCCGACTCCCACTCGTCGTGCGCGGCGAACTGCTGCTCCCCCAACATCACACCGGTCTGCGCGTAGGGATCGGTCGGATGGGGCGAGCTCAGACTCATAGCCATGTCGAGATAGTCGGCCCCGGCCGCGAACGCGCCGGCGAACACCGTCGGTACGAACGACGGTTCGACGGCGTTCATCACGTGGGTGACGCGGTGCTCGAGTGCCAACGCCGTCACCGCGTCGGCGTCCGAGGCGTCGATCTGCGCGGCGGCGAAACGGCGCGCGGACTCCGCTCCGGTGCGCTCCGCGATCGCCGCCACCGTCCGCTCGGCGCGCGCCGGGTCGAAGTCCGCCACCACGCAGAGTTCGAAGAAATCGCGGCGGGCGGCGATTTTCGCGATGGCGTCGCCGACACCACCGGCACCGATCAGCAGGATGCGCATCGGGCCAGCCTAGTCAGCGCATCGGCGGCAGGCGTCGGTTCTAGAGCACCGGTCCGGAGCGGCCACTCGCCCAGACCGCAGCGGTGTTCCGGTAGGCGTCGTCGAGCATCACACCGGTCGCGAACTCGCGCACCACGGTCTCGCCGCGTGCGGTGCGCACGATGAGAAAGTGACCGACGAGCTCACCCGGGTCGGCCAGCCCGGCCACCACGATGTGGTGTCGGAAGTCGCGGACGATTCCGGAGAGCTCGCTGAGTTCCACGCTGATCCGTCCGACGAAACCGTCCGGCGAATCGATGTCGGGCACGACCCAACCGCCGATCGGCAGCAACGCCACGAGCACCGCGTCTCGAGGGGTGTTGCGCAGGATCTCGAGGTCGGAGTCCGGTGGTAGCGTCGGCTCGTCCGAGGGCGACGCCGTGATCGACATCAACGCGGTGAAGCCGTCGATCGCCTCGTCCCGGGTCAACGTCCCCGCGTCGAGGTCGGAGAAGAACACCTCGAACGCGGCGTGTGCCGCGGCGTCGAGCGGGCCGTCTCCGGCTGCCTCCATGGTCTCGTCCTCCTCCCCGCGTAAATCGACGACGCGCAGTGCTGTCGACTCGACGGTATCGGTGTCGCCCGACATCAGCGCGCCGGCAGGCGCCAGCCCGATCCGTCGGAGGCGACCAAGCCGTAGGTCTCGAGCATTGCCAGCGCGGACCGGGTCCGCGCGACCTCGATCCCCGCCGCGAAGGCGATCTCGGCGATGGTGGCCGAACCACGGCCGGGTATCGCGTCGCGGACCCTGCTCTGGACGTCGTCGAGGGTCCGCTCATCCGGACGGCGCGTGGTTCCCGCCGCGTCGTCCACACCGTCCGGGGTGATGAGGTGCTCGATGTCGTCGGCGTCCATGACCAGCTGGGCCTGGCCGTCGCGGATCATCCGGTGACATCCCACCGACATGGCCGACGTCACCGGCCCCGGCACGGCGCCCACCGGCACACCGCACTTCACCGCCCACGCCGCGGTGTTCAGCGACCCACTTCGTCGGCCCGCCTCCATCACGACAACCGCCTTGGACAGTGCCGCCACCAGCCGGTTGCGGGTCAGGAACCGGTGTCGTCCGGCCGATGTGCCCGGTGGGTACTCGCTGACCACCACGCCGTCGGCGACGATGCCGGCGAACAGCTGCGTGTGGCCGGTCGGGTAGTCGATGTCGAAACCGCACGCCAGGACCGCCGCGGTCAGCCCGTCGGAGGCAAGCGCGGCGCGGTGCGCGCTGCCGTCGATGCCGTACGCCCCGCCGGAGACGACGCCGCGGCCCGATCCGATGAGTCCGGTGACCATCTTCGACGTGATGTGTTGGCCGTATCCGGTCGATGCGCGCGACCCCACCACGGCGACCGCGCGGTCGGTGATGGCGTCGAGTCGCCCGCCACCACGGACCCACAGCGCCAACGGCGGACCGCCGCGTGGCGCCGTGTCCGACATCGTCAACGCGTGTAACGCCCACCCCGGCCACTCGTCGTCGACGGGCGTCACCAACCGACCGTTCATCCGCTCGGCGGTCTCGAGATCGGTTCGTGCGGTGTCCTTCTCGTATCGTGCGGCCGTCGGGCGAAGAACGCCCTGATGCCCCTCCGGCACGCATCGGGTGGCGACGGCCTGCGCGGCGTCGACGACGCCCACGGCGTCGACAAGTCGGATCACCGCGGCCGACGGGGGTTCGGACACCGCGGCCAGGTAGGCCCAGGCGAGTCTCTCGCGAGCATCCATCACGCATACCCCCGATCGCGGAACAGCAACGCCTGCGCCACCTCGTCCTCGGTCGGCGACACCCCGCCTCGCAGATCGGTCAGTGTCCACGCGAGCCGCAACGCGCGGTCGGCACCCCGGGCGGTGACCCGGCCGTCGCGGAGGAACAACTCGATCGGACGGGTGACCGCTGCCGGGAGACGAAAGTCCTGTCGCAGGGCCGATCCCGGGACCTCACTGTTCGTCTGCCACCCCCGTTCCGCCCACCGGGCCCGCGCCGCCTCCCTCGCGAAGGTCACCCGTGCACGGACATCGGCGCTGTTCTCACCGGACGGGTTCATCAGTGCGGCGTTACCGGGTGGGTCCATCCGGACGCGGATGTCGACCCGATCCATCAGCGGACCCGACAGCTTGCCGAGATAGCGGCGCCGGACCTGCGCCGAGCACACACAGTCGACGTCGTTGGCGGGTGCACACGGGCACGGGTTTGCCGAGAGGATCAGCTGGAATCGGGCCGGCATCACCGCGACCCCGTCGCGGCGCATGACCCGGGTCTCACCGTCCTCGAGCGGGGTGCGCAGCGACTCCAGCGCCTTGACGCCGAGCTCCGCGCACTCGTCGAGGAACAGGACTCCGCGGTGTGCGCGGGAGGCCGCACCGGGTCGGGCCATCCCGGTACCGCCGCCGACCAGCGCGGTCGACGACGCCGAGTGATGCGGCGCGATGAACGGCGGCTCGGTCACCAACGGCCGCCCCGCGGGCAGCGTCCCGGCGATCGAGTGGATCGCGGTGACCTCCAACGACTCCAGCTCGGTCAGCGGCGGCAGGATCCCCGGCAGTCGCCGGGCCAACATCGTCTTGCCGATCCCCGGCGGACCGGTCATGAACAGGTGATGGGCCCCGGCCGCGGCGATCTCGAGCGCGTAGCGCGCCTCCTCCTGCCCCACCACATCGGCCAGATCGGGAACCGGCGCCGACTCCACCGCACCCGCCTCGTCACCGACGGTGTCGAGCACCCGCTCACCGGACAACCACCCCAACACATCCGACAGATGACCAGCCCCACCGACATCGATCCCCGACACCAACGCCGCCTCCGCCACGTTCGCCAACGGCACCACCACATGGGTGAACCCCGCCCGCCGTGCCGCGACCACCGCGGGCAACACCCCACGCACTCCCCGGATCCGACCGTCGAGCGCCAACTCCCCGATGAAGACCGTCTTCTCCAGATGGTGCGTCGGCACCAGATCCTTCGCCGCCAACACCGCCAACGCAAGCGCCACATCGTAATTCGACCCCGACTTGGGCAGCGTGGCCGGCGACAGACTCAAGGTGATCCGACCATCGGGCCACTTCTTCCCGCTGTTGGTGATCGCCGCCCGGACCCGATCCTTCGACTCCTTGAGCGACGCGTCGGCCAGACCCACCAGCTGCACCCCCGGCAACCCCTGACCGATGAACGCCTCGATCTCCACCATCACACCCTCGACCCCGCTGATCGCAACCGAGCGCACACACCCCAGCGACATCAGAACACCCCACGCAGGTGACGGATACCCGGTGTCCCGGCCGAATCGATCTGCACGGCAATGACATCGAACCGGATGACCGGCCACCCGCGTTCCTGATCGGCCAACCACAGCCCGGCCAGACGACGCAGGCGGCGGTACTTCTCATACGTCACCGCCTCGGCCGGGTCGGCGTACAACGACCCCGTACGCGTCTTCACCTCGACGATCACCAGATCGGTCCCGTCGACGGCGATCACATCGATCTCGCCGTACCGACACCGCCAATTGCGGTCGAGCACCGACCACCCCGCACCGGACAGATACTCGACCGCGACATCCTCGCCGCGCTGCCCGATCACCTGGCGCCGATTGCGCCCCCGCTTCGCTGTAGCCACCGACCAACCATGACCGCACCGGCCGACCCCACCGACGCGACGACGCCCCGCACGACACCGATCTGCGGAGGCGACCCGATCTGTGCAGAAACCGGTCCCCGGGCAGCCGGGCGCGAACTCAGCGGACGGTCAGATTCGTCGTCGACATGGGCGGCAGATCACGCAGGGTGGGATGGGCCCGGTGGGCCTCGAATCCTCCCTCGGACGCGCGATAGGAGGTCAGGGGCGCTCCGGAATCGACGACACCGGACCGATCCATCAGCGTTGCGACGATCTGCCGTCCGATGGGTCCGAGCTCGGTCAGAGCCGGATCGTGCTCCTGCGCCTCCTCCAGCCCGACCTGAGCGATCGACTCGATCCCCCGGGTACCCAGAGCGTCGAGGAGGATCCCGATGTCCGCCGACGGACCCGGCGCGATCGGCAGCGTGGTCAGGAGCGCACGCGACGCGGCGAATTCGCGGCCGAGTGGGGACACGATGTCGATCAACTGCGGGCGCAGCGAGGCGAGCAGCGGCCGGATCAGCAGTTCGGTGAGTCGGCCGGCGCCGTTGTCCACCTCGCCGACCCGTGGCGTGGGCCGTCTCCGGAAGCCCTTGACCAGCGACAACCGGTCGTCGGTGAGCAGTGGTCCGATGAGCGCGGCCACCGGGGCGTCGAGTCGTGGGTCGACGAACACCAGGATGTCGCCGTCGGTGACCTCGAGCGATCGCCAGATGGCCTCGCCGCGGCCGGACCTGTCTCCTGCGTCGCGAGCAGTGCACGTCTCGACCCGCACCCCACGGGACTCCGCGCGGTCGATCGTGGCGTCGGTCGACCCCGCGTCCACCACGACCACCTCGTCGACGAGCGTGCCCACCAGCGGGAGGATGCCGTGCAGCGCATCGGCGACGACATCGGCGTGATCACGCGTCGGCACGACCACCGACACCGATCGGTCACCCTTGGCGGCGACCAGATCGGCCACCGACCAGTCGGGGTGGACCCACGACCTGGCGGCGAGGCGGCCGACAGCGACGAACCCGTCGCCGACCGCGCCGCCTGCGGTCACCGGTTCAGTGCCGTCGAGAACATCGGCCACGAATTGTGCAGGTCGTCCTGCCAGTAGGGCCAGCTGTGCGTGCCGGGGTAGTTGAGTCGGAAGGTCGCCGGGATGTTCAGTGAACGCAGACGGGTCTGCATGCGCTGGGTGCAGTAGTTGGTCGCGCTCTCGATGACCGCGCCTGCCGCGATCCGCTCGGCGAGTGCGGTCACGTTCCCCTTGATCCCGGGCGCGTTGATGTTGTCGTACTGCCCGGGGACACCGGTGCCCGCGGCCACGTAGATGGCCTTACCGCGCAGCTTCTCGGCGTTGACGTAGGGGTCCTTGCGCACCCACTCCGGATCGGTCGACGGTCCCCACATGTTCAGCGTGTTGCCGCCACCACGGGCCACGGTCAGCTTCACGAACGCCTGCCCGATGGGGTCGCTGGTCATCGCGCATCCGCTGTAGGCGCCGATCCCCTGGTAGAGGTCGGGGGCGTCGAGCGACAGCTGGAACACCGAGGTGCCCGCCATCGAGATGCCCGCGATGGCGTTGCGGCCGCTGCCCTTGTAGGCCGCATCCATCAGCGGTGGGAGTTCCTTGGTGAGGTAGGTCGACCACTTGAGATGACCGAGCTTGGGGTCGTCACGACGCCAGTCGGTGAAGTAACTCGCCACCCCACCCACCGGCACGACGAGGTTGACGTTCTTGTCCGCGAAGAACTTGATGACGTCGGTCTGGTCGAACCAGCTGCTGCCGTTGTAGCCGCCGGCGGCGCCGTTGAGCAGGTACAGCGTCGGTGACGTGGCTGCGTTCACCCGCGAGGGGAGCACCTTCACCAGCATCTCCGCCTTCATGGCGGTCGATCGGACGTAGACGTCGCGGACGCCGTCGGCCTGAGCCACGGTCCGGGTGATCGTCGCTCCACCGATCGACAGCGGTGCCGCCGCCGCGGGCGCCGCCACCAGCATCGGTGCGGTCGCCACGACCGCCATCGACAGTGCACCCAGAGTCGACACACTCAACCACCGACGACCTCGTCGTCGCGTACCCGCAGAGAGAAAACCTCTCACCCCGGCAATCCTCCCCTTGAGAAGTCGGCACGCCCTCGCGGCCTGACTGAGGCCACAATAGTTGACGTGGGTCACACCGATCGACCACGCCGCAGCGCGCTGGCTCGGACCACAGTCGGGATTCGCGCGACATGGGACACATCACAGACGTGGCCCGGATGTCACACGTCACGAACCGCATCGGTTGCCGCTGTGAACCACCCACGGTACCCTCCATAACTATCGTACGGGAGGGGAACCGTGCGAGTATTCAACGCGGACACTGCTTCTCGCATTCGGCCGTCATCAATGATCGCTGATGTTTTCGGATGCACATCGACTCGTGATACAACCAGTGAGCCTGATCACGACGCGGTGCGGGGGAACGCTACTCGACGTGGTGCACGGCCAGGGGTTCGCGAGGGGAGAAAAAATCATGATCAACTTCGGTTTGATCGACGAGTGGGAACCGTCTCCGGGCAGGGTCACGAGTTGGGTCGCGTCGCTGGCCTCGGTCGCCGCGGCCGGACATGCCCCGACACACCCCGTCGGCCCCTCCTACCAGCAGGAAGCTTATCTCCGCGCCGCTCAGCGCCACGAGGACGCAGGCTTTCGTTTCGGTCGTCTGTGCCTGCTGGCGTTCGAGATCCAGGGTGAACTCGACGTCGAGGCGATGACCCGCGCGATCAACGTGTTCCTCCGTCGCCATGACACCTTTCTGAGCTGGTTCTCGATGGACGACGACGAGATCACCCGCCACGTCATCGACCCGAGCATCGTCGACTTCGTCCCCACCGACTCCACCTACATCTCCAGCAGCCAGGACATCCGTGAGCATGTCGAGGCGCAGACGCCCGGCCCGTTCAACTGGGACTGCTTCACCCTGGGCACCATCGAGCACGACGGGCGTTTCGTCGTCTACCTCGCCGCCGATCACCTCAACTCCGACGGCATCTCACAGGCCCTGTCGTGTGTCGACCTGATGTCGGCCTACCAGCGCGAGATATCCACCGACGCACCGGAACTCATGCCCGTCGGCAGCTACATCGACTTCTGCCGCCGCGAACGGGACATCTCACGCGAACTCACCCTGGAAACCCCCCAGGTCCGCAAGTGGATCGAGCTGCTCGAGGAGAACGACGGCGAACTCCCCCACTTCCCGCTCGATCTCGGGTTGTCCACCGCGGACTACAACCGCAGCGCGTTCACGACCGTCGATCTGATGACCCCCGAGCAGGCCGAGCGGGTCGACATCGCCTGCCACGCGAACGGCGCGGGGTTCGCCGCCGGCGTCCTGGCCATCGCAGGACTGGTCAGTCACGAGTTCACCAACCGCACCAAGTACTTCGGCTTCACCCCGAAGAACACCCGCTCGACCGCGAGCGAGTTCGCCTCCGTCGGGTGGTTCACCAACCTGATCCCGGTGTGCGTCGACATCACCGACGGCTCGAGCTTCACCTCGATCGTCGAGGCCACACAGCAGTCGTTCAACGAGGGCAAGACCATGTCGGAGGTGTCGCTGCACCGCGTGCTCGAACTGGTGCCGCAGGACTCGACCATCAGCATCCCGGCCGGCTGGTCGGTCCCGATGGTCAGCTACCTCGACGTACGCAAACTCCCCGGCGGCGACATGTTCGACAAGGTCAACTTCTCGGTGTTCGGCAACCGCGGTAGCTCCGAAGAGGTGTTCATCTGGGTGAACCGCTTCCCGGAGGGCACCAAGATGAGCTTCCTCTACCCACGTACCGACGAAGCCGAGACGTCGATCAAGCTCTACGTCGACCGTATGCTCGAGATCTTCTCAACCATCGCAGCGACCGGTGACTACGTCCCCTCGGTGGCCGTGCTCGCGAAGTAGGGGCCGCTGATGGCCGGCCGGCATTCGACCTTCTCGATCGACGACACCTCGCCGATCCGTCTGCCGGCCTTCGCCGACGGCGACACCCGACCCATCGACCACCGGGCCATCCGTGCCCTCGGCGCGCTCGACGGCATGTCCTTCGCGGATCCACCGGGTACCGCGGAGCCGTCGGCGCGGAGCTGGCTGGCCCTCAGCGCCTGCCTGATCGCGGTGTTCATGCAGATGGTCGACACGACCATCGTCAACATCGCCCTGCCCAGCCTGTCCACCGATCTCGGCGCCACGTCGTCGAACCAGTTGCTGGTGCTGACCGTCTACACCCTGGCCTTCGCGTGCACCCTGATGACGGCATCGCGACTGGGCGAGCTGTGGGGACGACGCCGGGTCTTCCTGGGCGCGTTGATCGGCTTCACCGTGACCTCGGTGCTCTGCGGGACTGCAACGGGCGCAACCGAGTTGATCGTGTTGCGTGGTCTGCAGGGCGTGTCCGCCGCCTGCGCGTCGGCGCAGACGATCGCGATCATCTCGGCGATGTTCCCGCGGTCTCGGCACGGCGCGGTGTTCGGACTCTACGGCGCGACGGCGGGTATCGCCGCCATGCTGGGTCCGGTCCTGGGCGGCGCCCTCATATCGGGTGACGTGCTCGGCCTCGGGTGGCGCACCATCTTCCTGGTCAATCTGCCGCTGGGCGTCGTGGCGTGCGCGATGGCGTTCCGCTACCTGCCGTCGATCCGTTCCGCCGAGCACGAGCCGCTCGACGTGGTGGGCGCGATCCTGTCCTCGGCGGGGTTGTTCGCCCTCATCTATCCCCTCGCGGTGGGTCGTGAGCAGGGATGGCCCACCTGGCTGCTGGGCCTGTTGGCGGTGTCGATCGTCCTGCTCGTCGCGTTCGTGATCTACGAGCGCCGTCTGCTCCGACGCGGCGGTAACCCACTGTTGCGGCTGGACCTGTTCGGCAACCGGGCCTTCGCCGTCGGGGCCACGCTGTCGCTGCTGTTCTTCGGTGTGTTCGCGGCGTTCTTCTTCGCGGTGTCGATCACCACCCAGTTCGGACTGGGGTACTCCGCGTTGCGGACCGGGCTGATCACCTTGCCGTTCGCCGTCGGTGCGGCCATCGGGTCGCTGACCTCGCCGTTGCTGGTCAACCGCATCGGAGCCCGCACCCTCGCGGTCGGAATGGTGTTCTTCGCGGTGTCGGTCGGGTGGGTCGCGCTGCTCATCGACCCGTCGGCCCGGACCCTCGACATCGCCTCGGTCCTCATCCCGTTGGCGATCGGCGGGATGGGGACGGGTTTGTTCGTGGCGCCGCTGCAGGCCACGATCCTGTCCGGGACCTCGACGGCCACCGTCGGTTCGGCGTCGGGCTCCATCCCGACCGTCCAACAGGTCGGCGCGTCGATCGGTCTGGCCGTGATCGGCATCTTCTTCTTCAACCAGGTCGCCGACCAGTCGGTTCCGGCCGTGCGCGACGGCGGTCAGGTCCTGACGCAGCGGCTGACGACCACCGAGGTACCGGGATCGGTGCAGCAGTTCGTCGTCGACGAGTTCACCCGGTGCGCGCGGGAGCAGTTGGCCTCGGCCCGACCCGAGGTGGTGCCGCCGGGATGCGCGGGCACCGCCTCGGCTCCGTCGAACGGGACCGACATGCGGTCGACGATCGCCCGTCAGGCCGCGCCGGCGATCCGCGAGGCGGGTCGTGATGTCGCCGCACACTCGTTCCTCGGGGCGTTCGTCGTCATCATGTGGACGATCGCCGGAACCGCACTCGGTTTGGCGCTGCTGAGCCTCGGGCTGCGTAAACGTCCGCCCGAGATGGTCGCGACGTCAGCGGAGATCCCGGTCGTGACCGACGACGATCCCCGGGTGTCGGCGACGGGCCGGCACCGGCTGCGGTCCTGACCCTCCCAGGGGCAGATCAGTCGGGCAGCGCGCCGTCCTCGGGCAGGCGCAGCTCGGACTTCTCGAGTTCCTCGATGTTGACGTCTTTGAACGTGATGACCCGGACCTGCTTGACGAAGCGGGCGGGCCGGTACATGTCCCACACCCAGGCGTCGGACATCCGGAGTTCGAAGTACACCTCGCCGTCGGCGTTGCGGGGCACCATCTCGACGGAGTTCGCGAGGTAGAAGCGCCGTTCGGTCTCCACGACGTAGGTGAACTGGCCGACCACGTCCTTGTACTCGCGGTACAGGGAGAGTTCCATCTCGGTCTCGTACTTCTCGAGATCCTCAGCACTCATGCGGTCCAGCCTAGTGGTTTCGTGACGCCGGGTTCGCAGCGGATGCGTCGAGGGCGACGGGTTCGCCGACGGGCCGCACCCGCTCACGGACATTGCGGTAGGACATCCGATGCTGCGGTGACGGACCGAGCCGGTCGAGCGCCGACATGTGCAGCTCGGTGCTGTAGCCCTTGTGGATGTCGAAGGCGTAGCCGGGCAGGTCGCGCTCCATCTGGACCATGATCCGGTCGCGGGTGACCTTGGCCAGGATGCTCGCGGCCGCGATGCAGGCCGCGGCGCCGTCTCCCCCGATCACCGGCAGCGACGGCACGGTGAGCCCGGGGACGACGAACCCGTCCGACAGCACGTAGCCGGGCGGGACGGTCAGGGTGGCGACCGCGCGGCGCATCCCCTCGATGTTCGCGACGTGAATACCGATGCGATCGACCTCGGCTGCGTCGACGATGACCACACTGCAGCTCAGTGCGTGTTTGACGACCGAACGGTAGAGCTTCTCCCGGACGGCCGGGCTGAGCTTCTTCGAGTCGTCGAGGTCGGCCAGCGACACCAGCTGTGTCGGTTTGAGGACGCACGCCGCGACCACGAGTGGACCGGCGCATGCGCCTCGACCGGCCTCGTCGACACCGGCCACGGGGCCGAGACCGCTGTTGTGCAATGCGAACTCGTAGGTGCGCAGACTGGCCGCCCGCCGGATCGGCGAACGGGGTGGCCACCGACTCATCGACGCACGCCCGCTACTTCTGCGGGTTGTCGGAGCCGACCCCACCTATGCGCGAGAACGGATAGATGATGAACCGGACCTTGCCGCGGATGTCGGAGATCGGCACCGTGCCCCGGAGTTCGTCGGTGATGTGGAAGCGCGAATCCGCGGAGTTGCCGCGGTTGTCGCCCATCACCCAGACGTTGCCCTCGGGGATGGTGATCGGCCCGAAGTCCGCGCCGAGGCAGCTGTTCAGCGTCGACCCGTCCTGATCGTCGAGCAGACCGGGGTTGATGGTCGTGTCCTGTTGTTGCAGAGAACGATCCACGTACGGCTCGGACAGCGGCTTGCCGTTCACGGTGACGCCGACCTTGTCCGCGTTGCGGCACTGCACGGTCTGACCGCCGACGGCGACGACGCGTTTGACCAGATCGTTCTCGTCCGGCGGGGCGAATCCGAACCAGGACAGTCCGTCCTGGAGTCCGCGGACGACCGTGTTCGACGACCGGGGAGACGTCCAGCCCTCGTCCCATGAGGACGTGGGCCCCTTGAAGACAACGACGTCGCCGGGTTCGGGATCGCCGAAGCGATAGGACAGCTTGTCGATCACGATGCGGTCGTTGGTGCATCCGGCGCATCCGTGCAGCGTGTTCTCCATCGACTCCGACGGGATCACGTACTGGCGACCGATGAAGGTCTGCAGGATCCAGGTCAGGACGAGAACGCTGATGACGATGATGACGGTTTCGCGCAGCACCGAGCGCTTCTTGGCCGGCGCCGCATCTGCGCGCGACCGCCACGGGCGATTCGACGACTCGGTGGCCTCGGGTTCCCGAAAGTCGTTGCGATCCGGGCGATCGGCACCGAGATCGTCGTCGGTCGGGCTGCCGTGGCGGGGGGTATCGGGCACGCCGCTCAGCCTAGTGGACCGCGACGGCGTGGCGACGGATCCGGTCGGGGACCGGCCCGCCGAACGCTGATGTCAGCGCTTTTCCTTGATCTTGGCGGCCTTGCCACGCAGATCGCGGAGGTAGTACAGCTTGGCGCGACGGACGTCACCACGGGTGACGACGTCGACCTTGGCCAAGGTGGGGCTGTGCACCGGGAAGGTGCGCTCCACACCGACGCCGAACGAGACCTTGCGGACGGTGAACGTCTCCTGCAGGCCACCGCCCTGGCGACGGATGACGACACCCTTGAAGACCTGGACGCGCTCCTTCGAGCCCTCGATGACCTTGACGTGGACGTCAAGGGTGTCGCCGGGCCGGAAGTCGGGGATGTCGTCGCGCATCGACCGCTTGTCGAGGAAGTCCAAGGTGTTCATCAGGTGGTCCAATCATGGGCGTTCACTGGGAGCAGAGGAACCTGGCGGCCGCGTGAGCGGTTCGACCGGTTCGTGCTCTAGTCGTGTGGATCGCCGGAACGGGGGCTCGACATGGTCGAGCGACCCTCGAACGGCAACCCGACCATTGTGCCAGAGCGACCCCGCCGGGACGAAATCGATGTCGCCGGGTCCGGCGCCGGCGCGGCGTGGACCACCTCGTCGAGCACCGACTCGGCCTCGGAGAACGCGCGGGGGACGTCCGGACGTCCCGCCATCAGGTCCTGGAGGTAGATCTTCGCCCGGATGGGTGGGCGCCGCAGCTTCCGCTCGCGGTTCATCGCCCGCGCCATCCGTCTGGGACGCCGCGTGTAGCGCCAGCGCGCCCAGGGTGATCCGGGACGGGCGAGCCGGAGGGCACCGACGAGCAGCAACGGCCACGCGAAGATGCCGATCAGCGCCGTCCAGATCTTGCCCTTGAGCAGGACGATCACCGCGAGCCCCAGGCTCGCCGCGGCGACGGCGAGTTCCACGACGATCTCGGCCACGCTCGCGTCGTCGGCGAAGATGGAGGTCTGGAACAGCTCCAGCGGACGGAAACCGAGCAACACCATCCCGGTGGCTCCGAGGACCGCCCACACCGCGTCCACCGAGGCCCGCCCCTCCTCGGCCCAGTACACATCGCGCAGGTAGAAGATCAGCGCGAACTCGTCGAGGACCAGCGCCGCCCCCACCCCGAACAGGCAGGCCAGCACCGACGCCGTCGTCTGCGACCCGGTGAGCGAGACCGCGATCAGGGCCACGCCGGAGACGAGCACGAGCACCACGCCGAACACCATGTGGTGGACGTGGGTCTCCCCCGTGCTCATGTTGCCGAACCACCACCGGACCTGAGCGCGGATGAGGCGCACGCTGACGCGGGTACAGACGAACCCGACGACGAATCCGATGAAGAAGAGGAACAGCGGGAGTCGGCCACCGTCGACGATGTCGTGCGTGAACCAGTGATGCACGGTGTCAGGCTAGTCCGGTTCGACCGGGTCGTCGGTCCCCAGCAGATCGGGTCGGCGCTCCCTGGTGCGGCGCAGTGACTCCTCGCGTCGCCAGGCCTCGATCCGCGCGTGGTCACCGCTGCGCAGGACGGCGGGTACGGCGAGTCCGCGCCAGACCTCGGGGCGGGTGTAGCTCGGCCCCTCGAGCAGGCCGTCGGAGAACGAATCCTGTTGGTGCGACGCGGCGTTGCCGAGTACGCCGTCGATGAGTCGGACGGTGGCCTCGACCATCGCGATGGTCGCGACCTCGCCGCCGATGAGGACGAAGTCGCCGATGGACACCTCGAGCACGCGTGTCCGCCGCGCGACGTCGTCGACCACCCGTTGATCGATGCCCTCGTAGCGTCCACACGCGAACACCACGTGTCGCTCGCGGCTGAACTCCTCGGCCATCGCCTGGGTGAACGGCACGCCTGCGGGAGTGGGGACGACGAGCAGGGCGTCGTCGGGACAGACGTCGTCGAGGCACGGACCCCACACCTCGGGCTTCATGACCATGCCGGGGCCGCCACCGTAGGGCGAGTCGTCCACACCGCGGTGGACGTCGTGGGTCCAGTCGCGCAGGTCGTGGACGTCGACGGAGATGATGCCCCGGTCGATGGCGCGTCCGAGCAGGGCCGCGCGCAGCGGCGTCAGGTATTCGGGAAAGATCGAGACGACGTCGATGCGCAGCGTCGGCGCCGTGTCGGACGTCCGAGCAGGACCGGTCACTGCAGGTCGAGCAGGCCGTCGGGCGGATCGATCTCGATGCCGTCGGGCGAGACGGTCGGGACGATGTCGGTCACGAACGGCACGAGGATCTCCCGGCCCCCCTGGGTGCGGACCACGAGGGTGTCGCCGCCGGGGAGGTGCAGGATCTCCGAGAGGATGCCGATGTCGTCGCCGGTGACGGTCCGGACGCCGACCCCTTCGAGTTCGTGATCGTAGAACTCGTCGGGGTCGGAGCCGGAATCGACTGTGGCGCTGTCGATCAGGAAGAGCACGCCGCGCAGGTCGTCGGCGGCCGACCGGTCGTCGACCCCGTCGAGGGTCAGCAGCAGGCGACCGGAGTGCTCGCGTGCGCCGGTGACCGTGAAGTCGCGGTCGCCCCGCCCCTTGGGCAGACGGCCACGCAACGTGGCGCCGTCGGCGAACCGGTCGTCGGGATCGTCCGTGCGGACGTCGACGACCAGTTCGCCGCGGACGCCATGGGCCTTGACGACCCTGCCGACGACGAGATCCATCGAGGGGATGCGATCAGCGATCGGTGTCGACGATGTCCAGGCGCAGACCGCGTCCACCGATGCCGGTGACCAGGGTGCGCAGAGCCGTGGCGGTACGTCCGCCGCGGCCGATGACCTTGCCGAGATCCTCGGGGTGCACGTGCACCTCGACGAGACGGCCCCGGCGGCCCGTGATCATGTCCACGCGGACCTCGTCCGGGTTCGCGACGATTCCGCGGACCAGGTGCTCGATGGCGTCGGCGACGACAGCGCTCACGCGTCGGCCTTGGCGGCGTCTCCGGCGTCGGCTGCGGGAGCGTCGGTCGCCTCGGCTGCGGGCGCCTCGGTGGCGGCCGCGTCGTCAGCGGTGTCGGCCTTCTTGGCGGCCTTCTTCTTGGGGGTGGTGGCCTCGGCGGCCGGCTCGCTGTCGGCGGCGGCCAGCGCCGCGTTGAACAGGTCGAGCTTGCTGGTCTTGGGCTCCTTGACCTTGAGGGTGCCCTCGGTGCCCGGCAGGCCCTTGTGCTTCTGCCAGTCGCCGGTGATCTTCAGGATGGCCTCGACCGGCTCGGTCGGCTGTGCGCCGACACCCAGCCAGTACTGCGCGCGCTCGGAGTCGACCTCGATGAGGCTGGGCTCTTCCTTGGGGTGGTACTTGCCGATGGTCTCGATCGCACGACCGTTGCGACGGGTGCGGGCATCGGCGACGACGATGCGGTACTGCGGGTTGCGGATCTTGCCGAGGCGGGTGAGCTTGATCTTGACAGACATGTGTTCTCTTTCTGCGTGGTCACGATGCAATTCAGCGACCCACCCGGTGTGGTGGGCCCGGTTTTGCGATGTCGAATGGTGTGACCGTCGGGCGGCCATGACCGCGTCCGACGAACCAGCAGGCCATTCTGCCAGACGGTGAACCCGCGGCGAAATCCGTCTACAGGACGATGCCGCCGCAGATGACCGCGACCGGATCGCGAAGCGTCTCCAGATCGGTCCGGGGGTCGTCCCGGAGGACCAGGAAATCGGCGCGGTCGCCCACGTTCAGGATCCCCGCCCCGAGCCATGCCCGCGGTAGGTCGGTGGCCGCGGCCAGCGCGCCGGCGGCGTCGAATCCGACGCGCTGCAACGCGACCACCTCGTCGACGATGCGGCCGTGTTCGACGAACCCGCCCGCGTCGGTTCCCGCGAAGATGGGCACCCCCGCCTCATGGGCGGCGGAGAACACCTCGCGGGCGCCGTCGTGCAGAGCGCGCATGTGGGCCTGATAGGTCGGGAAGCGGTCCGCGCCCTCGGCGATGCCCGGGAAGTTGTCCACCTGGATGAGCGTCGGCACCAGACCGATCCCCCGCTGCGCCATGGTCGCGATGAGCTCGTCGGTGAGACCGGTGCCGTGTTCGATGCAGTCGACCCCGGCGTCGAGCAGCCCGGGCAGGGCGTCGGTGCCGAAGACGTGCGCGGTCACCCGGGCGCCCTCGTCGTGCGCGGCGGCCACGGCGTCGGCGAGTTGGCGGTCGGTCCACAGCGGGGCGAGGTCGCCGACCTCTCGGTCGATCCAGTCCCCCACGATCTTGACCCAGCCGTCACCGTCGCGGGCCTGCCTGCGCACCTCGTCGGGCAGGTGGTCGGGGTCGTCGAGGTCGACCCCGTAGCCGCGGAGGTACCGCTTGGGTCGGGCGATGTGTCGTCCCGCCCGGATGAACTGCGGGCTGCGCGGATCGCTGTCGAGCGGGTGGGTGTCCAGCGGTGACCCGACCTCCCGGATCAGCAGCGCGCCCGCCTTCGCGTCGGCGTGCGCGAACCCGCGTGCCCGCTCGATGGTGACACCGAGGCCGGGCGCGATACCGACATGGTTGTGCGCGTCGACGAGCCCAGGGACGATCCACCCGCCCGTGACGGTCTGCGCGTCGGCGACGGGGCCGTCGACGATTCGTCCGTCGACGGTCCACAGGTCGACCTCACGGTCGTCGGAGGTCCCGTCGACTCCCGGGATCCGCCCCCGGACGTGCAGAACGTCCGAGGTCATCGGCGCCGCATGACGACTCAGCCGCGCTTCTTCGGCGGCTGGAACTGCGAGATGTCGATCCCCTCGAGACCGGGCGGGATCTGGTCGAGTCCGGCGGGCATGTTCGACAGGTCCGGGAAGCCCGCGGGCATGCCCGGCATGCCGGTGCGGTTCTTGGGCGGCGTGGGACCGCGGCCACCCTTCTTCCCCTTCTTGCCCTTCTTGCGGTTGTTCCGGTTGCCGCCGGGCATGCCCATGCGGCCCGACATCTGCGACATCATCTTGCGGGCGTCGTAGAACCGGTCGACGAGTTGGTTGACCTCGCTGACCGCGACACCGGAACCGTTCGCGATCCGCAGGCGGCGTGAGGCGTTGATGATCTTGGGGTTGTCGCGCTCGGCGGGGGTCATGCCGCGGATGATCGCCTGGACCCGGTCGAGTTGTTTGTCATCGACCTGGGACAGGGCGTCCTTCATCTGACCGGCACCGGGCAGCATGCCGAGCAGGTTCCCGATCGGCCCCATCTTGCGGATCATCAGCATCTGCTCGAGGAAGTCCTCGAGGGTCAGCTCACCCTGGGTGATCTTGGCCGCGGTCGCCTCGGCCTGCGCGACGTCCCAGTGTTCCTCGGCCTGCTCGATCAGCGAGAGCACGTCGCCCATGCCGAGGATACGGCTGGCCATGCGGTCGGGGTGGAAGGTGTCGAACTCGTCGAGCTTCTCGCCCGACGACGCGAACATGATGGGTCGGCCGGTGACCTCGCGGACCGACAGCGCGGCACCACCGCGCGCGTCACCGTCGAGCTTGGTCAGCACGACGCCGGTGAACCCGACACCCTCGGCGAACGCCTCGGCGGTGGTGACGGCGTCCTGACCGATCATCGCGTCGACGACGAACAGGATCTCGTCGGGCTGCACGGCGTCGCGGATCCCCGCGGCCTGGGCCATCAGCTCGGTGTCGATGCCGAGACGGCCTGCGGTGTCGACGATGACGATGTCGTGCTGCTTCGAGCGGGCCTCGGCGATACCGGCGCGGGCCACCTCGACGGGATCGGCAGCGCTGACCCCGAGCTCGCCCTCACCCCCGATGGACGTCCCCGGGTGCGGCGCGAACACCGGGGTGTTCGCGCGCTCACCGACGATCTGCAGCTGGCTGACCGCACCGGGGCGCTGCAGGTCGCAGGCCACCAGCAGCGGGGTGTGTCCCTGCTTCTTGAGCCACGCCGACAGCTTGCCCGCGAGAGTCGTCTTACCGGCACCCTGCAGGCCGGCGAGCATGATGACCGTGGGCGGGGTCTTGGCGAAGTTGATGCGCCGCGTCTCGCCACCGAGGATCCCGACGAGCTCCTCGTTGACGATCTTGACGATCTGCTGCGCCGGGTTGAGTGCCCCCGACACCTCCGAACCCTTGGCACGCTCTTTGATCCGGGCGATGAAGCCACGCACCACCGGCAGCGACACGTCGGCGTCGAGCAGTGCGAGCCGGATCTCCCGGCAGGTGCGGTCGATGTCGGCGTCGGACAGCTTGCCCTTGCCGCGTAGGTCTTTGAGTGCCCCGGTCAACCGGTCGGACAGCGAATCGAACATGGACCTACCCTATCGGCACGCCGGACGATCCCTGCTCGTCGTCGGTCTCCCGCGGCGGCTCCGGGGGTGGCACCACCGCGATGACGGCGTCGGACAGTCGCGACCGCAGATCGGCGGAGTCCTCGGTCAACCGCAGACCGAAGGTGTCGACGACCGTCCCGCCCATGGTGGCGACCGTGGCCCACTCGATGGCCACGCCGTGCGCCTCGATGACCGCCGACACGCGACTGAGCAGTCCCGAGCGGTCCGCCGCGCGCAGTTCCAGGACGGTGCGCGGTGCGCCGTCGGCCTGCGAGGGCGACGGGGTGGGGTCGATCCACAGCACCCGAGGCGGGGCGAGGGCGAACAGTGCCGGCACCGCCACGGGTGCGCCGTCGGGGTCGTTGACCGGCGGCGGCGCGGTGGGGATGGGCGATTCCCGCTCCCGGGCGTCGATCCGCGCGAGGACGTCGATGGTGCCCGCGGTGGCCTGCAGCAACTGCTGACGCAGCAGCCCGGCGTCGGGGGGATCACCGAACGCGGGGATGACCATGAACGTGTCGACGACACTGCCCGCGTGCGACTGGGCGGTGGCGCTGTGGCAGCGCAATCCGTTGAGCGCCAACACCCCGGCCATCTTCGACAGGGCGCCGTCGGAGTCGGGGGCGATCATGGTGACCAGGTGGGTGTGCGCGTTCTCGGTGGGTCTGATGTCGACGAACACGCCACCGGCCTCGGCCCGCGCGCGCTGGTCGTCGGTGAGCGGTTCGGGGGTGGGCAGCTCCTCACCGTCCATGACGCGCAGGCAGCGACGGACGAGTTCACCGATCAGCGACGCCTTCCAGTCGCCCCACACGCCGGGTCCGGTGGCCAGGGAGTCGGCCTCGGCCAACGCGGCCAGCAACTCCAGCAGCAACCGGTCGCCACCGAGGGCGTCGACGACGTCGCGGGTGGTGGCCGGGTCGTCGAGGTCGCGGCGGGTTGCGGTCGCCGGCAGCAGCAGGTGGTGACGGACCATCGCCGAGAGGGTCGCGACGTCGTCGGGCCACAGGCCGAAGCGGTTGCCGATCTGCGTGGCCAGCTCCGCCCCGACCACGCTGTGGTCGGCGCCGCGCCCCTTGCCCAGGTCGTGGATCAGGGCACCGAGCACCAGCAGGTCCGGACGCGCGACCCGTGTGGTCATGCGCGAGGCGTTGGCCGCGGTCTCGACGAGGTGGCGATCGACGGTCCAGGTGTGGATCGCGTCGCGCGGCGGGAGGTCGCGGACCGCTCCCCACTCGGGCAGGAGTCGACCCCACAGTCCGGTGCGGTCGAGGGCCTCGATCGGGGCGACCATGTGTCGACCGGTGCCCAGCAGCACGAGCAGATCGCTGAGCGCCTCCGACGGCCACGGCTCCCGCAGTTCGGGGGCGTAGTCGGCGAGGCGACTGAGGGTCGAGGCACTGATCGGCAGGCCCGTGCGCGCCGAGGCCGAGGCCACCCGCAGGATCAGGCCGGGGTCCTTGCTCGGTATCGCGTTGCGCGCCAACACCACCTCGCCGGAGTGCTCGACGACCCCCTCGTCGAGGGGACGCCGCACGGGCGGACGGCGCAGCATGGCCAGGCCCCGCCGCGGCAGGGCGTTGCCCGCGGTCCGCAGGCCGACGTCGACGGAGTAGCTGATGGTGCGGGCGCTGTCACTGATCACCCGAGCGAGGTCGAAACGGTCCCCGATGCGCAGGGCCGCGCCGATCTCGTCGGCGTCCTGCGCCCGCAGTTGTTCGCGGGGTCGGCCGGCGATGCGGTGCAGCTCGGTGCGGATGTCGAGCAGCCGGGTGTAGGCGACCTGCAGACCGGCGCCCGGCGAGTCCGGACGCAGATTGGCCATGCCGTCGGTGAGCTGGGCGATCGCCAACGCACCGAGCATCTGCACGTCGCGCAGTCCGCCCCGACCGTTCTTCAGGTCCGGCTCGGCCCGGTGCGCGATGTCGCCGCCACGGCGCCACCGGTCCCCCGCCTGATCGACCAGCTCGACGAACCGGTTGCGGATGTCGGCCCGCCACTGCCGACGGACGCCGGTGATGAGCAGTTCGGTGAGCGATTCGTCGCCCGCGATGTGACGCGCCTCGAGCAGGCCGAGTGCCGCGCTCATGTCGGTGGCCGCGACCTGTAGCGCCTGCGGAACGGTGCGCACGCTGTGGTCGAGCTTGATGTGGGCGTCCCACAGCGGGTACCAGAGACCGTCGGCGACCTCGGAGACCACCGCGGGATCCATGTCGTCGTGCAGCAGGATCAGGTCGAGATCGGAGTGCGGGAGCAACTCTCCTCGGCCCAGGCCACCGACCGCGACGATGGCGAAGCCGCTGTCGGGTCGCACCCCGAGCTCAGCACCCTTGGTGGTCAGCCAGAAGTCGTGCAGGTCGACCATGACCTGACGCAGGGCCGGTGCGTCGGTGCGTTTGGCGCCGTCGGTGCGGCGCAGGAGTTGTTTCCGTGCCGCGACGAGATCGGTTGCGGCCGTGGGAGTTGTTCGGGACGGCGGTGTTGTCGCGGACGGCGGAGGCCCCGCGCTCGACGTGGCGTCGGACGCGGGGCCTCCCCTGCGAGATTCACCGGATGAATCGTTCCCGCTGGTGACGAAGGGCACAGGTGCTTTCGTCTCTACAGCGCGTCCGAGCCGCGCTCGCCGGTACGGACGCGGACGACCGAGTCCACCGGCGACACCCAGACCTTGCCGTCACCGATCTTGCCGGTCCGTGCGGCCTCGACGATCACGTCGACGACCTTGTCCACGGCACCGTCGTCGACGACGACCTCGACGCGGACCTTGGGCACGAAGTCGACCGAGTACTCCGCACCGCGGTAGACCTCGGTGTGGCCCTTCTGCCGGCCGTAGCCCTGGACCTCGCTGACCGTCATACCGAGGACACCGGCCTGCTCGAGCCCGGCCTTGACGTCCTCCAACGTGAACGGCTTGACGATTGCTGTGATCAGCTTCACTTGCTCATCCCTCCTTGCCAACAGCGACGGTGCTCTGGCTCAATGCGCTACTTCCGGAACTACCACCCAGAGCAGCGAAGTCGTAAGCGGATTCGGCGTGTTGCGACTCGTCTGCACCTTCGGCCTCACCCTCGGGATCGATACGGAGACCGATGGTGTACTTGATGATCAAGGCAATTATGGCAGTAGCGACCGCGGAGTAGCCGAGCACGGCGAAAGCACCGACCGCCTGGCGCCACAGTTGATCGACTCCGCCGCCGTAGAACAGGCCGTCGACCGCAGCCGGGGCCTGGTGTGTCGCAACGAGTCCTACCATCAGCGTGCCGATCAGACCGCCGACGAGGTGGACGCCGACGACGTCGAGCGAATCGTCGAAGCCGAGCTTGAACTTCAGTCCGACCGCCAGGGCGCAGATCGCGCCGGCGACGACACCGATGATCAGGGCGCCGAGCACGTTCACCGAGGAACACGACGGGGTGATGGCGACCAGGCCGGCGACGACACCGGATGCACCGCCGAGCGAGGTCGCGTGACCGTCACGGATGACCTCGACGACCAGCCAGGCGAGCATCGCGGCCGCGGTGGCCACCGTGGTGGTGAGGAAGGTGGTGCCCGCGGTGCCGTTGGACGATGTCGCCGAGCCTGCGTTGAAGCCGTACCAGCCGAACCACAGGAGACCCGCGCCGAGCATCACGAACGGGAGGTTGTGCGGTCGCATCGCCGTCTTGGGCCAACCCCGACGCTTGCCGAGGATGATCGCGAGCACCAGGCCGGCGACACCGGCATTGATGTGGACCGCGGTACCACCCGCGAAGTCGATCGCTTTGAGCTTGTTGGCGATCCAGCCGCCGTGCTCGCCCGTGTAACCGTCGAAGGCGAAGACCCAGTGGGCGACCGGGAAGTAGACGATGGTCGACCACAGGACCGTGAAGGCCGCCCACGCACTGAACTTCATGCGGTCGGCGACCGCTCCGGACACGAGGGCCACGGTGATGATCGCGAACATGAGCTGGAAGACCACGAACACCGAGAGAGGCAGGGTGCCGAACAGCGGGATGTTGACGGCATCCGACGCCTCGGTCCCGCTCGCCGCGTCTGCAGCCACGGCTGCGGCGCCGTTCCCGCCGATCACACCCTTGAGCCCGAGGTACTGTCCGGGATCACCGATCACGCCACCCTTGTCGTCGCCGAAGGCGAACGAGAAGCCGTACAGCGCCCAGAGCACGGTCACGATGCCCATGGCGGTGACGCTCATCATGATCATGTTGAGGACGTTCTTCGCGCGGACCATGCCGCCGTAGAAGAACGCCAGTCCCGGGGTCATCAGCAACACGAGCGCAGCGCTCGCGAGCATCCAGGCGGTGTCACCGGTATCCGGGACACCCATTACGGGGTAAGCCACCCTAAATCCTCCTCGATGTGTGCACCGCGACGAGGCGCCGCGGCTTCGATCTGCGAGAAGGTTCCTATCCGGATGTTTCAGCGATGGCGATTACATGTTTCGCGAGCGTGAACGGAACCGCTTCATATATTTCGTCCACGTATCCCCCCAGGTGGGAAAACCCGTTCGCAGCGCAAATCACCATGATCCGGGCGAATCGGACAGAAGGGTTCAGCCCAGCAGGGCGTCGACGAACGCGCCCGGTTCGAAGGGCGCGAGGTCGTCGGCGCCCTCCCCCAGTCCCACCAGTTTCACCGGCACACCGAGCTCGTGTTGGACGTGGAAGACGATGCCGCCCTTGGCGGTGCCGTCGAGCTTCGTCAGGACCACGCCGGTGATGTCGACGACGTCGGCGAACACCTTGGCCTGCGCCATGCCGTTCTGTCCGGTGGTGGCGTCGAGGACCAGCAACACCTCGTCGACCTTCGTCTTCTTCTCGATGACGCGCTTGACCTTGCCGAGCTCGTCCATCAGACCGGTCTTGGTGTGCAGTCGGCCCGCGGTGTCGATGACGACCACGTCGACGCCGTCGGCGACTCCCGCGGCCACGGCGTCGAACGCCACCGAGGCCGGGTCGGCACCCTCGCGTCCGCGCACGACGGTCGCGCCGACGCGTTCGCCCCAGGTCTGCAGCTGATCGGCCGCGGCGGCACGGAACGTGTCCGCCGCACCGAGGACGACGCGGCGACCGTCGGCGACCAACACGCGGGCGAGCTTGCCGACCGTGGTGGTCTTGCCGGTGCCGTTGACACCGACCACCAGCAACACCGCGGGGGTGTCGGCGTGCGGCAGGGCGTGCACCGACCGGTCCAGGTCGGGCAGCAGTGCGGCGACGAGCACCGAGCGCAGGAGTTCGCGGACCTCGGCCGCGCTGCGGACGCTCGCGGTGGCCAGTTCGGCGCGCAGGCGGTCGACGACGGCGGTCGTGGTCGCGCTGCCGAGGTCGGCCGAGAGCAGGGTGTCCTCCACCTCCTCCCACGAGTCCTCGTCGAGGTCGCCACCACCGAGCAGTCCGAGCACGCCCTTGCCGAACACGCCCTGCGACCGCGCGAGACGTCCCCGTAGGCGGTGCAGGCGGCCGTCGACCGGGGCGATCTCGTCGATCCGGACCGGTGCCGGCGCCTCGGTGAGGCCGGAGAGGTCATCGGGCGCGGTGGTGCCGTCGTCGACCTCGGTGTCGGGGTCCTGCGGGGTCGCGGGCGGGTCGTACAGGTCGGGGTCGGGCAGCGACAGGTCGGTCATGCCGCGCTGTGCGGAATCCCGTGGGATGGCGGCATCGTCACCGACACCGGGTTGGCCGTCGGTCTCGGTGCGCTCGGGCAGGTCCGCCCACTCGCCGCGGTCGGGGGTCGTGGGCTTCTCACCGGGGGCCGGTGCGGTCGGTGTCGCCGTCGCGCCGCCACCCTGGCTGAAGCTGAACCCGCCGCCCGCGGTGTAGCCGCCGGACCGGTCGACCTCGCGCGGGCCGGTCTGTGTGGGATCGCCTGCGGTGTCACGCAGCGAGATACGCCTGCGACGGGCACGGACGAGGCCGACGACGAGGACGAGCAGCGCGACCACGACGACGGCCACGACGATGCCGATGATGATTTCGGTGTTCACCCCAACAGTCTGTCAGGAGGTGACGTCGACGCCTCGCAGCCGCTGCGAGATCACCGTGGTGATGCCGTCTCCCTGCATGCTCACGCCGTACAGAGCATCGGCGATCTCCATGGTGGGCTTCTGGTGGGTGATGACGATCAGCTGCGACCGCTCCCGCAGCTGCTCGAACAGCCGGATGAGGCGCCTCAGGTTGGTGTCGTCCAGCGCGGCCTCGACCTCGTCCATCACGTAGAACGGTGACGGCCGGGCCCGGAAGATGGCGACCAGCATCGCCACCGCGGTCAGCGACTTCTCGCCTCCGGAGAGCAGCGACAGTCGTTTGACCTTCTTGCCCGGCGGCCGCGCCTCCACCTCGATGCCGGTGGTGAGCATGTTGGCCGGGTCGGTCAGGAACAGCCGTCCCTCGCCGCCGGGGAACAGGGTCGTGAAGACCTCCGCGAACTCACGCTCGACGTCGGCGTAGGCCTCGCTGAACACCTGCAGGATCTTCGCGTCGACGTCCTCGACGACCTCGAGCAGGTCCCGACGGGCGCTGCGGACGTCCTCGAGCTGGGTGGACAGGAAGGTGTAGCGCTCCTCGAGAGCGGCGAACTCCTCCAGGGCCAGGGGGTTGACCTTGCCCAGGGTGTTCAGGTCGCGCTGCGCACGCTTGGCGCGCGCCTCCTGCGTGGCTCGGTGGTAGCGCAGAGGTGTGGGGGCGACGACGATCTCGCCACGCTCGACCGCCTGGTGGTACTCGGTCATCTCGAGGTCGCTGGGCGGCATCTCGACGTCCGGACCGTATTCGGTGACCAGGTCCTCCAGACCGATCGCGTAGGTCGACGAGATCTGCTCCTCGAGCTGCTCGACCCGCAGAGCGGCCTGCGCCCCCGCGACCTCGTCGCGGTGGAGTTCGTCACGCAGGCGGGCCATCGTCGTGGTCAGCTCGGCGACCTGTCTGCGGACGGCGTCGAGCTGGGCCGATCGGTGCGTGCGTGCGGCCTCGAGTTCGTCGCGGGCGGTCTGCGCCTGCGCGACGGCGTCGACGAGCCGTTCGGAGATCTCGTCGGCCGCGGCGACCACCGCGTGGGCGACCTCGGCGGCGTGGGCGCGTGCGCGGTTCTGTCGTTCGGCGCGGGCCCGGGATTCGCGTTCCGCCGCCGCGGCACGGCGCAGCGAGTCGGCACGCCCGCGGACCGACGCGAGGCGCTCCTCCGCGGTCCGCAGGGTCAGACGCGCATCGGTCTCGGCCGCGCGGGCCATCGACACCGCGGCGGCCGCGGCCACGCGCTCGGTGTCGGCGCCCTCGTCGCCGTCGTCGGAGTCGTCGGGCCGGGCGCGGGCCGCGCGCAGCCGGTCCTCCATCTCCTGGAGCTCGGCGAGCGTCGCCGCGCGCCCTGCTTCGACTCCCGCGCGTTGACCGGTGAGGCGCGTCGCCTCGTCGTGGGCCGCGCGGGCGGTCTGCCCGAGGCGGGCGAGCTGTTCGTAGACCGCTCCGACGGCGGCATCGGACTCGTGCAGGGCGGCCAGCGCGTCGTCGGCGGACTGGCGTCGGCTCTCCTGCTCGGCGAGCGCCCCCGACAACGCGGCCCCGACCTGTTCGCGTTTGTGTTGCTCGATCACCAGATCGGCTTTCGCCGAGTCGATGTCGGCCTGCACCTCGAGGGTCGACGGACGACGATCGGAGCCACCGCTGATCCACCCCGGGCCCAGGACATCGCCGTCGAGGGTGACCACGTCGAGGCGACGCCCTCGTTCCCGGGCTTCGCGGGCGACCGCCTCGGCGATCCTCTCGTCGTCGGCGACGACGGTCTCGGCGAGCAGCAGCGACACCGCGCCACGCAGGTCGTCGGGGGCCGAGAGGACCTGCGACGCCCACCGCGCACCGGGGGGCAGGGTGTCCCGATCGGCGGGGGTGGGTGCGGTCAGACCGCCGATCATCAGTGCGGCGCGGCCGCCGTCGGCGGACTTCAACGCCGACAACGCCGTTCGTGCGGTCGAGAGGTCCTTCGCGGCGACCGCGTCGACGGCGGGCCCCAGCGCGGCGGCGATGGCGGCCTCGAATCCGGCGTCGACACGCAGCAGATCGACCAGCGTGCCCAGCAGTCCGTCGACACCGTTGGACAGCAGCCACGCGCCGCCGTCCTTGCGGTGCAGCCCCGTCGTGAGTGCCTCGATCCGCGCGGTCAGCGAGGCGACCCGTTGTTCACCGGTGCGTTCGGCGGCCTGCAGTTCGGCGACCCGCTCGTTGGCGTGGTTGAGCGCGGTGACGCTGCGCTCGTGGTGTTCGTCGAGGCCGAGTTCGCCGGCGTCGAGGTCGGCGACGGTCGCCGAGACGGCGTCGAACTCCGCCTGGGCCTCCTCGGCCCGCAGGGTGGCGTCGGCGATCGCGGCCGACAGGCGGGCGGCTTCGGCGTCGGTGGACTCGGCGCGGGTCGTGAGATTGGTGACCTGACCCTCGAGGCGGACGAGGCCCTCACGTCGGTCGGCCACCGCACGCACGGCGTCCATGTGCGCCTTCTCCGCGGCGGCGGCGGCGGATTCGGCACCCACGAGCGCGCCGCGGGTGGCCTCGAGGGCTGCGTCGGCGGTCACGACGGCCTCGTCGAGCATGGCCTCCTGTTCGGCGGCCGCCTCGGCCTGCATCTCCATCTCGTCGGGGTCGCGCCCGTCCCCGCCGACGACCGGCTGCGAGAGGTGTCGGGTGCGTTCGGCGGCGACCCGGCGGGTGGCGTCGACGCGCTCGGCCAGCGCCGACAGCCGGAACCAGGACGCGGCCGCGGACTGGGCGGCGGGCACGATCGCGGCGACGTCGGCCTCGTGCCGGTTCATCTCCGCGGTCGCGGTGTCGAGCTCGGCGGCCACGAGGTCGGACTGCTCACGGATGGCGGCCTCGACGGCGCTCTGATCGGCCATGGCGCTGCGCAGGGTGACGAGATCGTCGGCGGCGAGGCGCAGGCGGGCGTCGCGGAGGTCGGCCTGGACCGTCTGCGCCCGGCGGGCGACCTCGGCCTGCCGTCCGAGGGGTTTGAGCTGGCGGCGGAGTTCGTCGGTGAGGTCACCGAGGCGGGCGAGGTTGGCCTGCATCGACTCGAGTTTGCGGACCGCCTTTTCTTTGCGTTTGCGGTGTTTGAGGACGCCCGCGGCCTCCTCGATGAACGCGCGGCGGTCCTCGGGACGGGACTCGAGGATGGCCGAGAGACGTCCCTGGCCGACGATGACGTGCATCTCTCGGCCGATACCGGAGTCGCTGAGCAGTTCCTGCACGTCCATCAGGCGGCACGAGCTGCCGTTGATCTCGTATTCGCCGGCGCCGTCGCGGAACATGCGGCGGGTGACCGAGACCTCGGAGTAGTCGATGGGCAGCGCACCGTCGGCGTTGTCGATGGTCAGCGTGACCTCGGCCCGACCCAGCGGAGGGCGACCGGAGGTGCCTGCGAAGATGACGTCGTCCATCTTGCCGCCGCGCAGCGCCTTGGCGCCCTGCTCACCCATCACCCAGCTCAGCGCGTCCACCACGTTGGACTTGCCGGAACCGTTCGGTCCGACGACACAGGTGATCCCCGGTTCGAACTTCAGGGTGGTGGCCGACGCGAAGGACTTGAATCCCTTCAGCGTCAGGCTCTTGAGGTGCACGACGGTAGAGATTACCCATGTGGTGCGACGGTCATCATCACTCGTGGTCGCGCGGGTGTTGCCGCGGTGTTCACCGCGGTGTCGCTCAGCGTTCCGCAAACCCCGTCAGGTCGCCCACGGGCGCGCCGAACTCCTCGACCACGAGGTCGACCGTGCCCGGTGTGGTGTCAGAGCGCAGCAGGTCGAGCAGGCGGTGCACGTTCGTCTCGGTCCCCTCGGCGACGACCAGGACGCGTCCGTCCGCCTGGTTCGCGGCGTAGCCGACCAGTCCGAGTTCGAGCGCTCGCGATCGCGTCCACCACCGGAAGCCGACGCCTTGGACGTGTCCGTGCACCCAGGCCGTCAAGCGTGACATGCCGGAGGGCCCGCTCTCGCTCCGATCCTCGCTCCGCTCGATTCTCACTCGGCGACCCTCCGGATCATGCCGGAGGAGCCGGGCTCGATCGTGAGGCCGACCTCGGTGCCCGCCTTGAGGGTGCGACCCACCGTGCAGGCCGCGTCGACGGCGCGTTCGACCACCACCAGCAATCGCTTGGCGGTGTCGGCGTCGAGAGCGGACAGATCGAGTTCGAGGACCTCCTCGAGACGGGGGTAGACCTCGTTGTCGCGGTCCGCGGCTCCGCTGACGCGCACCGTCGCGTCGTAGTCGTCGCCGAGGCGGCGCGACAGGGGGGCGTCGGAACTCATGCCCGTGCACGCACCGAGCGCGATCTTCAGCAGCTCGCCGGGGGTGAAGACCCCCTCGACGCCCTCCGAACCCACGAGCACCTCCGCGCCGCGGGAGCTCCGCCCGATGTATCGGCGGGTGCCGGTGCGCTCGACCCACAGCCGCGTCGCCCCGGCGGTGTCCGGAGCAGTCGGGTCGGTGCTGTCTGGGCTCGTCGTCATACGACGATTGAACACCGCGGCCGGTGACCGCATTCCGTCGTACCGCTCAGCGGACGAAGCGGTATCCCATGCCCGCCTCGGTGAGCAGGTGCGTCGGGTGGGCGGGATCGGACTCCAGCTTGCGGCGCAGTCCGGCGAGATAGACACGCAGATAATGGGTCTGCGAGTCGTAGGACGGTCCCCACACCTCGTGCAGGAGCTCGCGCTGCCCGACGAGCTTGCCCTCGTTGCGGACCAGCATCTCCAGCACTCCCCACTCGGTCGGGGTGAGGTGGACGTCGGTACCGTCGCGCCGCACGCGCTTGGCCCGCAGGTCGACCACGAACGACCCCGCGTCGACGACAGGCTCCTCCAGGCCCGGCGTCGGCGCACTCGCGCGACGCACCGCCGCCCGCAGTCGCGCCAGGAGTTCCTCCATGCCAAAGGGTTTGGTGACGTAGTCATCGGCACCGGCGTCGAGGGCCTGCACCTTGTCGGCTGCGTCGGTGCGGGCCGACAGCACGATCACCGGCACGGTGGTCCACCCGCGCAGGCCGGAGAGCACCTCGAACCCGTCGATGTCGGGCAACCCGAGATCGAGGACGACGACCTGCGGGTTGGTCTGGGCGGCGGCGCGTAGCGCACCCGCGCCGGTCGATGCGGTGGTCACCTCGAAACCGCGGGCCTTGAGATTGATCCGCAGCGCGCGCAGGATCTGCGGTTCGTCGTCGACGACGAGAACCCGCACGTGCTCATCGGTCTGTGGTTGCGACACCGTCGGCTCCTTCGATGGGATCGGGGTCGGCGGGGAGGTCGACCACCAGGGTCAACCCGCCGCCGGGGGTGTCGTGCGCGTCGAGCGCTCCCCCCATGGCCTCGGTGAACCCTTGGGCCACCGACAGTCCCAGCCCGACACCGGAACTCGTGTTCTGATCACCGAGCCGGTGGAAGGCCGCGAAGATCTGTTCACGGTCGTGCGGTCGGATCCCCTCGCCGTGGTCGACGACCCCGATCAGGACGCGCCGGGGGTCGGCGGCGGTGATCTCCGCGGTCACCTGCACCGGCCCGTCGCCGCCGTGGCGCAGACCGTTGTCGATGAGGTTGGCCAGGACGCGTTCGAGCAGAACAGAATCGGCGTGTACGGCGATGTCGCGGACGCCGATCTCGACGCGGTTGACCTGGCGGATGTCATACGTCGACATCCCGACCAGGACTCGACCGACGACCTCGGCGAGGTAGACCGTCCGCATCTGCGGACGCACCACCCCGGCGGCCAGCCGCGAGGAGTCCAACAGGTTGCCGACCAGCGCCGACAGGTGGTCGGTCGACTCCTCGATCGTGGCGAGCAGTTCCGCGGTGTCCTCGGCGGAGAACGAGACGTCGGTGCTGCGCAGGCTCGAGGCGGCCGCCTTCACCGCGGCGAGCGGGGTCCGCAGGTCGTGGCTCACCGCCGACAACAGTGCGCGACGCAGCCGGTCGGTCTCGGCCAGGGCCTTGGCACTCGAGGCCTCCTCGGCGAGGCGCCTGCGTTCGACGACGCCGGCGGCCTGCGAGGCCACAGCGGTCAGCACGCGACGATCCCGTCCACCGACCGCGGGCCCCCGCAGCAGCAGGACGAAGGGGCCGGACGGCACCGTGCAGACCGTGTCGGCCTCGGACGGTGTCGTGGCGGGGTCGACGCCGACGGCGTTCTCGACCACCGGCACCGACGACCCGTCGTCGATCCGCACGACCGACACCGACTGCTGGTCGAAGGTCTCGCGGACCAACTCCAACAGCTTGTCGAGGCTCTGTCCGCTGAGCACCGCGCCCGCGAACGTGGCGAGCAGTTCGGCCTCCCCCGCCGCACGGGTGGCCTCACGTCGACGCACCGTCGCGGAATCGACGAGTGCGGCGACCGCGATGGCGATCAGCAACATCACCACGATGGTGGAGAGGTTCTCGACGCTGTCGATGGTGAACGTGTAGCGCGGATCGGTGAAGAAGAAGTTGAGCAGCAGCCCCGACGCGATCGCCGTCAGCGCCGCGGGCCCGACACCGCCGAGCATCGAGATGGCGAGCACGACGACGAAGAACACGGCGGTCTCGCTGGCGAAGCCGAGCCACCGGTCGAGCCCGAACAGCGCCGCGGCGGCCGCGCACGGCACCACCACCGCCAGCATCCAGCTCAGGGGGCGGTGGAAGCGGGTCTCTCGGATGTCGAGCGGGTTGCGTTGCCGCTCCTGATCGTGGGTCACCATGTGGACGTCGATCTTCCCCGACATCCGCACCACGCCCGCACCGGTCCCCTCGTCGACGAGGCGCTGCCACCGCGATCGTCGCGACGTCCCCATCACGAGCTGGGTGGCGTTCACTCCCCGGGCGAAGTCCAGGAGGGTCTCCGGGATCGAGTCGCCGACCACGGTGTGGATCCGGGCGTTGAACCCGGCGGCGAGATCCGACAGCGACGGGAGCTCGCCGGACAACCGGTCGAGCAGGCCGTCGCCGCGGATGACGTGCACCGCGATCAGCTCCGCGCTCGACCGTGAGGCGATGCGGCTGGCCCGCCGCAGCAGGGTCGCCGACTCCGGCCCACCGGTGACGGCCACGACCACCCGTTCGCGGGTCTCCCAGGTGTCGGTGATGGCGTGCTCGGCGCGGTAGTCGGCGAGCGAGTCGTCGACGCGGTCGGCGAGCCACAGCAGGGCGAGTTCGCGCAGCGCCGTCAGGTTGCCCTGCCGGAAGTAGTTGACCAGTGCGCCCTGGATGCGTTCGCCGGGGTAGACCTTGCCCGCCGACAGACGCCGGCGCAGCGCCTCGGGCGCGATGTCGACCAGTTCGACCTGATCGGCGGCCCGGACCACGTCGTCGGGAACGGTCTCGCGTTGCGTCACCCCGGTGATCTGGGCGACGACGTCGTTCAGACTCTCGAGATGCTGGATGTTGACCGTCGACAGCACGTCGATCCCCGCGTCGAGGATGTCGCGGATGTCCTCCCAGCGCTTGGCGTTGGCGCCGCCGGGGGCGTTGGAATGCGCGAGTTCGTCGACGAGCACGACGTCGGGCGCCCGCTCGAGGACCGCGGGCAGATCGAGTTCGTCGAGCACGGTGCCGCGGTAGTGCACCGGGGTGGTCGGGACGGTCTCGATGCCCTCGAGCATCCGGGCGGTACCGCTACGACCGTGGGTCTCGACGATCGCCGCGACGACGTCGGCGCCCTCGACCGCCAGCGTGGCCGCCTGCGCCAGCATCTCGTAGGTCTTGCCCACGCCGGGCGCGCAGCCGAGGAATATCTGCAACGTCCCGCGCTTCTCGGCCGGCTCACCGGCGCCGCGTGCCGCCGGTGGCGACGGATCTGTTGATCGGGTGGACACCACCTGATCTTTCTCCTGCCCCACGACGACCCGCTACCCGCACCTCGGTGCCAGCAGGCCGAGGTCGATGTTGACCTCGAGGACGTTGACCCGCGCCTGCCCGAGGAACCCCAACTGCCGATCGGAGGTGTGCCGCGCGACGATGGCCTCGACGTCGGCGACCGACCGGCCGTTGACCCGCGCCAACCGCGGGACCTGCAGTGCCGCATAGGCCTCGCTGATGTCCGGGTCGACACCGGAACCCGACCCCGTCACCGCGTCGACCGGGACCGCGGAGGGGGCGACGCCCTCACGGACGGCGATGGCATCGC
This sequence comes from Williamsia phyllosphaerae, assembly GCF_014635305.1. Taxonomy (NCBI): domain Bacteria; kingdom Bacillati; phylum Actinomycetota; class Actinomycetes; order Mycobacteriales; family Nocardiaceae; genus Williamsia; species Williamsia phyllosphaerae. Next base: position 174,209 of record NZ_BMCS01000003.1, on the reverse strand, counting down.
GCCGGGCGTCGATGTTCTTCGCGAGGAGTTCACTGTTGGGTCCCTGCTGGCTCGCCGCGGACGCCGACGGGTCACCCGGGGCGAACGGGTCATCGGCCGATCCGACCACCCGTGAGTGCAGGTAGGGGTCCGGGCGTCCCGCCGGCGCCGTGAGGTCGACGCCGAGCAACGACGAACCGACGACGCACCCGCGGGCGTCGGTGACCGTCGATCCCTCGGCCGACGCACTGCCGATCCGGGAGATGCCCCACACCGCCGCGGGATAGGCCGCACCGAGCACGACGGTGAGTCCCACGAGCACGGCGAGACCGACGATCGACTGTCGCAGAACCTGTTTGATGATGAGCACGTGCTACCCCATTCCCGGGAGAAAACGGACGACGAGGTCGATGAGCCAGATGCCGACGAACGGGGACACGACCCCGCCGAGGCCGTAGACCGCGAGGTTGCGGCCCAGCAGCTTCGACGCCGAACTCGGTCGGTAGCGGACGCCCTTCAACGACAGCGGGATCAGCGCGATGATGATCAGCGCGTTGAAGATGACGGCCGAGGTGATGGCCGAGGCCGCCGAGTGCAGACGCATCACGTTGAGGTCGTCGAGCTGCGGATAGATGCCGCTGAACAGTGCGGGCAGGATCGCGAAGTACTTGGCGAGATCGTTGGCCAGCGAGAAGGTCGTCAACGCACCACGCGTGATCAACAGCTGCTTGCCGATCGCGACGACGTCGATCAACTTGGTCGGGTCGGAGTCGAGGTCGACCATGTTGCCCGCCTCCTTGGCCGCCGACGTGCCGGTGTTCATCGCCAACCCCACATCCGCCTGCGCGAGCGCGGGGGCGTCGTTGGTGCCGTCGCCGGTCATGGCCACGAGGCGCCCACCGGACTGCTCGGTCTTGATCAGCGCGAGCTTGTCCTCGGGGGTGGCCTCGGAGATGAAGTCGTCGACGCCGGCCTCGGCGGCGATGGCAGCCGCGGTCCTCGGGTTGTCACCGGTGACCATCACCGTCCGGATGCCCATCGCCCGCAGTTGCGCGAAGCGTTCGGCGATACCGGGTTTGACGACGTCGGACAGCGCGATGACACCCAGGATGCGTACCGGCGCGTCACCGAGGCGGTCGGCCACGACCAGCGGGGTCCCGCCGCCGGCGGCGATCTCGTCCACCGCTGCGGTCACCGCGTCGTCGACGGCGGTGCCGCCCTCGCGGGCCCACCGGATCGCGGCGTCGGCGGCCCCCTTGCGGATGGCGAGGTCGCCCTCCTCGGGGATGTCGAGACCGCTCATGCGGGTCTGTGCGGTGAACGGCACGATGGTCGCCGAGCCCGGCGCGGGTCGCACGGACTCGACGTCGACGCCATAGCGCTCACGACACAGGTCGATGATGCTGCGCCCCTCGGGGGTGTCGTCACCCAGGCTGGATCGGCATGCCGCGGCGGCGATCTCGTCGACGGACACACCCGGGGCGTGGACCAGCGCGGTGGCCCGCCGGTTGCCGAACGTGATCGTCCCGGTCTTGTCCATCAGCAGGGTGTCGATGTCGCCGGCCGCCTCCACGGCACGACCCGACATCGCGAGCACGTTGCGTTGCACCAACCGGTCCATGCCCGCGATGCCGATGGACGACAGCAGGGCGCCGATCGTGGTCGGGATCAGACACACCAGGAGCGCGATCAACTTCACCGGATCCGGTGTCGAACCGGCGTACTGCTGCAACGGTCCGACGGCGACCACCGCCAGCAGGAAGATGACCGTGAGGCTCGCCAGCAGGATGTCCAGGGCGATCTCGTTGGGTGTCTTCTTGCGCGACGCGCCCTCGACGAGTGCGATCATCCGGTCGACGAAGGACTCCCCCGGTGAGGTGGTGATCTTCACGACGATCCGGTCCGAGAGCACCACGGTCCCACCGGTCACCGCGCACCGGTCGCCGCCGGACTCACGGATCACCGGTGCGGATTCGCCGGTGATCGCCGACTCGTCCACCGTCGCGATCCCCTCGACGACGTCGCCGTCGCCGGCGATCACCTCACCGGCCTCGACCACGATGCGGTCGCCGATCACCAGGTCCGCCCCGGAGATCTCGGTGATCTCGTCGTCGGCACCGAGCCGCCGGGCGGTCGTGTCCTGCTTGACCTTCCGCAGGCTCGCCGCCTGCGCCTTGCCGCGCCCCTCGGCGACGGCCTCGGCGAGGTTGGCGAACAGCGAGGTGAACCAGAGCCAGAACGCGATGGCCCACGAGAACCAGGACGGTTCCGCGACGGCCAGCACGGTGGTGACGATCGCCCCCAGGTAGACCACGAACATGACCGGGTTGCGGGCCTGGTCGCGCGGGGTGAACTTGCGCAGCGCGTCCGGGACGGCCCGGACGAGTTGGGTGGGCGAGAACGCCCCGCTGCCCGCCATGTCGTCGGACGGGGCCGACGACACCGCCGTCTCCGGCGTCGGGGAATCGGTGATGGTCATGCGAGCGCCTCCGCGATCGGGCCCAGCGCGAGCGCCGGGAAGAACGTAAGTCCGGCGACCAGCAGGACGGTGCCGGTCAGCAGGCCTCCGTACAGCGGGCCGTGGGTGGGCAGGGTGGCCGTGGAGATCGGCTTGGCCTTCTGGCGGGCCAGCAGTCCGGCCAGCGCGAGAGTGAAGATGATCGGCAGGAATCGACCGAACAGCATCGCCACACCCAGCGCGATCTGGAACCAGTCGCTGGTGACGGTCAATCCGCCGAACGCGCTGCCGTTGTTGTTCGACGCCGAGGCGAAGGCGTAGAGGATCTCCGAGTAGCCGTGGATCGAGCCCGGGGAACCCGGGTCACCGCCGTTGCCCTGGAACGAGGTGGTCGACGGGAGGATCGCGGTGATCGCGGTGCCGACGAGGACGAGTGCGGGCATCACCAGGATCGACAGTGCGGCCATGGTGATCTCGAGTTGACCGATCTTCTTGCCGAGGAATTCCGGGGTGCGGCCCACGAGCAGCCCGCCGACGAACACCGCGATGATGGCCAGCACCAACATCCCGTACAGCCCCGTGCCCACTCCGCCGGGTGCGACCTCGCCGAGCAGCATGTTCCAGATGAGCGCCCCGCCGCCGGCGGCGGAGAAACTGTCGTGCTGGGAGTTGACGGCTCCGGTCGAGGTACCGGTGGTCGCCACTGCGTAGAGCACCGAGGCAGGTATCCCGAAGCGCTGCTCCTTGCCTTCCATCATCGCCCCGGCCGCCCGTGCGGCGACACCGTTGGTGCGCTCCTCGAAGGCCCAGGTGATCGACAGGATGATCGCGAACAGTGTGGCCATGACGCCGAGGATGGTGAAGCCCTGGCGACGGTCGCCCACCATCGTCGCGTAGGTGCGGGTCAGGCAGACCGGGATGATCAGGATGGCGATGATCTGGGCGATGTTGCTCAACGGCGTCGGGTTCTCGAACGGGTGCGCGGAGTTGGTGGCCAGCGAGCCACCGCCGTTCGTGCCGAGTTCCTTGATGGCCTCCTGGGAGGCGAACGGACCGAGCACCCCGTGACCCCGGTTGCCGTCGAGCCCGGTGAAGTCGAATCCGGAGTGGAACGACTGCACGACCCCCTGGGTGAGGAACAGGATCGCGAACAGGACACTGAGCGGCAACAGGATCCGGATGCTGCCGCGGACGAGGTCGACCCAGAAGTTGCCGATCTCACCGGTGCTGACCTTCGAGACGATGCCGCGCACCAGGGCGACGGCGACCGCGAGTCCGACGGCGGCCGAGAGGAAGTTCTGCACCGCGAGCCCACCGGCCTGGGTCAGGTTCCCCATCACCGCCTCGGGCGAGTAGGACTGCCAGTTGGTGTTGGTGACGAACGAGACCGCGGTGTTGAACGCCATCGAACTCGGCACCGCAGGCCGCCCGCCGGACATCGGCAGATGACTTTGGATGCGCTGCAGGACATACAGGAACAGCACACTGACGAGTGAGAAGCCGAGCAACGCGGCGGCATAGGCAACCCACGTCTGCTTGCGACCGGGGTCGACCCGCACGATGCGGTAGAACCAGCGTTCCGGCGCGACATCGTGGGTGCTGGTGAACACGCGGGCCATGTAATCGCCGAGCGGTACGTAGGCCAGCGCCAGGACGACCACCACCGCCGCGATCTGCAGTGCCGCTGCAAGAGCAGGATTCATCAGAACTTCTCGGGGAACACGAGCGCGGTGAGCAGGTACAGCGCGACGACGACGGCGATCACCAGCAGGATGACGTTGACCGTCCCGGAGGCGGTCATCGCGAGACCCGGCTCGACACCGCGCGCAGCACGAGCGCGCAGGCACCGAACATCCCGAGGATGATGAGCACGAAAATCAGGTCCGTCACGCGATCTCCCAGTCGACTCGAGCGCCGGACCCGCGATGGTCCGGTTCGCGAGTCCGATCGTGTCTCACCGATCGGGCGCAGCAGGCCGCGTTAACGCGCTCTCGACGCGCTCACCTGCGGTCTTGACGACATCCATACGCCGACGAACCCGATCGTCGCGTATCGTTCGCCATGCGAAAAACATGGCGCGTCGCGATCACACCCCTCGGGGACGAACCTGACACTTCGGGCAACTGAACGAGCTGCGGTTCATGAACTGCTCGCGACGCATCAACCGACCGCACCGCCGACACGGCTGCCCCTCACGCCCGTAGGCGTTGAGCGACCGTTCGAAGTAGCCGGACTGCCCGTTGACGTTGACGTAGAGCGCGTCGAACGAGGTGCCCCCCGACTCCAACGCCTCCGACATCACCTGCCGCGCGGCGTCGAGCAGCGACCGCAGCTTGCGCGGACCGAGCTCGTCGGTCATCCGTGCGCCATGGATCTTGCTGCGCCACAACGCCTCGTCGGCATAGATGTTGCCGACGCCACTGACCAGGGTCTGGTCGAGGAGCGCGCGCTTGATCTCGGTGTGCTTCGTCCGCCATGCGGCCACCACCGAGGCGGGATCGAAGAGCGGGTCGAAGGGATCGGCGCCGATGTGGGCGATGGTGGTCGGGATGTCGGCGAGCGCCGGATCCGGGTCGTCGGAGTAGGCGTCGAGGAACCAGCCACCGAAGGTCCGTTGGTCGACGAACCGGAGTTCCATCCCGTCGCCGAGCTGCGCCCGCACCCGCAGGTGCACGGGGTCCGGGGCGTCCGGTGAGGTCACCAGCATCTGACCGCTCATGCCGAGATGGATCACCAGCGCCAGGTCGGAGGAGTCGGCGGGCGGGTCGGGGACCGCGGAATCGACCGGGACAGAGGCCCTCTGGGCCACATCCGGTCGGTGCAGGTCGAGCCACAGATACTTGCCACGACGGCGCGCGGCGCGGATGGTGGCGCCGGCCAACACCCCGGACAGGTCGTCGGCGCCGGGCAGGTGACGGCGGACCGCGCGGGGGTGGAGCACGGTGACCGAATCGATGGTGCGCCCGACGGCGTGCGAGTCGAGTCCGCGACGTACGACCTCGACCTCGGGAAGTTCAGGCATGTCCGCCTGCGATGGAGCGGGAGGCGATGACGACCACTAGGTGGCAGAACCCGACTCGGTGATCGCCTGCCAGGAGGTGGCGGCCGCCTTCTGCTCGGCTTCTTTCTTCGTCCGCCCGACACCGACGCCCAGAGCATCGCCCGCGACGAGCGCGGTGGCGGTGAACTCCTTGCTGTGATCGGGCCCGATCGAGGTGATCTGGTAGGTCGGGACGCCGAGTCCGCGAGCCGCGGTGAGCTCCTGCAGGGAGGTCTTCCAGTCCAGTCCGGCGCCCATCATCGCCGCGCGCTGCATCGATGCCGCGAACAACGCCGAGACCACTTGACGCGCAGTCTCGAAGCCGTGGTCGAGGTAGACCGCACCCAGGATGGACTCCATCCCGTCGGCCAGGATGCTCGCCTTGTCGCGGCCGCCGGTGAGTTCCTCACCGCGACCCAGCAGCAGATGGCGTCCGAGGCCACCCTCGCCCAGCCCCCGCGCGATGTCGGCGAGGGCGTACATGTTGACGACGCTGGCCCGGATCTTGGCCAGCTCCCCCTCGGGACGATCGGGGTGGGTGAGGTAGAGCTCCTCGGTGATGACCACACCGAGTACCGAGTCGCCGAGGAACTCGAGACGCTCGTTGGTGGGCAGTCCGCCGTTCTCGTAGGCGTAGGAACGGTGGGTCAACGCCAGCACGAGCAGATCGTGCCGGATCGACACCCCGACCGCCTCGAGCAGGGGCGCGGGATCGACGACGAGCACAGGGGCCGCCGGCGCCGGGGCCGACTGCGCGTCGCCGATGGGGCGCGGTTCGCCGGCGGTCACGGGAGCATTCCGGGTCACTCCACCCGTCCCGTCATCGCGACGTGTCCGGGCCGGTGTCGGTGGCGGCCGCGTCGCCGTCGGTGGCAGGGTCGCCGTCGGTCACGAGATCCTGCAGGGCGGCCCATCGCGGGTCGATCTTCTCGTGATGGTGCTCGGGATCGGCGTTGTCCAGCCGCACCCCGCAGTCGGGGCACAGTCCGCGACAGTCGTCGCGGCACAGCGGCACCATCGGGAGGTCGAGACCGACGGCATCGATGACCGCCTGCTCGAGATCGAGCTGATCGTCGGAGATGCGGTGGATGTCGTCGGCGTCGGTGGTCTGATCGGTGACGCTGTCGGGATAGGCGAACAGCTCGGTCAGGAACACGTTGACCGTGCCGCCGAGCGGTTCGAGACATCGCGCGCACTGGCCGGCGGTGTCGCCGCTCACCGTCCCGGTGACGAGCACGCCCTCGGCGACGGCCTCGAGACGCAGGTCGAGGTCGATGTCACTGTCGGACGGGATCGCGATCAGATCCAGCCCGATGGAACGATCGACCGAGACGGTCCGGTGCACCTGCGCCATCGACCCGGCACGCCGGCCCAGGGACCGGATGTCGAGCACGAAGGGGGTCACCGCGGAATGGGTACGAAGACGCTGATCGGACACGAATCACCACGGTACGCCGATGGGCCAGGACAGACGAACCCACCCGATCCGTCGGTGCTCGACACGAGACGAGCGGTCAGACCGCCACTCCGGTCGGGAACTCCATCCCGGCGCGCGGGTGCTCGTTGTAGTCGTGTACACCCGCACCCGTGCGCAGCTGCTGACGACCACGGTTGACCGAACGCATCGTGCCGGTGAGGACCTCTTCGAAGTCGGCCAGCTTGTTGTCGACGTAGACGTCGCACTCGCCGCGCAGACGATCGGACTCGGCGTGGGCGGCGTCGATGATGCGGTCGGCCTCGGACTTGGCGGCCGCGACGACCTCGGTCTCGGAGACGAGTCGCTGCTGCTCGGCGATGCCGTCGGCGACCGACTTCTCGTAGCTGCTGTTGCCGGACTCGATCATGCGAGCGGCCTCGGCGCGTGCGCGACCGGTGACGGCCTCGAACTCGCGAGCGGCGCCCGCGGCGGTGCGCTGGGCGTCGGCGTTGGCCTCGGAGACCACATCGGTGGAGTGGGCCTGTGCCTCGGCGACCATGCGGTCGGCCTGCGACTTCGCCTCGGACAGGATCCGGTCGGCCTCGGCGCGGGCGTGCGACACCATGGCGTCGGCCTGCGAGGTCGCCTCCGTGATCGCGCTCTCGGCGTGATCACGGGCGTCGCCGACCAGCTTGTCGCGCTGATCGAGGACGTCCTGGGCGTCGTCGAGTTCCGCGGGGATCGAGTCCTTCACGTCGTCGAGGAGTTCCAGCACGTCACCGCGTGGGACGACGCAGCCGGCGGTCATCGGGACGCCACGCGCCTCCTCGACGATCGCACCCAGTTCGTCCAGAGCTTCGAATACTCGATACACAGCTACCTCTGTTTCCCGCTCGGGGTTGAACCCCTACTCGAGTGATTGGTGTTGTTTCTGTGACCAGTGTGCCCACTGTTACTCGATTTTCGCGGCATCTCACCGGGCGTGTCGGGAGCTGCCGACCGTGCGCGGTCGGCTCGGCGTCGTCGCCGGTCAGGAATCGAGCTTGGCGCGCAGCGCGGCGTACACCGGGGGCGGCAGGAACGGCTGGACATCGCCGCCGAGACGGGCGACCTCCTTTACCAGCGAACTCGACACGTGCGACCACTGCGGATCGGTCAACATGAAGAAGGTCTCGACGTCGGTCAGATCTCGGTTCATCTGGGCCATCGGCACTTCGTAGGAGAAGTCGACCGTGCTGCGCAGACCCTTGACGATCGTGCCGAGGTCGTTCTCACGCAGATGGTCGACGAGCAACCCCTCCCAGCGGTCCACCCGGACCGTGGGCAGATGGGCTGTGCACTCCTCGATCAACGAGACCCGCTCGTCGATGCTGAACATCCCCTTCTTCGCGGGGTTGATCGTCACCGTGACGACGAGCTCGGAGAAGCGGGCGGCGCACCGCTCGATCACGTAGAGGTGGCCGCGCGTGAGCGGGTCGAACGATCCGGGGCAGACGGCGCCAGGCATGGGGTCAAGCTAGCAGGAGGTCGGCGGCGACCCGACCCGTCGACGTCAGCTAGGTGACGGTGGCGATGTCGACCCGGGTCTCGCCGTAGGTCCGGGACAGATAGGACTCCAGCCCGGCCGGCCACTCGGTCGGCGCCGACCGCGCCGAGCGCTCGACGACGACGACCGCGTCCGACGACAACCACCCGTGGGCGAGCAGTCCGGACAGATTCGCCGAGACCGCCGCGCCGTCGAGCGCATAGGGCGGATCGAGCAGCACGACGTCGAAGGCGTCGGGCGCCTGCGACCCCACCACGATCTCGACCCGACGCCGCAGGACGGAGAACGCCGCGGACGGCAGCGCGGTCGCGGTCACGTTCGAGGCGATGGTCGAGGCCGCCCGGGCGTCGGATTCGACCAGGGTCGCGTGCGCGGCCCCTCGGGACACCGCCTCGAGACCGAGAGCACCCGAACCCGCGTAGAGATCGAGAACCCGCAGGCCGTCCAACCCGACCCGGGAGTCGAGGATCCCGAAGAGCGACTCGCGGACGCGATCCGACGTGGGACGGGTGCCCGCAGGCGGTGCGGCGATGACGCGTCCACCGGCCAGACCCGCGATGATCCTCACGCCGGTCATTGTCGTACGTGTCGAACACGGACACGTCGGCGGCCCCGGACGGACGCAAAGGTGACGGGACTCACAAAGACGTGTTGTACTGGCCCTTAGTAGCGCTTTTACCTGCAAATATCCGATCCTGGGTGACATCGCTGTGACCCGTTGTTAACTTCATTGATGACATGACCCCCACACAGATGAGTGCGACCCTGACCCCTTCACCCGAGGTGACCTTCCGTGCGCCCGACGTCTCCGACGGCGTCCGCCTCTGGGAGATCGCCCGTGACTCGGAGGTCCTGGACCTCAACTCGAGCTACTCCTACGTGCTGTGGTGCCAGGATTACTCGCGCACCTCGGTCGTCGCCGAGGTCGATGGGAAGGTGGTCGGTTTCGTCACCGGGTACGTCCGTCCGCAGGCGCCCGACACCGTGATGGTCTGGCAGGTCGCCGTCGATGCCGACCAGCGCGGACTCGGCCTCGCCGGCCGCATGTTGACCGCGCTGATGGACCGGGTCGAGGGCGACGCGATCACGCGGATGCAGACCACGATCAGCCCCGACAACGACGCGTCGCAGGCACTGTTCACCCGGTTCGCCGAGCGTCGCGGCATGACGATCACCCGTCGCGACTACTTCGCACCCGAGGTCTTCCCGGACTCGCACGAGCCCGAGGATCTGTACACCATCGCGCCCCGGACCTGACCTCTCCGTACGTCACAGCCCGTGTGCGGTCACCGTCGAGCACCGTCGCCGACCATGACCCGTCCGCACACTTCCACGGGACCGAGCACGCAACGCCGCTCCCCCGCCTCTCGACCCAGGGATTCACCATGACTTTTTCCGACAGCATCTTCGCCGAGCGCGAGTCCGAGGTCCGCAGTTACAGCCGCGGCTGGCCGGCCGTGTTCGCCACCGCCTCCGGTTCGTGGCTCACCGACCGTGACGGCCACAAATACCTCGACTTCTTCGCAGGCGCCGGAGCCCTGAACTACGGGCACAACCACCCGGTGCTCAAAGAGGCCCTCCTCGAATACATGGCGGGCGACGGCATCACCCACGGGCTCGACATGTCGACCATCGCCAAGGGTGAGTTCCTGCAAACGTTCCAGGACACGATCCTGATGCCGCGCAATCTCGACTACAAGGTGATGTTCCCCGGCCCCACCGGCACCAACACCGTCGAGGCCGCGCTGAAGCTGGCCCGCAAGGTGACCGGCCGCGAGGCGATCATCAACTTCACCAACGCCTTTCACGGGATGACGCTCGGCGCCCTGTCGGTCACCGGCAACGCGTTCAAGCGTGCGGGTGCCGGTGTGCCGCTGGTGCACACCACCCCGATGCCCTACGACGACTACTTCGACGGCGAGATGCAGGACTTCGGCTGGTTCGAGCGGGTGCTCGAGGACTCCGGCAGCGGTTTCAACAAGCCGGCCGGCGTCATCGTGGAGACCGTGCAGGGCGAAGGTGGCGTCAATGTCGCCCGCGCCGAGTGGCTGCGTGGTCTCGCCGACCTGTGCAAGCGGCACGACATCCTGCTCATCGTCGACGACGTGCAGATGGGCTGTGGCCGTACCGGACCGTTCTTCTCGTTCGAGATCGCCGGCATCACCCCCGACATCGTCACGCTGTCGAAGTCGATCGGTGGCTACGGCCTGCCGATGGCACTCACCCTGTTCAGGCGTGACCTCGACATCTGGGAGCCGGCCGAGCACAACGGCACCTTCCGCGGCAACAACCCGTCGTTCGTCACGGCGAAGGCCGCGGTCGACCATTTCTGGTCCGACGACGCCTTCGAGAAGGAGACGATCGCCAAGGGCAACCGCATCCACGAGGTGTTCACCGAGCTGTCGAACAAGCACGAGGGCGTCAGCACCCGAGGCCGCGGTATGGCCCAGGGTCTCGTCTTCGAGGCGCCGGGCCAGGCGGGCAAGGTCTGCCAGCTCGCGTTCGACAACCACCTCCTGACCGAGACCGCCGGCCCGTCCGACCAGGTGGTCAAGCTGCTCCCGCCGCTGACCATCACCCACGACGAGCTCGAGCAGGGTCTCGACATCCTGGCGACGGCGACCGCACAGGTCAGCTGACCCGCCGTTCGACGCCGAACCGCCTCACGACCGCACAACGAGAGGAACGAAAAATGATCGTCCGCACCACGACCGAGATCACCGACACCGATCGCGACATCGTCTCGGAGAACGGCAACTGGCGCTCCAAGCGAATCATCCTCGGCGGCGACAAGGTCGGTTTCTCGTTGCACGAGACCGTCATCAAGGCCGGGTCGGTCAACGAGTTCCACTACGCGAACCACGTCGAGGCCGTGTGGCTGATCTCCGGCGAGGGCACGCTCCTCGACCGGGAGACCGGCCAGGAGTACCCGCTGGGACCCGACACGATGTACCTGCTCAACGGCCACGAGCGCCACACCGTCACCGCGAAGACCGAACTGCGCATGTACTGCGTGTTCAACCCGCCGGTGGTGGGCAACGAGACGCATGACGAGAACGGCGTCTACCCGCTGGTCACCGTCGACGACTGACATCTGTGATGGCCGATCAGGACGAACGCACGCCGGTTGCCCTGACGCCCGGACACGACGAGCACCTCGCCGCGGCGATCGAATCCGCGGGTGGGGTGCTCGTTGCTCTGTCCGACGCGCGTGTGTTGGTGTGGGCAGGCGGTGTCGACGACTTCCCGCGCGAACTGCCCGACTCGATCGAGTGGGTCGCACTCAAGCTCGCGGGCATCGAGGAGTTCATGTCGGCCGGGTTGATCGACGACCGCCGGATCTGGACCAACGCGTCCGGGTTCTACGCCGAGAACGTGGCCGAGCACGCCCTCGCCCTCCTGCTCGCCGGCCTCCGCCAGATCCCCGCGGCCGTGCGATCGCGATGGGACAAGGACGCCATCGACACCTCCATCCGATCACTGCACGGCTCGACCGTGGCGATCGTCGGGGCGGGCGGTATCGCTCGATCGCTGATCCCGCGTCTGTCCGCCTGCGGCGCCGAGGTGATCGCGGTCAACCGGTCCGGTCGGCCCGTCGACGGCGCCCGTGAGACCCTGCCCGCCGACCGCGTCGGCGAGGTGTGGTCGCGCTGTGATCATGTCGTCGTCGCTGCGCCCTCGACGGCGCAGACCCGCCATCTGATCGACGCGTCGGTGCTGGCCGCGCTCCCTGATCACGCCTGGATCGTCAACGTCGCCCGCGGTTCGCTCATCGACCAACGCGCACTGCTGGCCGCCGTGCGTGACGGTCAGATCGCCGGTGCCGCAATCGATGTCACCGATCCCGAGCCCCCGGCCGCCGACGACCCGATCTGGGACGAGCCCCGGATCATCGTCACCCCGCACGTGGCGAACCCGTCGTCGGGACTCACCCGCACGCTCGCGCCGTGGATCGCGGAGAACCTTCGTCGGTTCCGCGCCGGCCGGCCGCTGCTGTCCACCATCACGCCCGGCAGCACCTACTGAGATCGACGCGGCGTCAGCCCTGCCGGGTGGGCCGGATGGTGATGTCCCCGACCTCCACGTCCGCCGGTTGTTCGATGGCGAACGCGATCGCCCGCGCGACCGCGTCGGGGTCCAAACCCAGATCGGCCACGGCGCCGGTGAGCGCCTCGCCCGCCTCCCGGTCCGACCAGGACTCGGCGATGCGGTCGGAGAACTCCGTGTGGACCATGCCCGGTGAGATCGACGTGGTTCGCAGGACGCCGTCGGTCGACTCCTGGCGTAGCCCCTCGAGGAGGGTCCGGACAGCATTCTTGGTGCCCGCGTAGACCGCCTGCATCGGGGTGATCTTCAGCCCCGACGTGGACAGGGTGGTGACGAGATGGCCGTGACCCTGCGAGCGGAAGACCGGCAGGGCGGCGGCGATCCCGTTGAGCACTCCACCGACGTTCACGTCGATCATCGCCGACCAGCCGTCGACGTCGAGACCGTCCATCAGACCCAGGTGCGCGATACCGGCGTTGTTCACCAGTACGTCGAGCCGACCGAAACGCGTCACGGCCGCGTCGACGAGCCCCTGCACATCCTCCCGACGGGTCACGTCGGTCGCGTAGACCTCCGCCCGACCGCCGCCGTCGACGATGTCGCGTGCGACCTGATCGAGACGGTCGGTCCGGCGTGCGCCGAGCACGACCGCGGCGCCGCGCGCGGCCAGTACTCGCGCGGTGGCCTCGCCGATGCCGCTGCTCGCTCCCGTGATCGCGACGACCTTGTCGAGGATGTCAGCCATGGTCAGTACCTCCGGGGTCTAGTGTGGACACATGTCCGCTTATCCTCCGACAGTAACGGACACGTGTCCGCTTGACCAGTCCGCGCGGTCCTCGGTGGGTCGATGACGACGCCGCGACGGGCCGACGCCCTCGAGAACCGCGAGCGGATCGTCGCCGCGGCACGGGCGGCGATCGCGGCATCGGACGAGGTCAGACTCAACGCCATCGCCAAGGACGCGGGTGTCGGCCAGGGCACCCTGTACCGCCATTTCCCGACCCGCGAGGACCTGCTCGCCGAGGTCTACCGCGGTGACGTCGACGTCCTCGTCGCGGCCGCCCCCACGCTGCTGGCCGACCACCCGCCGATCGAGGCGCTGGCACTGTGGTTCGAGCGGGTCGCCGACTACGCGCAGATCAAGCGCGGGGTGTTCGCCGCCGTCGAGGCGGGCGTGTGGCGTGCCCTGTCGGCGCACAGCATCGGACCGATCGGTGACGCGGTGTCGACCCTGCTCGCCGCCGGTCGTGCGGACGGCACCATCCGTCGCGATGTCGATGCACGCGATGTGATCCTGCTCATCGGTTATCTGACACGGCTCGACGACGAGGAGTGGGAGTGGCGTGCCCGCCATCTGCTCGGTGTCGTCCTCGACGGCCTGCGGACACCGAACTGACCCGGTCGGCGCCACCGTCGGTTCGCCATCGTCGGTTCGCCACCGTCGCACCCGCCACGATCTCGCTACCCTGGAGTGGTGCGCACTCGTAGTCAGCTGGCCTGGGTTCCCGGCGAACCCACCGAGGTCGACGACGATCTCGACGAACGGATCGATCGGGCCCGGGCGCTGCTGAGCGGCCGTCGTGTCGTGGCGATGACCGGGGCCGGGATGTCCACCGACTCGGGTATCCCCGACTACCGCAGCCCGAACGCCGTCCCCCGCGCACCGATGACCATCGACATGTTCCTGTCGTCGACCGACTTTCGTCGGCACTACTGGGCCCGCAACCACCTCGGCTGGCGACACATGGACGCCGCACTACCCAACCGCGGACACCTCGCCATCACCGAACTCCAGCGTCAGGGGATGGTGTCGGGCGTGATCACCCAGAACGTCGACATGCTGCACATCAAGGCGGGCAACGCGCCGGTGCTCGAACTGCATGGTTGTTACGGCCGCGTCTGCTGCGTCGACTGCGGCTGGCAGATCTCCCGCCACCGACTCGCGACGATCCTGGAACCGCTCAACGCCGACTTCTCCGCACGGATCCGCAGTCGGGGTGCGATCGAGGTCGCCCCCGACGCCGACGTCGCGGTGTCCGACACCGGGGACTTCGCGATGATCGACTGTCCCGAGTGCGGTGGTGCGCTCAAACCGGCCATCGTCTACTTCGGCGAGAGTGTTCCCAAACCGACTGTCGCGCGCGGCTATTCGATGATCGACGACGCCGATGCCGTCCTCGTCCTCGGATCTTCGCTCACGGTCATGTCCGGACTGCGCTTCGTCCGGCACGCGCACCGCACGGGAAAGACCGTCGTGATCGTGAACCGGGGCCACACCCGCGGCGACGACATCGCCGACCTCAAGATCGACCACCGCTGCGCCGAGGTCCTCACCCGACTGGCGCAGCAGAGCTAGGTCCTCATCGCGCAGCATCGGCGCCGGGGCTGCTCGGCCTCGGCCGGACGGTCAGGAGCGCAGGACCAGGTCGTCGGCGTGGACCACCGGACGGCGCAGGCCCGGCGGTAGGTCGGCGGTGGAGCGGCCGATCATCTCCGCGACCTCTGCGGCCTCGTAGGCGATGACCCCACGTGCCCGCACGGCTCCGTCGGCACCGACGACGTCGACGACGTCGCCACCGAGGAAGCGACCCTCGACCCCGACCACCCCGGCCGGGAGCAGGGACTTGCGACGGGCGATCGCGGCTGCGGCGCCGTCGTCGACGACGATGCGGCCGCGTGTCTCGGCGGCGTGGCGGACCCAGAAGTTCCGGGCCGACATGCGGGTGTCCCGGGCCGCGAACGCGGTCCCGACACCCGCGTCGGCCAGGGCGGCGGCGGCGTCGGATGCCGCGGCGAGCAGGACAGGTACGCCGGCGTCGGCGGCCAGGCGTGCCGCCGACAACTTCGACGCCATCCCGCCGGTGCCCAGCGCCCCACCGGATCCGGCGATGACCCCGTCGAGGTCGGCGGCGCCGGCCACCTCGGCGATCATCCGGGCACCGCCCTTGCGCGGGTCCCCGTCATAGAGACCGGCGACGTCGGACAGCAGGACCAGGGCGTCGGCTCCGGCCAGGTGCGCGACGAGCGCGGCGAGACGGTCGTTGTCACCGAACCGGATCTCGTCGGTGGCGACGGTGTCGTTCTCGTTGACCACCGCCACCGCCCCCAATGTGCGGAGTCGGTCGAGGGTCCGTTGGGCGTTGGCGTGCTGGGCGCGCATCGAGATGTCGTGTGCCGTCAGGAGAACCTGACCGACGGTGCGTCCGTATCGCGCGAACGAGGTCCCCCACGCGTGTGCCAGTGCCAGCTGGCCCACGCTTGCGGCCGCCTGCTTCGTGGCCAGGTCGGTGGGTCGCTTCTTCAGTCCCAGCGGCCCGATACCCGCGCCGATCGCACCCGACGAGACGACGATGACGTCGGTCCCCGACGCCATCCGGGACTCCAGCGCGTCGGCCAACGCATCGAGGCGCTCGAGGTCCAGACCGTCGGAGATGTCGGTCGGCGACGACTTCACCAGCGCCGACGAGCCGATCTTCACGACGATGCTGCGTGCGCCCGAGATCTGGGTGCGTACCGGTGATCTGAGCTCAGCGGTCATCGTCGTGCAGGTCGTCGCTCAACCCGTCGTCCGACATCCCGGCGTCGGCGAAGGCCTCCGCACCGAGATCGACCGGCGCAGAACCGAAATCGTCGGCGTGGTGGCGGCGCGCCTTGCGCGCGACCTTGCGGTCGGCGGCACCGATGCGATCGGGGCGATCGAGTCGGACGTCGCTGCCGCGTCCCTGGATGGGCACGTCCTCGCCGCTGGGTACCTGCGGATCCCAGTCGAAGCTGACGTCGCCGATGGTCACGGGGGCACCGGCCACCGCACCCTGTTTGGTGAGTTCGGCCTCCACGCCCAGGCGACTCAACCGGTCGGCCAGGTAGCCGACGGCCTCGTCGTTGTCGAACTGGGTCTGCTTGATCCAGCGTTCCGGACGCGTACCGCGGACGATGAACCCACCCGGGGTCGCCGGGTCGGGCACGACGGTGAAGCCGGTGTCGTCGACCGCCTTGGGACGGATGACCGCGCGGCGCGGGACCGGCGGCGGGTTCTCCGTGCGATGGCGACGTACGAGTTCGGCCAGCGCATAGGTCAATTCGGTCAGCCCGGCATGGCTGACCGCCGAGATGGCGTAGACAGGCCAGCCGCGCTCCGCGACCTCGGCGGTCACCAGTTCGGCCAGATCGGCGGCGTCGGGGACGTCGATCTTGTTGAGAATGACCACACGGGGACGGTCGGCGAGGTCGGTGAGACCGTGGTCGGACGACAGCGCAGGCGTGTAGGCGGCGAGTTCCGCCTCGAGTGCGTCGATGTCGGACAACGGATCCCGACCGGGATCGAGGGTCGCACAGTCCACGACGTGGGCGAGGACGGCACACCGTTCGAGGTGACGGAGGAACTCGAGGCCGAGCCCCTTGCCCGCCGACGCCCCCGGGATCAGGCCCGGCACGTCGGCGATGGTGAAGATGTCCGAACCCGCGGTCACGACACCGAGATTGGGCACCAGCGTGGTGAACGGGTAATCGGCGATCTTCGGCTTGGCCGCCGAGAGGACCGACACCAGCGAGGACTTGCCCGCCGACGGGAAACCCACCAGACCGACGTCGGCGACCGACTTCAGCTCCAGGACGAGTTCGTTGACCTCACCCTCCTCGCCGAGGAGGGCGAATCCGGGTGCCTTGCGGGCACGGGAGGCCAACGAGGCGTTGCCGAGCCCGCCACGGCCGCCGGCCGCGGCGGCGTAGGTCGTTCCCGCGCCGACCATGTCGGCGACGATCTTGCCGTTGGCGTCGAGCACCACCGTTCCGTCGGGCACCGGCAGGATCAGGTCGTCTCCGTCGGCGCCGTCGCGGTTGGAACCAGCACCCGGTCGGCCGTTCTGGGCGCTGGCGTGCGGCCGGAAGTGGAAATCGAGCAGCGTGTGCACCTGTGGGTCGACCACGAGGGTGACGCTGCCGCCGTTGCCCCCGTTGCCGCCGTCGGGTCCGCCGAGCGGTTTGAACTTCTCACGATGCACCGACGAGCAGCCGTGACCGCCGTTGCCCGCCGTTGCGTGAATGGTCACGCGGTCGACGAATCTCGACATTTCCCAGCCTTTCTCGGTGATGTGATGGGCTCGTCAGGTGCGACGGGCCCGGTGATGCGAAAAGAGACGAGGGGCGGGCCGGGTGTCGAAAGACCCTGGCCCGCCCCTCGCGGAGCTCTCGAGAAATCGAGGCGTCGTGCGTCAGACCTGAACTGTGTCCGCGACGACGATGTTGATCGTCTTGCGTCCACGCTTCTGGCCGAACTCCACCGCGCCTGCCGACAGGGCGAACAGGGTGTCGTCGCCACCGCGTCCGACGTTCACGCCGGGGTGGAAATGGGTTCCGCGCTGACGGACCAGGATCTCGCCCGCGCTGACCACCTGGCCACCGAATCGCTTGACGCCGAGTCGTTGTGCATTCGAGTCGCGACCGTTGCGCGAGCTGGATGCACCCTTCTTGTGTGCCATGTCTTAACTCCTTCTCGACGACGCGTTACTTGATACCGGTGACCTTGAGCACCGTCAGCTTCTGACGGTGGCCCTGGCGCTTGTGGTAGCCGGTCTTGTTCTTGAACTTGTGGATGCGGATCTTCGGGCCCTTGACGTGCTCGACGACCTCACCGGTGACGGCGGCCTTGGCCAGCGCGTCGGAGTCGGTGGTCAGCGTCGAGCCGTCGACGACGAGGGTGACGGGCAGCGGCACCGTGGAGCCGACCGGTCCGTCGATCTTCTCGACCTTCACCAGGTCGCCTTCAGCGACCTTGTACTGCTTACCGCCGGTCTTGACGATCGCGTACGTTGCCATCGGAGCACTACCTCTTACTGTCTGTTGTCCGGTGCGCCCGCAGGGTGTGCGGGGCCGTCTTACGTCGTGTTCAGTCGGTCTCGTGTGAGTCCGACCTGCCTGCGGTGAACGAGGGCGTCGTCTCCGGTGGAGGGACGCGACACGCTGGTTTCGGACACAGCGCTACCTTGCTCGCCTGAAGGCGACTAACCGAGGTTACGGGAGTGTCACTCGCCGGGTCAAACCGTGGTCAGCGCCGTGTTGCGGTGTCGTCGCCATCAGTCCTCCTGCGGCGGACCGGCAGGCCGACCGGCCGCTCGTCGACGAGTCCGCCGTTTGGCGGCGACCACCGGTTCGTCGACCACTGCCGCCGCGCCCACGGTGGTGACCGGTGCGGCGTCGGCGGGAGCGACGGTGGCGACGGGCGGTGCCTCCACGGCGGCCGAGACCTGCTCGGTGGCAGCCGCGGGTGCCGCCGCCGGACGACGGGCCGCGCGACGACGCTTGCGCGGCGGCTCGGGATCGGCGGCTGCGGTGTCGACGACAGGCTGGGGCTCGGCAGCCGGTCCGGTCTCGACGACGTCCTCGGCGACCGACGCCTCCGGAGCGGGATCGGGCGCGACGGCGGCGACCGCCTCGGTGGCGACCTCCACCGGATCGCTGTCACGGTCGGGCGCGGTCGGGTCACCGTCGGAAGCGGGTGCGGCGTCGGCGGCCGAGTCCTCGACATCCGGACCCGACGGCTCCTCGCCCTCGGGGTGCGACGCCATCGCACGGAACATCGGGTGCTCGGACGGGTTGTGGGCGGGCTTGGCCTCGGTCGGGGCGTCCGCCTTCTTCTTGCCGCCACGACGGGAGCGCTTGGAACTCTCCTGACGCGGTGCGTCGTCGCCGGCGCCGGTCACCTCGACCGGGTTGGCGTGGACGATGATCCCACGACCGGAGCAGCAGGTGCAGGTCGACGAGAACGCTTCCAGCAGACCGGTTCCCAGCCGCTTACGGGTCATCTGGACCAGTCCGAGGGACGTCACCTCGGACACCTGGTGCCGGGTGCGGTCGCGCGAGAGGGCCTCGGTCAGACGGCGCAGAACGAGGTCGCGATTGGATTCGAGGACCATGTCGATGAAGTCGACGATGATCATCCCGCCGATGTCCCGCAGGCGCATCTGGCGGACGATCTCCTCGGCCGCCTCGAGGTTGTTCCGGGTGACCGTCTCCTCCAGGTTTCCACCGGAACCGGTGAACTTCCCGGTGTTGACGTCGACCACGGTCATCGCCTCGGTGTGCTCGATGATCAGCGTTCCGCCCGAGGGCAGCCACACCTTGCGCTCGAGCGCCTTGGCGAGTTGTTCGTCGATGCGGTGCACGACGAACGCATCCGGTGAGTCCGCGTGCGGCTTGGTGAACTTCACGAGCCGGTCGGCGAGGTCGGGGGCGACCGACTCGACGTAACCCTGGACATGGTCCCAGGCGGAGTCGCCGTCGACGACAAGCTTCTTGAAGTCCTCGTTGAACAGGTCGCGGACGACCTTCACGAGCAGGTCGGGCTCCTCGTAGAGCGCCTGCGGCGAGGCACCCTTGGCCTTGCCCGCTCCCGCGGTGGCCTCTTCGATCTGGGCCCACTGCGCCTTGAGACGGTCGATGTCGGCGGACAGTTCCTCGGCGCTGACGCCCTCGGACGCCGTCCGGATGATCACGCCGGCCTCGGCCGGGACCAACTTCGAGAGGATCTGCTTGAGTCGCTTGCGTTCGACGTCGGGCAGCTTGCGGCTGATGCCGGTCGACGAACCACCGGGCACGTACACGAGGTAGCGGCCGGCGAGGGAGATCTGGGTCGTCAGTCGCGCACCCTTGTGTCCCACGGGGTCCTTGCTGACCTGGACGACAACCGGGTCGCCGGGCCGCAGCGCCTGCTCGATCTTGCGGCTACCGCCGTCGAGTCCGGCCGCGTCCCAGTTGACCTCACCGGCGTAGAGCACGCCGTTGCGTCCCCGGCCGATGTCGACGAACGCCGCCTCCATGCCGGGCAGGACGTTCTGCACCCGGCCGAGGAAGATGTTGCCGACCATCGACGACGAGGTCGAGGTCGTGACGAAGTGTTCGACGAGCACGCCGTCCTCGAGGACCGCGACCTGGGTGTAGTCCTCGGTCGGCGCGGTCGTCTGGTCGGAGTCGTCGGACAGACCGACGTTGGCCGAGCGCTCCCGGACGACCATCACCCGGTCGACAGCCTCCCGACGGGCCAGGAACTCGGACTCGGTGAGGATCGGCGGACGGCGGCGGCCGGCGTCGCGGCCGTCACGGCGGCGCTGACGCTTGGCCTCGAGACGGGTGGATCCGGAGATGCCCTGGACCTCGTCGCGGTCACGCGTGGAGGACGAGGACGACGAGCGCGACTTGGCTCGTGGCTCGCGCTCGTGGACCACGGTGTTCGGCGGATCGTCGCTCGGCTGGTCGTCTCCGTCGGCGCCACCCTTGCGACGACGGCGACGGCGGCGGCGGCGATTGTTCGCCGACGAGTCGTCGTCGTCGGAGTCGTCATCGCGGGTGTCGGCCTCGTCGGACCCGGTGTCCTTCGTCGACGTGTCGTCCCCGTCGGACGATTTCCCGTCCGACTTGTCCCCGGCGGAGGTGTTCTGACCGGACTTCTGATCGTCGGGCTTCTCGCCTGCGGTGTCGTCGGCGTTGCCTGCGGTCGCGTCGGCGTTCTTCGCGCCCGACCCGCGCCGTCCGCCACCGCGGCGGCCCGAACGGGGCTCGGTGGTGGTCGTGTCGGACTGCTCGGCGTCATCGGGCCGGGAGTCGGCGGCAGCGCTGTCGGTGCCGGAGTCGTCGGACGAGCCGGTGGACTCGTCGTCCGAGGAGTCGTCGAGGTCGGAGTTCTGCTCACCGGCCACCTGATCACCACGACCACGGCCGCGACCACGACGTCCGCGACGCCGGCGGCGGGAGCCCGAGCCGGAGCCGTCACCGTCGTTGTCGCCGCCGCTGTCGTTGTCGGCGCCGTCGGTGGAGCCGTCGGAATCCTCCGCGGTGGCGGCCGGGGACTCGGAGCGGGTGGAGGTGGCGTCATCGTCGGACGGGGTGGTGGCGACGTCGTCGGCCGGAGCGGGCTTGTCGGCGCGTTGCGTGCGTCGACGCGTACTCGGCTCCGGGGCCTGCGGCTGCAGGAACAGCGGCCCCTGCGACGAGTCGCCGGCGTCCGCCTTCGTGGTGGGTTCGACGGCCTCGACCGCGGAGAACAACGACGGAGTCGTCGACTCCGATGACACGTCGGCCGGTGCCGATGCGGCACGGGCCGACTCGACGGGGGCCTCGGGTGCGGGATCGGCCGCGGGTACATCGACCGGCGCGGGGGCACCCGGAGTGGCCTCGGGGTCTGCTGCGGCGGGCTCGGCGATACGGTCGCGGACCTGCACCGCGGCACTGCGATCGATGCTCGACTGAGGGCTGCGGGCCACGATGCCGAGTTCGGCGAGGTGTACGAGCACCTCCCGGCTGGGGATGCCCAGTATCCGGGCGAGCGCGTGCACCCTCAGCTTGTGTGGGAACTCCTGCGCCGGGGTGGATTCGGCGTTCGAGTCGGCGGTGTTCAAGTCTTCGGACGAGCCATTGTCGGCCACGTGTTCTCCTAGGCCCCCGGGCGCATCGTCTCGACGCGGCCTCGCGAGGGCTGTGCTGTGTGTCGGACCGCGAACGGTCCGAGTTTGTATGGTCTCGCGCCGGCGGACAGCGGTTGTGCCGTGTTCGCGCAACGCATTGGGCTGATGGCACCACCGGAGTCCGAGCGGTCCACACCGCGCGTGCGTCGTTGTGATCGACACATCGCGTTGTTGTGATCAACGCCAAGCGGGGACCGAAGGAAATCGGCGGGTCATCGGGTGTCATCACCGACGGTGTCGGCAGCGACCCCTGCAGTATCCCACACGGCCGCCGCGGGACGGCGCACCACTGCGGTTCACCCGCGGTTCGGCTGGTGGCAACGAAGACGGCCCGCCCTGTGCGCGGGCGCACGGGACGGGCCGGAGGGGTGCGCGACCCGGTCGTTTCCGGGGCGGGCACACCGATGGACGAGGTGGGTCAGGACAGTCCGGGGAACCAGAGTGCGATCTCGCGCTCGGCCGACTCGGGCGAGTCGGATCCGTGCACCAGATTGTTCTGCGTGTTCAGCGCGAGGTCGCCCCGGATCGTGCCGGGGACGGCCTTCTCGACCGGGTCCGTGCCACCGGCGAGTTGCCGGAACGCGGCGATCGCCCGTGGGCCCTCGACGACCGCGGCCACCAGTGGCCCGGAGGTGATGAACTCCAGCAGCGATCCGAAGAACGGTTTGTCCTCGTGCTCGGCGTAATGGCCGCGAGCGACGTCGTCGCTCGCGGTCCGCAGTTCGAGGGCCACCAGGGACAGGCCCTTGCGTTCGATTCGGCTGATGATCTCGCCGACCACTGCCCGGGCGACGCCGTCGGGCTTGATCAGGATCAGGGTGCGTTCGGTCACGACGACAGCGTAGTCATGCCCCGTGGCGACGCCGCGGACGGCTCAGTCGCAGAACTTGCCCTCGATGGCGAAGAAGCCGTAGTTGAACAGGTTCCCCGAGGTCGCGCGGGGGTCGACGACGACCTGGACACATCCACCCGGGGACTTCAGCGCCTCGGCGACGGTCGCGTCGAAACGCGCGGCCAGCGCCAGATTCGCGGCGCGGTACTGGTTGGGCACCGGGATCGACGCGACGAACTCGGCGAGGTCGATCCGCGAGGCACGCACGGTCAGGTCGTGCGTGGCGACGTAGCCGAACTCCGACGGCGAGACCGGTACCGGCTCGCCCGCGGGCAGCACCTCGACCGCGCCGGCGACGGGTTCATCCGCGGAGGCAGCACCCACGCCCATCGTCGAGATGCCCGCCGCGAGTGCGCACGAGATCACGGCAACGGAGGAACGGGTGCTGAGACGACGCATGAGGTGATGGGCCTTTCGACGGGTGAGATCGCGGGCGGGCGCCCGCGGCGACCCTCGCATGGTGTCAGTCGGGGGCGCTCACGTCATCCCGAATTGCGGCCGCAAAGATAACGAATCGGACACGGACCCGGGGTCTCGGGGCTCAAGCCGGATCGGCGCCCGCGTCCCCGATCGGCTCCTGACCGGGTAGCAGTCCCCGCTCGATCCGCAGTCGGACGTCGCGCTTGATGTAGGCGATGTACAGCCAGACCAGCCCGAAGACGATGCCGACCGCCGCGATCGACCAGTGGAAGACCACGCCGACGATGAGAAGGACCTGCAGGGCGAGATCGAACTGCAGGGCCCACGGACGTCCCTGCACACCGGCGCCCAGGACCATGAGCAGCGCCAGGACGACCAGGTAGACGCCCGACACCCACGTCAGACCGCCGCCGACCCGGGCCACGATGGGCAGGGCCAGCAGGACGACGATGAACTCGAGGATCAGCGTCCCGGCCATGATCCCGCGCAGGCCCTTCCACGGATCGTTCACCGGTGGGGTGAAACGGCCACCGACCGCGTCGGGTCCAATGTCCTCCGGCCCGCTCGCATCGCTCCCGGTGGCGGATGTCATGAGGGGTCCTTTCCGAACAACGTGCGGGCCGCACCCGCGGTCACCACCGAGCCGGTGATCACCACGCCTGCGCCGGACATCTGATCCAGCTCGTCGCCGGTCTCCTCTGCGGCGGCCACCGCGGCCTCGACCGCCTCGGGCAGGAACGGTCGCACGTCGACCCGGTCCTCGCCGAAGATCGGCAGGGCCAGGTCGGCGAGATCGGTCGTGTCCATCGCGCGGGGCGACCCGTTGTTGGTGAGCACCACCGAGTCCACGACGGGTTCCAGGGCGGTCAGCAGTCCGACGGCGTCCTTGTCCCGCATGACACCGACGACCGCGATGAGACGACGGAAGTCGAACTCCTCGACCAGGCTGCGGGCGAGTGCGGCCGCCCCGTGGGGGTTGTGGGCCGCGTCGAGGAACACCGACGGTGCCGTGCGTACGCGCTCGAGGCGCCCGGGGGTGGTCACGGCGGCGAATCCCGCGCGAACGGCGTCGATGTCGAGTTGCCGGTCGGCGCCGGCACCGAAGAAGGCCTCGACCGCCGCGAGCGCGAGCACCGCGTTGTTCGCCTGGTGCCCACCGTGGACCGGCAGGAAGATCTCGGAGTAGACGCCGCCGAGCCCCTGCAGTTCGAGCATCTGACCGCCGACGGCGGTGCGCCGCTCAAGGACCCGGAACTCGGAGTCCTGCCGCGCGACCAGTGTCTCGGCCTCGGCGACGCGGGCCATGAGGACACTGCCGGCCTCGGGGTCCTGGGCGGCGAGGATCGTGACGGGATCGACCGGCACGATGTCGTCGGGGTTGGCGGGCTTGATGATGCCCGCCTTCTCCCCCGCGATCGCCGTGAGCGTGTCGCCGAGGTAGTCCGCGTGGTCCATGGCGATCGGGGTGATGACCGCGACCGACGGTTCGATGACGTTGGTGGCGTCCCAGGTGCCGCCGAGGCCGGTCTCGACGACGGCGACATCCACCGGCGCCTCGGCGAACACCGCGTACGCCATCGCGGTGAGCACCTCGAACTTGCTCATCCGCGGACCACCCTGGGCGATCGACGAGTCGTCGACCATGGTGATGAACGGTTCGAGTTCGCGGTAGGTGTCGACGTAGAGCCGCGGGGAGATCGGTGCCCCGTCGACCGAGATGCGTTCGGTCGCGAGCTGCAGGTGCGGGCTCGTGATCCGACCGGTCCGGCGGTGCAGCGCGGTGAGCAACGAGTCGATCATCCGGGTGACCGACGTCTTGCCGTTGGTGCCGGCGATGTGGATCGACGCGTACCCCTTCTGCGGCGAGCCGAGGACGTCCATCAGTGCGACCATCCGGGTCAGGGACGGCTCGATCTTCGTCTCCGGCCAGCGGTCGTCGAGTTCGGCCTCGACCTCGGCGAACTCGGCGAGGTCGTCGGCGGTCGGGACACCGAGGGCGTTCTGCGGGGTGCTCACGCCCCACCCAGCTCGTCGAGCTTCGCGCGGATGCGCTCGACCTCCTCGGTGGCGATGCGCTGACGGTTCCTGATCTTCTCCACGACCGGTTCGGGCGCCTTGGCCAGGAACTGCTCGTTGCCGAGCTTGCCGGTGGTCTGCGCCAGCTCCTTCTCCGCAGCAGCGAGATCCTTGGCCAGCCGGCGCTTCTCGGCGTCGACGTCGATCGACTCGGAGGTGTCGAGTTCGACCCGGATCGTCGCCGAACTCAACCGCACGTCGATGGTCGCGGTCGCCGAGAAGTCGTCGCCGGCGGCCGAGAGCTTCGCCAGCGAGTCGACGTAGGGGCGCACCGACCCCAGCCCGGCGGCGTCGATGCCGTCGAGGCGGGTGGGGACGCGCTTGTTGTCGGCGATCCCCTGGTCGCCGCGGAACCGTCGGACCTCGGTGACGAGTCGCTGGGTGTCGGAGATGCGTTGGGCGGCCTGCGCATCGGCCGTGTCGCCGATGGCCGTGGGCCACGACGCGGTGACCAGGGTCTCCTCACCCGTCAGCGTGGTCCACAGCACCTCGGTGACGAACGGCATGACCGGGTGCAGCATCCGCAGGATCGAGTCGAGCACCGTGCCGAGCACGATGGCCGTGGCCTGCGCACGGTCGGTGTCGACGACGCCGTCGGCGCCCGCGTAGACCTGGACCTTCGCCAATTCGACGTACCAGTCGCAGAACTCGTCGCGCGCGAAGTGGTAGAGCGCCTCGCACGCCTTCGCGAACTCGTACGACTCGAACCCGGCGTCGGCGTCGCGAAGCACCTCGTCGAGGCGGCCGAGGATCCACCGGTCGGCGTCGGTCAGCGTGGCGCGGTCCGGTAGCTCGCCCAGACGCGCTCCGTTCATCAGCGCGAACTTGGTGGCGTTGAACATCTTGGTGGCGAAGTTGCGCGATGCCTCGGCGTGGTCGTCGCCGACGGACAGGTCGCCGCCGGGGGTGGCGCCGCGGGCCAGGGTGAACCGCAGGGCGTCGGCGCCGAACCGGTCGACCCAGTCGAGCGGGTCGATGCCGTTGCCCTTCGACTTCGACATCTTGCGGCCGTGTTCGTCGCGGACCAGTCCGTGCAGGAACAGATCCCGGAACGGGACGCCGTTGTCGCCGTCCATCGTGGCGCCGACGTAGGTGCCGAACATCATCATCCGGGCCACCCAGAAGAACAGGATGTCGTACCCGGTGACCAGGACGCTGGTCGGATAGAACTTGGCCAGATCGGCCGTCTGGTCCGGCCATCCCATCGTCGAGAACGGCCAGAGGCCCGACGAGAACCACGTGTCGAGGACGTCGGGATCCTGCTCGTACCCGGCGGGCGGCTCCTCCCCCGGCCCGACGCAGACCACATCGCCGTCGGGGCCGTAGAAGATGGGGATCCGGTGTCCCCACCACAGCTGACGCGAGATGCACCAGTCGTGCATGTCGTCGACCCAGCCGAACCAGCGCGGCTCCATCGACGCCGGGTGGATCACGGTGTCCCCGTTGCGGACCGCGTCACCGGCCGATTTCGCCAACGTCTCGACCCGCACCCACCACTGCATGCTCAGCCGCGGCTCGATGGCCTCGCCGCTGCGCTCGGAGTGTCCGACGCTGTGCAGGTAGGGGCGCACCTCCTTGACGATGCGGCCCTGCTCGGCGAGCGCCTCGCGCACCGCGACGCGGGCGGCGAACCGGTCGAGTCCGTCGAACTGTGTTCCGGTGTCGCAGATGTGGGCGGAGGTGTCCATGATCGTGGGCATCGCCAACCCGTGACGCCGGCCGAGCGCGAAGTCGTTGGGGTCGTGCGCCGGGGTGATCTTGACCGCGCCGGTGCCGAACTCGGGATCGACGTAGTCGTCGGCGACGACCGGGATGGACCGCTCGAGGAACGGGTGCGGGAGTTCGGTGCCCACCAGGTGGGCGTAGCGCTCGTCGTCGGGATGCACCGCGATCGCGGTGTCGCCCAGCATCGTCTCCAGTCGGGTGGTGGCCACGACGACGTGCGGCTCGGCGTCGTCCATCGCCCCGTACCGGAAGCTGACGAGCTCGCCCTCGACGTCGTCGTAGGTCACCTCGATGTCGCTGATCGCGGTCTGCAGGGTCGGCGACCAGTTGACGAGCCGCTCGGCGCGGTAGATCAGGCCGTCGTCGAACATGCGCTTGAACACCGTGTGCACGGCGCGGGACAGCCCCTCGTCCATGGTGAAACGTTCACGGGACCAGTCGACGCTGTCCCCGAGCCGGCGCATCTGGCCGCCGATGTCGCCGCTGATCTCGGCCTTGGCCTCCCACACCTTGTCGATGAACGCCTCGCGGCCCAGCGCGTCGCGGGCGATGCCCTGTGCGGCCAGGCGCTTCTCGACCATGGCCTGCATCGCGATGGCGGCGTGGTCCATACCGGGCAGCCACAGCACCTCGTAGCCCTGCATCCGGCGACGGCGGGAGAGCGTGTCCATCAGGACGTGCTCGAAAGCGTGGCCCATGTGCAACGAACCGTTGACGTTGGGCGGCGGTATGACGATGGAGAACGGGGGCTTGTCGCCGGCCGCATCGGCGGTGAAGTACCCGCCGTCGATCCAGCGCTGATAGATCGCGGACTCGTGGGCGGCGGGTTCCCAGGACTTGGGCAGCGAGACGGCAGGTGCTGGGAGTTCGGTCACCGTTCGATTCTAGGGAACGGTGATCGCCCCGGGTTGCCCGGGAACGCCCCCGGCGGTGATGCGGAGCCGATGCAGGTCCTCGGGGGCGTTGACGTTGACCAGCCAGTCGGGATTGCTGATCGAGACGCGGTTGACCACGAGGGTGTCGATGGCCGCCAACATGCGTCGCTCACCGGTGGCGGCGAGGTCGCGGATCCGACCCGCGCACGCGGTCCGGTAGATGGCCGCGAACGGGTGCGCCCTGGTCGCGTCGACCGCGATGGCCGCGTCGTCGTTGTCCCGGAGGCCGAGCAGCAGTTCGTCGATCAGGTCGGTGCTGATCAACGGCATGTCGGTGGCGCAGACGAAGGCGACCTCACGTCCGGCCGCGGCCGCGTCGGCCAGACCCGCCGCGAGCGCCCCGAGCGGGCCGGTGCCCGCCTTCTCGTCGGTGACCCAGTGCGCCTCGGGTCCGCCGCTGCCCTGCAGGGTGCGGTAGGCGGCCGACGAGGCGGCCGCCACCACCGAGACGGGATCGCAGCGACGACCGACCTCTCCGACGATGCGTGCCAACATCGGTTGGCCGTTCCAGTCCAGTCCGGCCTTGTCCGAGCCCATCCGTCTCGATGCGCCTCCCGCCAGAACCACGCCCGCCAACGCCATATCCGCCACCACATCGCTCATGGGGCCAGTATCGCGTGACGGACTGCCCCGGCGAGGCCACTATGGAGGAATGACTTCCACCGAATCGGATCGGTCCGCCTCTGCGCCCGGTTCTCCAGAGGCGTCCGAGACCGCCGTCGACGAACCGACACGGACCGACACCTCGCACCCCAAGACCTACGCGGCGGGAGTCCCCGCGGTCGCGGTCTCCATGAAGCGTGGTTTCACCCAGATGGGCCCCGTACGTACCGCGAGGACGTTGCTCGAGCTCAACCAGCGGCACGGGTTCGACTGCCCCGGGTGCGCCTGGCCGGAGAAGCCCGGCGGACGCAAGCCCGCCGAGTTCTGCGAGAACGGGGCCAAGGCGGTCGCCGAGGAGGCCACGCGACGCCGCGTGACCCCGGATTTCTTCGCCACCCACAGCGTGGCGGAACTGCGCGAGCGGTCGGAGTACTGGCTGTCGCAGCAGGGACGGATCACCCATCCGATGTTGTTGCGCGACGGCGCGACCCACTACGAGCCGATCGACTGGGCCGACGCCTACCGACTGATCTCCGACGAACTCGCCGCTCTCGACTCCCCCGACGACGCGGTGTTCTACACCTCGGGCCGCACCAGCAACGAGGCCGCGTTCGTCTACCAGTTGTTCGCCCGCAGCCTCGGCACCAACAACCTGCCCGACTGTTCGAACATGTGCCACGAGTCGTCCGGGCACGCGTTGTCGACCACGATCGGCATCGGCAAGGGGTCGGTCTCGGTCCTCGACGTGGAGAACGCCGACCTGATCCTGATCGCCGGCCAGAACCCGGGGACCAACCACCCGCGGATGCTCTCCATACTCGGCGACGCGAAGCGCAACGGCGCGAAGATCGTCGCGATCAACCCGCTGCCCGAAGCCGGGCTGATGCGGTTCCGCGACCCGCAGCGTCCCGGCGACATCCTCGGCGCGGGCACCACACTGGCCGACGAGTTCCTGCAGGTCCGACTCGGCGGCGACATGGCCCTGTTCCGCGGGCTGGCCGCGCTGCTGCTGCGCGCCGAGAACGCCGACCCGGGCACCGTGTTCGATCACGACTTCCTCGAGACCTACTGCTCGGGTGTCGAGGACTACCTCGCCCTGGTCGCCGACACCGACATGGACGAGATCTGCGAGGCCACCGGTCTGCGCCTGGCCGAGCTCGAGACGTTGGCCCGGCTGTGGATCTCCTCCGACAAGACCATCGTCTGCTGGGCCATGGGGCTCACGCAGCACAAGCACGCGGTGGCCACCATCGAGGAGGTCACCAACACCCTGTTGCTCAGCGGCATGATCGGCAAGCCGGGGGCCGGTGTCTGCCCTGTGCGTGGACACTCCAACGTGCAGGGCGACCGCACGATGGGCATCTGGGAGCAGATGCCCGAATCCTTCCTCGCCGCTGTCGATTCCGAGTTCGGCATCACCAGCCCGCGTCGGGTCGGCTACGACGTCGTCGACGCGCTGCGCGCGATGCGCGACGGCAAGATCGGCATCTTCATGTCGATGGGCGGCAATTTCGTCTCGGCGACCCCCGACACCGAGGTCACCAAGGCGGCGATGGCCCGTTGCCGGCTCACGGTGCAGGTCAGCACCAAACTCAACGCGTCGCATCTCGCGACGGGCAGCGTGGCGTTGATCCTGCCCACCCTGGGCCGCACCGACCGCGACATCCGGGACGGCAAGCGACAACTGGTCACCGTCGAGGACTCGATGGGTTCGGTCCATCTGTCCCGCGGATCGCTCACACCGTCGAGTGACTGCATGCGCAGCGAGGTCGGCATCATCTGCGAGCTGGCCGAGACGGTGCTCGGATCCGACCACGCCGTGAACTGGTCGGGACTGGCCTCCGACTACGACCGCATCCGCGACCACGTCGCGGCCGTCGTGCCGGGATTCGAGAACTTCAACGACCGGGTGCGCCAGCCGGACGGGTTCCTGCTCCCCCACCCGCCGCGCGACAGCCGCGAGTTCCCCACCGAGAGCGGCAGAGCCGTGTTGACGGTCAACGACCTCGAGTGGCTGCCGACACCGCAGGGGCGCCTGATCCTGCAGACGCTGCGCAGTCACGACCAGTACAACACCACGATCTACGGGCACGACGACCGTTACCGCGGCATCAAGGGCAACCGACGGATCATCATGGTCAACCCCGACGATCTGGCCGAGCTGGGTCTCGTCGACGATCAGCCGGTCTCGATCGTCTCGGAGTTCGAGGGCGCCGACGGACTCGAGGAACGCCGAATCGATGATTTCCGGGTGGTGTCGTATCCGACCCCGCGCGGCAACGCCGCGGCCTACTACCCCGAGACCAATCCACTGGTCCCGCTCGACCACGTGGCGACGAAGTCGAACACGCCGGTGTCGAAGGGGATCACCGTGCGGCTGGTCGCAGCTCCCTGATGGGACGGGTCACCACACGGATCCCGGTGCGCCGCATACGACTGCACGGCGACGCCACCCGACCGGACACCCTGGCGGTGGAGGAACCCCTCGAGATCCGCATCGCCGGTGCACCGTTGACGATGACGATGCGCACCCCCGGCGCCGACATCGACCTGGTGCACGGGTTCCTGTTGTCGGAGGGCCTCATCGCCGGCGCCGACGACATCGACACCATCCGGTACTGCGACGGGGTCGACGCCGACGGCCAGAACACCTACAACGTCCTCGACGTCGCCTCGGCGCCCGGCGTGACGCTGACCGCGCCCAGACGGGCGTTCATCACGACGTCGGCGTGCGGGGTGTGCGGCAAGTCGTCGATCGACGAGCTACGCGCCACCTCACGGTTCGACCTACGCGACGACCACTCGACGGTGGACACCGATGTGTTGATCGCGCTCCCCGACCGGCTCCGGGCCGAGCAGAAGACGTTCGCGGGCACCGGCGGCACGCACGGCGCCGCCCTGTTCTCCACGGACGGCACACTGCTCGTGGTGCGCGAGGACGTAGGGCGGCACAACGCCGTCGACAAGGTGATCGGTTGGGCGGTCCGCGAGGGTCGGATCCCGTTGCGTGACACCGTGCTGATGGTGTCGAGTCGGGTGTCGTTCGAACTGGTCCAGAAGGCCGTGATGGCCGGCATCCCGATCCTCGCGGCGGTGTCGGCGCCGTCGTCGCTGGCCGCCTCGCTCGGCGACGAGACGGGACTGACCGTCATCGGGTTCCTGCGCGGCGAGTCGATGAACATCTACTCCGCCCCCGAACGCGTGGTCGGCCACCCGGCCGGGTCGACAGACCGGTCAGTCCTGCGCCGCGGCGATCGTCACGTCACCGAGGATGTCGGGTAGCTCCGCCGGTCGGTCGAGCACGTGCTGCGACAGGAACGCGAGTACGACCCGGTACCAGATGATCGCGTTCTGCGGCTTGAGGATCCAGTGGTTCTCGTCCGGGAAGTACAGGAACCGGTGCACCGTCGAACCGTCGTCGGCGGCGGGCAGGCCCGACTCCGAGAGCAACTCGTACCAGAGGCGCAGCCCCTCCCCGATGGGGACGCGATAATCCTTGTCGCCGTGGATGACCAGCATCGGTGTCACGATGTCGGCGACGTAGAGGTGCGGCGAGTTCTCCACGGCCATCTCCGGTGACATCTCCCGCGCCCAGTAGTCGGCGCCATCGGTGGTCGGTCCGAACTGGTCGAGAGCCCACAGACTGGCGTGGGTGACGACGGCGCGGAACCGGTCGGTGTGCCCGGCGATCCAGTTCGCCATGTACCCGCCGAACGATCCGCCCATGATCGCGGTGCGGCCGGACGCGATGCGCCGATCCGCCTCGGCGGCGTCGGTCACCGCCATCAGATCGGTGTAGGGCTCGAAACCCCAGCTGCCCCAGCCCCGTCGGATGAAATTCTGGCCGTATCCGGTCGACAGCGCCGGATCAGGGAGTACGACCGCATAGCCCGCGGCCACCGCGATCCACGGGTTCCAGCGCCACGACCACGCGTTCCAGGACCCCAACGGACCGCCGTGCACCCACAGCAGGAGCGGCACCGGCGAGCTGTCGGAGGCACCGTGGGGCAGCGCCAGCCACGCGCGCAACGGCGTGCCGTCGATCGCCTCGGTGCGCAGGTCCTCGAGGGTCCCGGGCAGTTCGGGGAGCGCCACCGGTCCGCGCAACGCGGTGACCTCACCGGATCGCAGGTCCACCCGGACGACGTGCGGGGGTTCGGCCGGCGAACTGCGCAGTGCGAACAGGTGTTCCGCGTCCGGGTGGACCGCGACGTCGGTGTAGCAGTGGTCGGTGGCGGTCACGGCCCGAACCGCACTCGACGTCGCGACGGCGGGGTCTCCGAGTACGAAGACCTGGCCGCGACCGTCGTCGTCGGCGGTGACGATGAGTTCGGTGCCCTCCGCCGACCACGCGACCGAGCTGGGCCACCTGTCCCAGCCGGTCGCCCAGTCGGTGACGCTGCCGTTGGCGAGGTCGTAGGTGTGGGCGGTGATCACCGGTGCGTCGGTCGGGGTGGTGACCGATTCGCGCAGGAACGCGACCCGCCGACCGTCCGGCGAGACGGTGGGGGCGAAGAAGTCGTGGTCGGGATCGGCGAGCAGGGTGACGCGCTCCCCCGGGCCGGCGTCGCCGAATCCGATGCGCACCAGCGTCGTTCGGGTCGAGGCCTGCGGTGCACCCACGCGCCAGGTGGTGATCGCGAACGAGCCGTCCGGCGCGACGCCGACCCCCGCTTCGCGTAACGCCGGTCCCGGGTTCTCGACCACCGCGGCCAGCTCCCCGGACGGGGCCAGGTCGAAGAGGAACGGCCGGCCGGGGCCGAGGTCACTGTCCCACAGGCGAACCGGGTAGCGGTCGTGCAGGATCGCCGAGACGGCCGCGGTCTTCCGCTTCGCGCGAAGCGCGTGGTCGGCCTCTGCCGATCCGCCCAACACGTCGGCGAGCGCGAGCACGGTGTCCGCGGCGCGTGCGGTGACGAGCGAGTTCACCCCGCCGGGACGGGCGACGACACGTTGCGCCTCACCGACGGTCGGCAGTCGCCAGACCGCGGCGGTCGGGTTCTCGTCGGGCCCAGGTGCAGATTTTCGGATGAACCACAGGGCGCCGGAGCCGTCGAAGGTCGGGGCGGACGCGCTGTCGGGACCCTGGGTGAGGCGCGCGGCCGGGAGGTGACCTGTCGGATCGATCTCCCACAGCGCGGTCGTGTGGCCGGTCGACTTCTCGTCGAGCGTGGCCACCGTGGTGATCAACCGACGACCGTCGGGCGACATGGCCAACCCGCTGACGCGGGGGGTCGCGATGTAGCGGTCGAGGTCGTGGAAGTCGGTGTTCTCGGCGTGCGTCACGCCGCGAGACTACGCGGTCTTGTCGCGTCGTTCGTCGCGACGCGGCTTGCGCGGGACGATCGTCGGCAAGACGTTGTCGCGCACGGTTTCCTCGGTCACGACGACCTTGGCGACATCGTCGCGGCTGGGGATGTCGTACATCACCGGGAGGAGGACTTCCTCCATGATGGCGCGCAGTCCGCGGGCGCCGGTGCCTCGATGAATGGCCTGGTCGGCCACCGCCTCGAGAGCCTCATCGGTGAACTCGAGTTCCACACCATCCATGTCGAACAGCCGGACGTACTGCTTCACCAGCGCGTTCTTCGGAGTCGAGAGGATGGAGACCAATGACTCCTTGTCGAGGTTGGTGACCGAGGCGATCATGGGCAGACGGCCGATGAACTCGGGGATCAGGCCGAACTTGATGAGGTCCTCGGGCATGACCTCGGCGAAGTGATCGACGGTGTCGACGTCGTTCTTGCTGGCGACCTCGGTACCGAAACCGATGCCGCGCTTGCCGATTCGGTCGGAGACGATCTTCTCGAGCCCCGCGAACGCACCCGCGACGATGAACAGCACGTTGGTGGTGTCGATCTGGATGAACTCCTGGTGCGGGTGCTTGCGTCCACCCTGCGGGGGCACCGAGGCCTGGGTTCCCTCGAGGATCTTCAGCAGCGCCTGCTGCACACCCTCGCCGCTGACGTCGCGGGTGATCGACGGGTTCTCGCTCTTGCGGGCGATCTTGTCGACCTCGTCGATGTAGATGATCCCGGTCTCGGCGCGCTTGACGTCGTAGTCGGCGGCCTGGATGAGCTTGAGAAGGATGTTCTCGACGTCCTCACCGACGTAGCCGGCCTCGGTCAGCGCGGTGGCGTCGGCGATGGCGAACGGGACGTTCAGCATCTTCGCGAGCGTCTGGGCGAGGTAGGTCTTGCCGCAGCCGGTGGGGCCGAGCATGAGGATGTTGGACTTGGCCAACTCGACGACCTCGCCACCGCGGGCGTCCTTGCGGTCGCCCGCCTGGATGCGCTTGTAGTGGTTGTAGACGGCGACGGCCAGGGTGCGCTTGGCCGTGTCCTGACCGATGACGTACTTCTCGAGGAAGTCGCGGATCTCGGTCGGCTTGGGCAGCTCGTCGAGTTTGACGTCGCTCGATTCGGCGAGTTCTTCCTCGATGATCTCGTTGCACAGGTCGATGCACTCGTCGCAGATGTACACGCCGGGGCCCGCGATGAGCTTCTTGACCTGCTTCTGACTCTTTCCGCAGAAAGAGCACTTCAGCAGATCGCCGCCGTCTCCGATTCGAGCCATCGTGTGCTGTACCTCTTCCTTGTGCACCTGTGCGAACTCACGATTCACACGGGGCGGACCGACCTGCTCGCCAGTATTACTGACCGTACCCGCGAGCAGGCCGAACTTCGACCGATAAAAGCAATGTCAGACCTCGTGGAACCCCTCGTCCCACACTGGTCACAGGGCTACAGGATCGCCCCTGCGCACCGTCGCGTCGATCATCTCGACGACCCCGGCGTGTCGCGATGCGTCACACCGGTTCGGGGCGCCGATCAGCTCCGGCGGGCCGACTTCTTGCGGTACTCGAAGACCTGGTCGATGATCCCGTATTCCTTCGCCTGCTCGGCGGTGAGGATGTTGTCGCGGTCGGTGTCGCGACGGATCTTCTCGGCGTCCTGACCGGTGTGAATAGAGAGGATCTCGTCGAGACGACGACGGATGCGCTCGATCTCGGCGGCCTGGATCTCCAGGTCGGAGACCTGACCCTGGTAGGCGCCACCGGTGCGGGGCTGGTGGATCAGGACCGACGCGTTGGGCAGGGCGCCACGCTTGCCGGGGGTACCGCCGGCCAGCAGGATGGCGGCGGCCGACGCGGCCTCACCCGGGCACATCGTGGCGATGTCGCAGTGGACGTACTGCATGGTGTCGTAGATCGCGAGCATCGCGGTGACGCTGCCACCGGGCGAGTTGATGTAGATGGTGATGTCGCGGTCGGGATCCTGCGACTCCAGCACCAGCAGCTGCGCCATGATGTCGTTGGCCACGGTCTCGTCGATCGGGGTGCCGAGGAAGACGATGCGCTCCTCGAAGAGCTTCGCGTACGGGTTGTACTCGCGCATCCCGTTGGGCGTGTGCTCGATGAACGACGGAAGGATGTACCGGCTCTGCGGTCCGGCAGGCGCCAGACCGGACGGGCCGGCCTGGCCGGGGGTGGATCCGAACATGTTCGTCATGTGATGTCTCCGAAAAGTGTGCGCCGTGCGGCGGATGGGATCGAGGGAATCGGCGGGGTGACTCAGGCGCGGGCGATCACGTGGTCGACGAGGCCGTAGTCCTTGGCCTCCTCGGCCGTGAACCACTTGTCGCGATCGGCGTCGGCCTCGATCTTCTCCAGCGGCTGGCCGGAGAACTCGGCGTTGAGCCGGTTCATCTCTTTCTTGGTCTGCGCGAACTGCTCGGCCTGGATGGCGATGTCGGCGGCGGTGCCACCGATACCCGCCGACGGCTGGTGCATCATGATCCGCGCGTGCGGCAGCGCGTGGCGCTTGCCCGGTGCGCCGGCGGCGAGCAGGAACTGGCCCATCGAGGCCGCCATGCCCATCGCATAGGTCGCCACGTCGCACGGTGCGAGCTGCATCGTGTCGAAGATGGCCATACCGGCGGTCACCGAACCACCCGGCGAGTTGATGTAGAGGCTGATGTCCTTGCTGCTGTCCTCGGCGGCCAGCAGCAGGATCTGCGCGCAGAGCCGGTTGGCGATGTCGTCGTCGACCTGGCTGCCCAGGAAGATGATCCGCTCACGGAGCAGCCGCTCGAACACCGAATCGCTCAGATTCAGCCCGGCGACACCCGAACTCATCGCGGGTGTATGGATGTTCGACTCGGTCACAGTTCCTACCTTCGACTTCTCTACGAGGACCCCTGGAGGGGTCCGGTGCGATGTTCCTGTCCTCGACCCTAACGAATAGAGGCGCCGCCGCAGTCGCGGCGCCGCCTCTATTCGCTGACAGCGGAACGATTGCCCGTCCGCCGTCGCAGATCGTCTAGCCGGCCGGCTTCGCGTCCTCGGTGGTCGCGTCGTCGGTGGTCGCGTCGTCGGCCGACTCGGCCGCGTCGTCGGCGGCCGGGGCCTCGAGCGCTGCGTCGTCCTCGCCGGAGCCGAAGAACTCGGCGGTGTCGACGGTGGCGCCGGTGGTGTCGGTGACGGTGACCTCACCGATGAGGCCGGCGAGGGCCTTGCTGCGACGGACGTCGGCGTACACGGCGCCGACCTGGTTCGCCTGCTGCAGCTGACCGATGAAGTCCTGCGGCGACATGCCGTAGCGCTGCGCCTGGAACAGGATCTGCTGGGTCAGCTCGTCCTGGCTGACGACCGTCTCCTGGTCCTCGGCGATGGCGTCGAGGAGCAGCTGGGTCCGGACCGACTTCTCGGCCGACTCGCGGGCCTGCCCCTCGAACTCCTCGCGGGTGGTGCCCTGCGCCTCGAGCAGCTTCGCGAACTGCTCCTCGTCGTGGTCGAGGCCGTGCAGGACCTCGTGCACCTGGTTCTCGACCTCGGCGTCGACGATGCCCTGCGGCAGCGGGATCTCCACGGTCTCGAGGAGCTTCTCGAGAACGGCGTCGCGGATCGCGCTCGCCTGCTCCATCTTCTTGGACTGTCCGACCCGCTCGCGCAGGTCGGCCTTGAGCTCGTCGATGGTGTCGAATTCGCTGGCCATCTGCGCGAACTCGTCGTCGGGCTCGGGCAGCTCACGCTCCTTGACGGTGTTGACCGTCACGGCCACCTCCGCCTCCTCACCGGCATGTGCACCGGCGACGAGGGTGGTGGTGAAGGTCTTGTCGGAGCCGGCGGTCATGCCGACGAGCGCCTCGTCGAGTCCGTCGATCAGCTGGCCGGAACCGACCTCGTGCGACAGACCGGTGGTCGAGGCCTCCTCGACCGCTTCGCCGTTGACCGACGCGGCCAGGTCAATGGACACGAAGTCCCCGTCCTTCGCGGGGCGGTCGACACCGGTCAGGGTGCCGAACCGGGCCCGTAGCGCCTCGAACTGCTCGGCGACCGCGTCGTCGTCGACCGCGATCGGCTCGACCTCGACGGCGAGGGTGTCGAACGCGGGGATGGTGATCTCGGGACGGACGTCGACCTCGGCGGTGAAGGTGATCGACTTGCCGTACTCGAGCTCGGCGAGGTCGATGTCGGGCTGGCCGATGGCCTTGGTCTCGGTCTCGGCGACGGCCTCGCTGTACTTGCCGGGCAGCGCGTCGTTGACGACCTGGGCCAGGACGGAGTCACGACCGACGCGTGCCTCGATCAACTTGGCCGGCGCCTTGCCGGGACGGAAGCCGGGGATACGGATCTGCTGCGCCAGCGACTTGTAGGCGCGGGCGAACTCTTTCTCGAGTTCCTCGAACGGGACCTCGACATTGAGTTTGACCCGCGTCGGGCTGAGCTGCTCGACGGTGCTCTTCACGAACTTGACTCCTTATGTAGAACGACCGGCAGCGAATTGATGCCGGCCTGGGTTGTCGGCGACCGACAACGCCATTTCCGTCGGTCCTCGTGGTCGGGATGACAGGATTCGAACCTGCGACCCTCCGCTCCCAAAGCGGATGCGCTACCAAGCTGCGCCACATCCCGCACCAGGCACCCGAACGACCGCAGGGCGATTTCCGACCCACGCAGACACCAGCCGCAAATACTACGTGTCGGGTGGTGACCGGCGTGAATCGGTGGCCGACCACGGCGGCGTCGGTGGTGATTTCGGTCCGTGCCCGCGACGCGGTACAGTCGCTTCCGCACGCGGCGTCGGTGGCGATCCCACTCGGCGCGGTGTGCTCGCGGGTGTAGCTCAATGGTAGAGCCCTAGTCTTCCAAACTAGCTACGCGGGTTCGATTCCCGTCACCCGCTCCAGGTCAGACACAGTATGCAAACGAAACTGCACACTCAATGGCACACTAAGCCACTCGGCGAGCCATGAATTGCTCTGCGGTGAGTGCGCCTTTGGACCAGTTGCACGGCTCGCACGACACGGCGATGTTCTCGATGGCACTGGTGCCGCCGAGGGCTACCGGGATCATGTGGTCCTTTGTGGGCGGTAGAGCAAGCTCGCCGCAGTAGTGGCAGATGCCCTGAACGCTGCGCAGGAGGTCGACCCACTCTTTACGGGTGTGCGTGCCCTTGTCGTTCGACACCTCGATTGCCGTGAGCGGTCTAGCGTGTGCGATTGGCGCCATTCCGATACCCAGTTCGTTGCGAAGGTCTCGCATCTTGAGTTGCAGTTGGCAGTACTGCATGGACGTGACGCTCTTGCGCCCGCGCTTGGCTCCCGTTTTCGACGGCACCTCGAACGACCCGATCCAGAGGTTGTCGCGGGATCGCATGTGGACCGAGCCGAGTCCTTTGGGTCGTCTCTTGCGCTTGGTCGTAGGCTTGGTCATATCGACTCCTTGTTAGTCGGTCGCAGCCCCGGATGGTTCCAGCCGTCGCGGGGCCTTTTCGTGCGCTCAGTCTATCATTGGTGTAATGACACCGTGATACCCTGGTGTAATGACACCGGATCAGGTTCGAGCCGCTGCGGCGGTACTGGACTCACTCAAAGTCGTTTCACGCCATCAATCCTGCGAATGCAAACCGCATCTGATCGTGTACTCGTCGCAGCGTCTACGTGAGATCGCGCGAGAGATGGAGTCTGAACACCCTTGGTGCGAGCCGAATGAATAGCCCCGACGAGATCGCCGGTCTGCACGCGGTCTACAGATCCATCCCGCCGTTTGTGGAGTGCATGTGCATGGAGGTGTTCACGTCAGAGGATGGGCACGCAAAGCACCTCGAGATGCACCAGGCGGTCGGGCGGGTTGAGGCGCTACACCAGCCGACGTGCGGCAATCCCAATTGCCCACTCGGTGATGGGTGCGGGTTCGTCGAGTGCTCATGCCACGGTCCGTGGCCATGCCCAACAATAATGGCCATACGAGGGGATCCGTCGTGAGCGCACCAACACCACGCGTACCGACGCGCTGCCAAAAGTGCGGCCGACCGTGGCGAACATGGTTCTACGAACGCTGCGACCAAGGCCCCGACTGCTGGGAATGCGGCATGGAGTTTCGGAGCGTGACGAAGGGGTGGCACGCCGACTACGCCTTGGACTGCGTGGAGGTGGTTGCCTGGTCGTGCCCACACGGAACCATGTTTGAGCAACGGTGTCACGGCTGCGGGGTCAAGGTCAGCGCGTGGGGTGTTGGCGCTGCTGGGTTTGGGGAACTGTGCGGATGCAAGGTGGACGCGTAATGACACCCGCTACTGTTCCGTCTGTGCCCAACAAGCCCAAGACGCCGCTACGGACGTTCCGCATACCGGATGACGTTTATGGTCCAGCGAAGGCCGCGGCTGAGGCGAACGGCGAAACAGTGACCGACGTGGTGAAGAAAGCGCTTGTGAATTACACGCGGCGCCACAAGCGCGACACCTGACCTGTCGGACCACTCCCCTACGATCAACGCGGGTCGGAGGGAAGCCGATCCGCAACGACAAATAGAGCCGCACCCAGAGGACTTGGAAGGTCCACGGGTGCGGCTCTGTTTGTCTGTGCAGCGTTCTAGACTCAACCCACTCGTCGCGGGTCGAGGATGCACATGGCGATGTTGGTGGAGTGGGTGCCGGATGAGTGCCCCAACGGACACAGATGGAGCAAGGGCAAGTTTCTTGCGGGATGGTGCAACACGCGCGACGTTCCCTGCCGCTACTGGATCTGCAAGGTGTGCGACGCCGCCATCTACAACGACTGACGCACCCCGAGCCACACGGTTATGAGGCCGCTATGAAACGAGCTGCACACGCCGGCGTGATGACCATAAGTTTTAAAACTATGGATCACGCACCCCGAGCCACACGAGCAGGGTCACGAGGAACACAGTCCAGATGATGGTGTCGATCACTGCGGTTGGACGGCGGCCGGGGGTGAACGGTTCCGAGGTCCTACGTCACGCCGCACCCTTCAATGCGAACGTCGCCCACGTCCGATATCCGGATCGGGTCCAGGTGGCCGTGGCCGCCGCTGCCACTCCCGCGGCTGCCTGGGCGTCAGCGGCGGCCATGACGGTGTTGTAGCCCGGGTTACTCAATCCACCCTGCTGGACGATTGTCGGCGGGGTGCCGGGGAACGACGCCGTCGGTATTGCGGTTGTGGTGGTGTCGGTGATGCAGGTGTACCGCAGAATCAGGTCACGCGGCTGGGTTGTGGTGACAGACGGCGTCACCGCGGTCGTGCCGGCGCCCGATCCGCCGTCGGCGATCGACATGACGTCGATCAGGTTCGCGAGGTCAGCGCTGAGGCTGGTCACGTTCAACATGATCGCCGCGTGGGTGCTGGTGCTGTTCATCGTCAGGGTGTAGCTGGATGGTGTACCGCTGGTACGCGTAAGCGCGGCGAGCAGGAACCGGTTCGAGTTGTTCTGGCGGATGCTTTCGTGCAGACGGGTCCAGTCCGCGAGCTGGGTGGTCAGCGCCGAAGCGAACGTTGTGGATGAGCGTTGGTTCAGGATCAGCAGCAGCGTGTCACCGGGGTTCCCCGGGGGGACGGTGATCGTCATGGGTGATCCCGACGATGTGCCCAGGGTTGTCGCCGTGACAGCGGGCAGGGTGTTGACGGCGGCGGTAGCTGTAACGCCGATGCTATTGGTCGCGGCGAGCGGGTAGGCGGCGCGAGCGTCGGCGGTGCTCGATGTCGCGATGCTGTTGGTGGCAGTGAGGCGTACGCCCACGGCTCCGGTCTCGGTGACGGCAATGGCCTGGGTGGCGGCGCGGGTGTAGAAAGCTCGCAGTGTGGCGGCTCCGGTCACGGTCGCTGTGCCGGTGGCGGTGCGGCCGATGAGGACGCCCGTCACGGACACACTGCCCGTCACGGTTGTGGTCTGGGTTGCGGCTGCGGTGCGGATCTCGGCCAATGCTGCGGCGCCGTTGATCTCTGCGATCCCGTAGGCGGTGACGACGGAGGTGCCGCCGTCGACTCGGCTGACCCCGTTGCTTGTGGTGGTGATGTCGTTGACGGCGTCGGTGTCGATGGATGCCCGAACGTCACCCGCCGATGTGGTGGTGATGGCCTGTATGGCGGGGAGTGTGTAGCGGACGGCGAGGGTTGCGGTCGCGGTGACGGTTGATGCTTGGGTGGCGGGCCGGGTGTAGCGGACAGCGAGGACCGCGGTACCTGTCACTGTGACAGCTTGTGACGCGCCACGGCTGTAGGTGGCGGAGACGACGGCAG
This sequence comes from Williamsia phyllosphaerae, assembly GCF_014635305.1. Lineage (NCBI taxonomy): Bacteria > Bacillati > Actinomycetota > Actinomycetes > Mycobacteriales > Nocardiaceae > Williamsia > Williamsia phyllosphaerae. The sequence goes on along the minus strand of NZ_BMCS01000003.1, from coordinate 132,077 downwards.
TCCCCGTGACCGACGTGGTGTTGCTGCCCCACGTCGGCATCGCAAACCACGCCGCCCCAACACCGACCGTGTTCTGCTCAGCAGCGATCGCGATGATCGCCCGCAGCAACGCAGACCCGGCCACCGTGACCGACTGCATCGCGAGGATGCGTTCAGTCGTTGGAGGCCGGACAGTCGACACCGCGACCGACCCCGGAACCCGCGACGGCACAACCGCCGACCCGGGCTGGACAACCACCACCGACACCGAACCGGGCAGCCGGGTCGCAGTGGTCGCCGAACCCGGGAGACGGGTCGGTGTCGTCGAAGGTTCCGGGACTCGAGTGGGGACAGTCCCGGAAAGGATCACGAGATGGTGATGCTCGGGGTGACCTGGATGGTGGCGTTGCCGGAGACGGTGGTCGAGGTGACGGCGAGTGCGTCTAGGAATGTGCCGCCGGTTGCCGCGGTCCACACTCCGGCTGCGGTGATGGTGGATGCGGGGACGGGAATCGACACCTGCGACCCGGTGAGGGTGCCGGCGGACGGGGTGCCCCAAGTGGTTTGCTGACGGGAGTAGGCGGGGCTGCCTCCGGTGGATTCGTTGGCGCCGGTCGATCCCGGGGAGCCGGTGTGCAGCGACAGGTACGAGCCCTGCGCTTTGTAGGCGTTGAGGAGGGCGGTCTTCATCGTGTCGGTTGCGAGTGCCATGTCAGTTTCCTTCTGTCAGGTCGATGGTGAGTTTGAGGTTTTGGGTGGCGTCGAGTTCGACGTGTTCGCGGCCGTCGGTGTCGAGCCAATGCACGGTGCCGTTGTCGTCTATCCACTGCTTCACTTGGCGCCGTCCTTCCGTTTGACGCTGCCGGTGTAGAGCATGAATTCCTGTGTCGGGGACTGCGGCAACGTGATGAGTAGGTCGAAGGTGGAGGCGGTCGACAGGATCGGTGCGAGGTCTTCGGATTGCACGATGTAGTCGATGCGGTTGGGTGTGACGACGCCCGCTTTGGTGAGGACCGCTGTTTTCGCCTTGTTGTAGAAGGTGATGGTGGAGGTTGAGCCGACCGGCCAGGTGACGGTGTTGCCTGATGCGTCGGTTGCGGGGAGGTTGAATACGAGGTCGGCGCCTTTGGAGAGGATTACCGAGGCGGTGGTGATGGGATCCCATCCGAGGTCTGGCATCAGGTCTCCTTGCGTTGGGTCATTGCGTCATCACCCAGTGGGCGAGGTCTGCGCGGCGGTTGTAGTAGGCGGTCTGATGTTGAGCGCCGTCGAGGTAGCTTTCGACGTCTTCTTTCGCCTGCAGTGCATCGGCCACAAGCGCACGAAAGTCCAACGGGTGGCGTCGAATCTCTTGCCACTTCCGCTTGGTGATCCGAGTGAGTAGGTCGTTCTTCCACTCGTCGGGGTTCTTCAGCGACATGCGTGCAGTGGCATCTGCGACCGTGCGGATCGGGCTGTTGCGGTCGGCTTGGCAGATCATGTCCCGCGGATTCCACACCCACTTGACGTGCTTGGTGTTGCGGATTTCGCGTGACCCTGCGACGCCGAACTTGCCGTTGCGGGTAACAGACTCGGGTTGGAACGGGTCGGCGATGAGACCGACCGCGATGATGTTTCGGTGCCCCTGGTCGGCGACGTTGCCTGCGACTGCTGCTCCCCCGCTGTATCCGAGGATGATCGCGGGACCGTTGTTGTCGAGTTCGCGACGAAGCAGCAGTTCACCTTGCGCGACCGATGCCGCGAACGACTGCCCGAACGGAAGCGGCACGACGCCATAGGACGCGGACCACGGCAACTCCGAGACGTAGAACCCGGGGCACATGTCCGTCACGCCCCGCAACATGTTCGCCGCTTTCGGGTTTTCGCCGATGCCACGGACCCGAATGATTCGGGTCATTCGGAACCACACGACGGAGCGGCGTACGGCTTCCGATTCTTGTCGATGTTCTGGCGTTCCTTGATGAGCGCGTCGTACTCCGCCGACAGCTTCGACGCCTTCGCGTTGTAGGTGTCGATCGCCACCATCACCGCACCAGGCTTTGAGATGTCGCGACCGATCTCAGCGACCAGTGCGTCGAGAAGTACGCGGCGGTCACCGGAGATGTCCTGCGCCCGGTTCGCCAAATTGCGTTGCTCGGTGTTGATGTCGGCGTTGTAGGTCAGAGCTGTGCGGAACTGGCGGTTGCAGTCCTCGGACGAACTGATGACGCCCTGCACCTGGAAAATCGTTGCCAGCGACAGCGACAGCATCACCACCACGAGCATGGAGAAGCTGACGCGGGACCGCTCGATGATGGGGACTCGCACGCGCTGTCCCTGCACTCGCAGGTAGCCAGCCTTCGTAGCGAACCCGAGGAAGAAGCTGACGATGGAGACGGAGATCGCAGACATTCCCACCCTGGGGAACTCGACGATCAGCGAGATCGCGGCCAACGCAATAAGGACGCCGTACAGGACGGTCAACAGGCGGTCAGTTTTCATCGTCACGGCCTTTCCTGCGAGGCAGCGATCGCACGACGCCCGACCCCAACAGCGCCGACACGACTGCCATGAATGCGAGGCTGATCGTTGCCGGTGGGTCGTAGGACTTGACGAAAGCGTCGAGGATCAGCGACCCCGCCCACACAACGGTCACGATCGACACGAGCGTCACGATCACCCACTGCGGCACCGAGAACCCGCCACTGGACGGCTCGTCCTTGTCGGCCCCGTAGTAGTCCCGCAACGGCTTGTGGTCGTCGTCTGGTTCGGGTGTCACCTCGCCCGCCTCTCATCACTGCGCACCACGTCCGGCACACCGTTGTCGGTCAGAGATCGCGGCCGGTGGCGGGTTGGACGAGCGATGCGCTCTCGGGGTTGCCCTTGCCGCTGGAGATGACCGACGTCAACAGGGACGCGACGGCCGGGACCAGGATCAGCGACAGTGTCGCCTTCCAGTCAATGCCCGCGAGGTCAGCGACCGGGGCCGTTACGACAACGCCGAGAGCAGCCTGCGCCGCGGTCTTGATCAGACGCTCTGCTGCGTCTTTCCAGAACTTGACGGTGAACATGGTCATGCCTTCCCTGCGGTGGTTGCCACGACGTGGCTTGAATGCCAGCGAGCAACGGTGTGCTCAAAGGTCTGGACGCGGTTGCCGTCGCTGTCGACGAACTCGTTCGAGGTCGGATAGCCCCACGGCCCCTTCTCGTAGCCGGTGTCGGCGTAGCGTTTACCGATGTCGCCGGTCACGTAGAAGCCTTTAGCGGCTCCATCTTGGCGGTAAAGGACGCCGCCCTGGAACGCTTGCACTGCACCGTGGTCGAGCTTGGTGAAGTCGCGGACGGGGTAGCCGAGTGCGCCGCGTTCGTATCCGTAGTCGGCGAACGCTTCAAACAGTCCACCGTGTGGGATGGCGTGTGCACCGAGGCCGGGATAGAAGTAGACGTGACCGTTCTCGAACGCCACCATGCGGCCCTTGCCGTCTTTGCCGACCGAGGTTTCGCCTGCGGTGCCGCGCTTACCGAGCCACGTTGCGCGCTTCGCGGTCTCGTTGATTTCGTTGACCACGACGACGGGCGCTTTGCGGTCGATGACTGCCTGCACGTCGCGGCGGAACTTGTTCATGTCGATCGCACCGGGATCCCACTTGCCCTGGATGGCGCCCCACTCCTTGTGCCCGATGGCGTGGGAGGCGGGCTGTCCGAGTTTGCGGAGGATCGCTGCGACTCCACGCACGTAGGCGTTGTACTGCGCGGGGGGCCAGTCTTGGCCGGCGGACGCTGCCTCGATTCCGATGGTGACCTGGTTGGCGTTGTTCGTCTGGATGCCGGGCCACGACCCTTGCCCTGCATGCCAAGCAACCCCTGCGCCACACACGGTGTAGATGCCGTCGCGGGAGAGGTGGAGTTGGGAGGCGAGTCCCAGGTCGGGATGGAAGGCGATGCTGTTGGCGGAGGCGTTGTTGCTGCCGGTGTGGTGGCAGACGATGCCCCAGATGTTGCCGAAGTCGCCGTGGCCGCGGTCGCGCCAGCCTGCGATTTCGCGGACGGTGAGTCCTTCTGCGCGGAGTATTTCGGGGAGCCAGGTGGGATCAGACATGTTTGTTCTCCAGAGGTCGTGCAGGGAGTGGGAGTTGGTTAGGCGTCCGGGGTGCGGCGTGCGGGGTTCCAGCCGGTGTTGGCGACGATGGTGCCGTCGGGTTCGCGGCCGACGATGTTGATGTGTCCGGCGGCGACGGGGCCGATGAGTTCGCGGTCGTCGGCGAGTTGGAGTTCGCCTGCGGTGACGGTGTATTCGATGTCGGCGACCGTGAATGTGGCGACGGGGGTGTAGTCGGGTTCGGGCATGGGGGTCTCCTAGTTCGCGGTCTGCATCAGATATCCGGCGAAGTTGCACGACCCGCCGATCTGGTTGGCGCTGAGATTGCTTCCGCCATCACGACCAATGAACATCCCGGGTTGGATGGTGTCGCCCTCGGCCAGGTACACGAAGGTCGGAACGCCCAGTGCCACGGCGCCGGTCGCGAGGAGCGTGCCGTTGACGTAAGCGCACCAGCGCGCACCGGCCGACTGGTCAGTGCCGTTGATGAACAGGCTGTGTGCGGCCACGATCGAGTAGTAGCCCGACCGTTGGATCGTCACGACGCCCTGGCCCTGGTTGGTCACCGTCACCTGCGACAAATTGGTGGTGTTGTCGTACAGGTTCGCCGGAACCTTGGCGAAACTGCTGGTGCCCAGGGTGGACATCCCCATAGTTCCTGCTGCGCGATAGAACTTCCAGCCAATCCCCACGACCGCTCCTGGTGCTTTCATGTCCGAGATCGCCAGCGACGCAATCCGGTACGAGTCGTAAATTGTTGTGATCGGGGTGAAGAACGGAAACCCGCTGTTGCTGTTGATGGTCTGCCGTTGCATCGCGAACCCGACCCAGCGGAACGCCGCGCCGACGGTGAGTGCGCCGCCTGTGTCGGTGTAGTTCAGCTTCGGGATGCCGTCGGCGAAAGCGATGTACGTCGAGCCGACCGCCCGGAACTCCACGCGCTGGCCTGTGTTCACGTCGACCGCAGCCGACGACCACACGGTGGAGAAGTCCCACGATCCGCCCGAACGCGTCCACTGTCCGAGCCGGATCGTCGAGTTGTCGGCGAACTCCAGGAACGCGCCCCGCGTGAGGCTCGTGTCGCACCGCAGCAGGAGTCGAGTCTTCTGATCACGGTTGGCGCTGTCACCGACTACGATCGTCGCCGACTGGTTGTCTGTCGCGGTCGGTGTGTTCAGACGGGTTCCGTAGACCCCGTCAGCGGCGCCGACCTTGATGCCGATGTATCCGAGTGGTGCGCGGATCGCGAGGTTCCCCGACCCGTCGTCGGTGAAGTCGACCGTGGACAACGTCTCGCCGTCCGCGCCGGAGAATAGGACCGACGCCGAGATGCCGAGCGCCGATCCGGCGTTCTGCACCGCAGCCGACGATGCCGCCTGGTTCTGTGCCGCCACACCTAGTGCCGTCGCGGTGGTTGCCAGGCCGGATGCCGTCGCTGCGTCTGCCGCCGCTGTAGCCGCCGCAGTCGATGCAGCTTGCGCCTGCGTCGCTACGGGGGCAACAATCACGTTCGCAACCGCACCCGCCGTCTCAGAGACCGACGCCAACGCAGCCACCGATTTGACGCTGTACGACGCCAACCCGCCCGAGTAAGAAGGCGCCAACCCGAGAGCGGCAGTCGTCGTGACGAGCGAAAATCCAGTAGCGCGGTGCGAAGCATCGATCGCGTGGGCACTGTCCGTAGCGGTCATAACCACAATCGAATCGATGATCACCTGCAGCGACGTGCCCGAACCCTTGAACTCCACCGTCGCCGACCCGCTATACGACCGAGATAAATTGTTGGTGATGTCGGTATACGTCCACGTGTTCCCCGACCGCGTCCACCGCGACAGGTAACACTTCCCGCGGAACATGTTGACCGACAGACCCTCGGTGAACGCAGCATTAGCGCGCGCAATCAACGACGTCGGCGCCGTATCCGACACCTGCACCGGATGAGTGACCATGCTGACGGTGAAGTCATCCCCCGACGCATCCGTTGGCGCCTTCGCCCACTGCCGGCCCGGAGTTGCAACCACGCCACCGACCGTGATCTGCGCCGCCTGGTCGTGAATACCTAGCGGCTGACCGTTGCCGCCCTGCGTCCACCCGCCACCGAGTGCGCTCGAGGTGTCGCCACGGTTGAAGTTGTCGAAGAACTCGGCGCCCGTCGCGATCTTCCCCTCGATCGCCGAAACCCGAGACGCTAGCGACGTGTCACGGTGAAACAACAAGTTGATGATCGAGTCAAGAACGGAATTGCCCTTGAAGAAGCTGGTCGCCCTGGAGACGATGTCGTTGGGACCGTTGATCGTAGCCGGATCCGCATTTGCGATGTTCGACGTGATCCGAGAGAACTGGTCAACAACGAACCCCATCGCCCCGCCGCCAGACGGCGACCCCGCCAGAGTGTTCGACGCGATGTCCGGGAACTTCGACGCAGCCACATTGGTGTACTTGCCCTGCGTCTGGTCCTGCAGCGCCGTCCCCGCCTGAGTAGGCGTGATCACACCCTGAGGAAGGTTCGCCGGATCAGTTCCGATTGGAAGGTTAGGTGTTGTCACAGGCTGACGACCCCACCAAACGACGCATCCTCAGACGGCTCAGCCAGATACTTCTTCGCGATCCGAGACGGCGGTGCAGGCGCATCCACCACATGCCGCGTCTCCTGCACCGCAAAATGATCCGGCTCAACAGGCGTCGGCGCAGCATCCTCACGCACCCGCTCAGACATCCACCCCGGCAACTCAATCTCAGTGACCTGCTCACCCGTCTGCCGGACACCACAGTCATCCAACATCTCCGCAACCTTGCGGGCAGCAGGCACAGCCAACGGATACGGCTGCTCATTCGCCGTCAACAACGCAAACACCAACGCCTGCGTCAACTGCTCAACCCGGGCAGCCCTCACCGGATCAGACGACGCCGTCTCATTGTCAGTCATGCAGTCTCCTAACCGATACCGATCGCGTTCAAAGCGGTCGCGGTCGTCCCAACCAGACCGACCAGCTTCTCCAACGCATCCTGCTGAGTGCGCAAATCACCGAACTTCGCCTGCCACACAGCAGGCTCCTCACGCGAAATGGGCAACGTCATCGACCGGCACCGCGTCACATACACACGCGCACCCAGATACTTCGTCGTCGCACCCACGCGGTCACCAAGCCACCAATGACCCTGACCGTTATCGCCAATCAGCCACGGAATCCCCGACGCCACCGTGAAACTGAACGCCGTATCCGGGTCCGTCTCACGCCGCCGCTTACGCAGATCCATGATCGCCGTCGGGGTATATGCCTGCGTCACGTTCGTCGCCGACGTTTCGATGTAGTGGCCCCAACCCTGCTGAGCCGCACGACCAATCAACGGGACACTCATGTACGCCAACACCGAGTTCTTGATGATCGGCATCAGGAACGCATTCAGGATCCCGCCCAACGAACCCACGCCGTAGCCGGCGATGTTGATGTTGTCGCCGATCACGTCACCCGCATACCCGATCGCGGCCTCGAACAGTTCATTCACACCCGGCATCGACTGACCGCCCGCAGTGATGCGGCACGGACCGCCAGCACCACGCGTCAACTGGAAATCCTGGACGCCGGTCACGTCGCCGTCGCGGTACACCACATACGGATGCGGCGGCTGCGTACCCAACACACCCGGCAACTTGTAACCCGTCGTGTCTACAGGGGCGCCAGTAATCAGGTCGTACGAGTCCTCGACATAGTTGCTGGTCACGTTCGCAATCGACCGCAACAAACCCGTCGCCAGGTTGCCGCCCAGAGACGTACCCGCCTGCCACCCCGACTTGTCCACGATGTCGACGAACAAGGTGCCCTGCCGCCAGTTCGTGCCCGCACCAGGCCACGGCTCCGGGTCGCCCTTCAAGAACCGCCGCGTCTTGATCATCAACTCGGCGTCCTCAAGAATCGGCGCCATCACGTCGAACCACGACTGCTTGATGTTGCCGGTGATGATCGTCGTTGGAGCCACCGACGAACCGATCGGCTTCGGCATCGGCACAATCTGTGTCTGCGCCCACAACCCATTCGAATGCGTCGACGGATCCAGCAGGTCAAAGTTGACGTTAAAGTTTGTGCCCTGCACCCGCAGCATGTTCCAGCCGAGGGTCGACAAACCGCCCCAGTCGACGGGCGCCCACAGGAACTGTTCCTTCGGCTGCTGCACCAGCGACACGGGCAAGAACGGGGACGCCGCCATGTGGACGTGCTTCAACTCCTGGGTGTCCTCCAAAAACTCGAGAACAACCTTGTCGCCATCCTTCGACCGGATGAGCGTGACACCCTTCTCAGGGTCCGTCCGCCCACCGATCCGCGCACCATCCTTCTCAACAATGACGTGAATGTTGCTGGTGCCGCGGGACTCCTGATCCAACGCCCAATGCGCCAGAAACGTCGACCGCTTCGCCTCCGCAGAGTCCAGGCTGATCGGCAGCTCAAGGTGGATGGCGCCCGTGTCGTTGTACTTCAACTCAACCGACGAACCATCCGCCATCAAGTTCGCGCACACACCGCGGTAGTTCCAGTTCCCGTCATACAACGTGATGCGGGGCGGCTTAGCGATCCTGGCGATCCGCGTCTCACGAATCTCCCGAGCCCACATCGCGAAGTCATCAAGGTTCGACCCCGCGAACGGAACGACGTTCGCCGTCACTCCAAACCCGATTCCGCCGACCACCAACGCCGCATCGTGAACTTCACCTTCGACCCCGCCGGCCCATTGATCACGACCGGCAACATCACCGGGGCATCGAGACCTGTGTAGGGCGGCACCCAAAACAGTGGTTCGATCGCACCCATCTGACCGTTCGCGTTCGACAAGTCAGCAGCGAGGTAGGTGTCCATCAGGGGGTCCGACATCACCGACCACCGCTGGCTGATCGACGGGGTGACGATCATGCGGGTCGCGAACTGTCCCGGTGTCCACTTCGGGTCGATCTCCTGCTCGTTGCCGAAACTGAAATCGGGGAACGAGAAGATGGTTGGTGCGCCGTTGGGTTCGAGTGAGAACTCGGGCCAGCCGCGACGGTCGGTTGGGTTCGTCACCGGCAACCAGAACGTGTTCTGCCCGCTCGTCGGGTTCGTGACCGTCATCGTCAACGGCGCCGACTCATAGAACGGATTCAGCGCTACCGCGGTAACGACGGCCTTCGCATACCCGACAAGGTTCCAGTCCTGCGACGGCGAAAACTTGATGCCCTGCGACCGACGCAACAACAGCAACCGCAGCCCCGACTCACCCGTCGTGACCTGCCACTGCAGGGTGCGCCCCGACCGCCACAGTTTGCGGAACCGCGACACCGCTGCCTCGATACCGTCACCCGTGTCGTACAGGTTGAACGGCAACGTCAACGTGCGTACCGGGTACTCCTCGGCACCAGCCATGCCACCCGGCGCGAATGCCGACTCGATGATCTTGAGATCAAGTTCGTCGGAGAACAGGTCGTCGGGGTCGACACTGAGTTTGATGTCGCGTCGATCGAACCCGCCACCCGAGATGACCGCCGAATCGTCATCGGCGACGAGTTCAATCTTCGCCATGTCATAGACGCTCATTTGCTCACCAAGTGACGCTGCACCGTCCTATCCCGCTCGACACGACGACGACCAGCCTCGTCAGGAACAACCACAGGCATCAAAGGTGGACGCTTCGACATCAGATCGATGAGGCGGTCGAACTTCTCCTCGAGCGCACCCGTACCGCCGCCCGCCTGGAAATCGCGCTGCACCATGCTTTCGAAAGCCGCAGTCTGACGTGGCGACAGGACGCGCTCGGGGGCGATCACGTTCTTCGCCATCAACCCCGTACCAATCGCGGCACCACCCTGGTCGTACCAGTTGTTCGCCTGATGATGAGCACGCGCACGCATCGGATCCTGGTAACGGTCCCCGACATACTTGTCGAACACCTGCCCCTGCTCACGCGGATCCGTCGTCGTCGGCGACTTACCCGCCGCCTGATACACCTCGGGGCCAGCCTGAATCAGCCCAAAGTATTTGCCGTTCTTCGCCGCCGGGTTCCACGACGACTCCTTGTTGACGATCCACTCGGAGTCGGTCCACGGCTGACCAACACGCCACGCATCCCGCAGACCCGACTTGAACGCCTCCTTGATCCCGCCACCGGACACACCAGCCCGGACACCCAGATCCTCACCCTTCTTCGGGACCGTCGAACCCGGATCAGTGACCGCAGACTGCTGAGCCGACGCAGCCGAATTAGCAGACGCGCCAGTCTTCTTGACCTCATCGAACTTCTGCTTCGCCTGCAACGCCGCATCATCATGCTTCTGCTTCGCCGCCAACGAATCGTTCTCATACTTGGTTTTCAGATCAGCGAGCTTACGATCCAGCTCAGCCTTCTTCGCGACATCCTTCGTCGCCTTCTGCTGATCCTGCAGCTTCTTCCGCTCAGCCTCATACTCCTGCTTACGGCGCAACACCTCGGCCTCATACCGCTTGTCCGCCTCAGCCTTAGCCGTCTCATACGAAGTCTTCAACGCAGCAGGATCAACCGCAGAACCCGAACCCGAACCACTCTTAGACGACTTCACCTGGTTCTCATACTCGGCGATCGCAGCCAACGCACCCGGCGAATCATTCACCGACAACACCGACAACATCGACGCAATCTGGCCCTCAATGAACGACCCAGCCGCCGAACCCAGCCGCGTCGACAACGACGTGCCACCCGACTCAGCGCTACCCGCACTCGAGCCCGCCGACGAACCGCCGGCCGAAAAGTTTCCGTTACCCGGATTGAACGCGATCGTCCCATCAGGACGCACCACAAACCCGCCAGGATCCGCACCCGCATCCGTGTACGCCGGGCCGATCGTCATGTAGGCGTGCTCGTTGTGCTGCGGATCATCAGCGTTCGCAGCACCACCACCCAACATGCCGCCGCCGTTACCGCCACCCATCTCGATAGCAGTCCCGTCAGGCAATGTGCCCGACGTATGACCGCCACCCGGACCACCGTTGTGCCACCCGAACCGCAGATCACCCGACGTGCCGCGGCCCATTGAGAAACCCATCTGCTGCAACTGGGCGCCCATCGTCGCCGTCGAGAACCGGCCACCGAACGGATCCAAACCTGCAGCGAACCGAGCAAACGCGCTCATCGCACCCGAGCAATCACCCCAGTTCGTGCCACCCCACACATACGGGGCACCAGTCAACGGACGAGACGCACCAGTCCCCTGCGCCAACGCCTTCAAACCCTCAGCCGTCACACCACCAGCCGCGAACTTGTACATCCGATCCAAACCAGTGCGAGCCAACAGACCCGACACAGCGCCACCCGACAACGCACCAGCCATCCCCGACACAGTCCCCGAAAGATTGCCCTGCGGCACCAGATCGAAGCCAAACATCTGAGCAACCGCCGTCAAGATGCTCGTAGACCGGCCACGCTTACCCTGCGCCAACGGGATAAACGCCTCGCCACCCGTCTCAGGCTCAGCCCACTGCACCAACGAATTCGGTTGCGCCTTCTGAATCACCGCCTGCGTAGGGAGTTTTCCGTTCGCATACGACTCGAGCGCGTTGATGCCGCCATTCGCATACTGACGGATCGAACCATCAGCGTTCTGCGCCAACCCCGGACCACGGAACACACGCCCACTCTGAGTGCGCTCACCAAAGTCGAGACCCTGCACCTGGGCAGTGATGTTCGCTATACGGGTGCGGGCAGCCTGATCCAACGCCTTGTTCACCGCGTCGATGTTCTGCAGCGCCTTAGTGACATCCGCACGCACCTGCGGGTTACTGATCGTCTGATCCAGCTGCTGCAACTCAGCCAGCGAAACGGCTTTACCGTTGATTAGATCGGTGATCGTCAGCTTCGCCTTCGGGTCCGCAATCTGACCCGACAGATCACGCAACGTGTTGCGCGCCTTCTGATCGCCCAGCGAGAACGCATCGTCGTTCAGCCCGATCTTCGGGTTCGCCGTCAACGCGTTCAACAGGTTGACGTTGGTCGACACGAACTGCAGCCGAGCACGCGCAGCCTCATCGTTCGCGGTGATCTCAACCTTGCCGTTCGGCAGCGACCGCGTCGTGAACCCGAGAGACTTCAGTCGGTCCTCAGCGCCGGCGATCTGGCTGGTATCAACCTGGATCGACGTCGTTCCCGGGGTCGCGAACTGCTTCGCAATCTCCTCGAACCGCTGCGACACCAACCCCAACGCCTCGGCCTCTTGCCGGGCGCGTTCCTGCGACTTGCCAAGGGTCTCGTTAGTCGACCCAATCTTCTCGCCCAAGGCGACGGCAGACTGACCGGCACTATCCAGGCCGTTCCGGGCACGACCGACCGCCGAGTCGTAGTTCTCCCAACCAGCAGCCTGCAGCTTGCTCTTGACCGCCTCCTGCGCGTCACCGTTCCCACGAACAGCAGCGGTCAGTTCTTGCATGGACACGCCGGCCTTGGCATAGTCCTTGCCGTTGGTCTGCCAGTACTTCGAGTTCTCAATTGACTTGGCGGCCTGGCGATCAAGAGCCGCGTTGACCGTATCTATGGCCGACTTCTGCCCCTCGGCGGCAGACTGAACCTGTGCCGCCGATACCCCGAGTTGCGGGTTCTTATCAACGGTGTCAAATACGCCCTCGCCCGAGAGTTTATCGAACACCTTCTTCTTGCCTTGAGCGTCAAGCGCACCTGTCTGAAAGTTGATCGCTTGCGACAGTTCATCAATCTGCCGCTTATTCTCTGCGGCGTCCCTGGCAGCGTCTGCCTGGCTCTTGCCCCATACACCCATCGCTATAGTTCCCGCAGCGAGGGCGATACCCAAAGGGCCACCCATAGCACCCGACACCGCGCCGATACCCGTGCGCAGCCCCGACAGTGCACCAGCCGCTGTGCCCACCGTGCGCGGCATACGTGACGCCGCCGAGGAAGCGTCAACAAACGCCTGCCGCATACGACCGATCGCAGGCGAATTACTGCCCAGGATTGCCATCTGAGCACCGAGCCGACCAACCGAAGTTCCAGTGGTCGCCGACACGGTTTGCAGTCGACGAACTTGGTCGTTAAAACTTCCGACCGATGAGGTCGTGGCCGATATACGGCTAGTGATCGGCGAGAACGCAGACCCGATACGGCCTACGATGCCTGGGATGATTTTAAAAGCGAGGTAAGCCCCCAGCAGTGCGGTGACGAGAGTTTGGTTGCCCTGCATCAAGTCGCCAACCGACTCAAGGAGCGGGGCGATCACCTGTAGCGCACCCGCCGCTACCTGCAGAGCACCCGAGAACGCAAGCCACGTCGCACCGCCAATAACTGCAGCAGCCTCCGCCAACGACTTCGCGATCTGCCCTAGCCCCGGAGCCGCAGCCACCACCGCATCCCGCAACTTCTCGAACGTTGTGCCAGCCTGCGACAAGAACCCCAGATCGCGAAGCTTGTCCAGCCCCTCGCCACCAAGACGCCCGATAGCGTCAACTGCGCCACCGATACCCGACGACACACTGTTTGCAGCCGCCGTCAACGGCCCCTTCACCAAGTCGTAGAACGCCAGGCCCGCGTCCTGCGCCTCGTTCTTCAACTTCTCCCACGCACCCGGCAAACCCTGCATCTTCGCCGCAGCAACATCGGCGGCAGCACCCTGCCGACCCATAGCCGCCGACATCTGATCGAAGCCGGTCTTACCCTGCTGCGCCGCGATACCAGCGATACGCATAGCGTCCGAACCGAACAGCACCGAAGTCGCCGCCTGATACTGCTCAGCCGACATGCCCTTCGACGCCGTCTGCAACTGACCAAACAGCGACGACAACCCAACGAACTTGCCCTGCGCGTCATACGCAGTGATCCCAAGTTCTTCCATCGCGGACTGCGCGGGCTTGCCCTGATCGGTCAACGCCAACAGCGCCGACTTGAGTAGGGTGCCGGCGTCAGAACCCTTGATGCCCGAGTTCGCCATCAACGAGATCGCCGCGGCCGTATCGTTCATCGAAATACCGAACTGGTTCGCGACCGTGCCCGACTGCTGCAACGCCTGCGCAACGTCGGTGATCTCAGCCGACGAAGCGTTCGCCGAGTTCGCCAAAATGTCCGAGGCCGTGCCAGCGAAGGAAGCGTTCTGCCCGAATGCCTGCAGCGCCTGCGACTGAATCGTCGCCGCCTCACCGGCACTGATCTGAGCGGCAGCCGCCAACTGCAGGGTTCCCCGAGCGGCCTGCATCGACTGATCGACCGTGAACCCGCCCTTAGCGAGTTCAAGCATCGCCTGCGCCGCATCGACACTCGACGTCGCAGCGAGGGAGTTGTCAGTACCGAGCTGGCGGGCCATCTGACCCACGCGCGCCACCTGATCCGCCGACGCACCAGCCACCGCCTGCATCGTGTTCAAGCTGGTCGTGAAATCCATGCCCGACGAGATCGCCGACTTCATGGCACCCGCGACCGCCGCGATTCCGCCGGTCACGCCAGCGGCAGCACCGAGCCCTTTCAGAGACGAGCCAAACGACGACGCGAACGACCGACCGCTGTTACGGCCCGCGCTATCGGCGTCCCGCTGAGCCGAACCGAAAGCACTACGGATCTGACGAGGAATGCCCGACGTCTCGGCGACCACACTGATGTATGCAGTTGCTAACTCCGCGATGACACACCTCCTGGCGCATTACGATTAAGCAATGGAAAAGTTGAAACTCGCTGGAATGGTTGGCGCCGGATTGCTGGCGCTTTTCGTCGCGACCGGATGCTCATCGAACGACACGGAAAAGGCTGAGCCCTCGACCGTCACCGTCATCTCGACGGAGACCGAAACTCAGGTGGCGACTACACCGGAGCCGATACCTGCACCGGAGACGTCTTCGACGCCCGCAATCGCCACCTCAATGGGTAGCGGGACGTTCGTGGTGGGGACAGATGTGGCGGCTGGCACGTACCAAACGACCGGGCCGTCCGACTCCTCAGCCGGATGTGCCTACACGTTTCTGCCCCGTCGCGGCGCCTCGTTGACTGAGGCGACGGGCGGCAACACATTCTTCGGACCCGGGTACATGGAAGTCGCAGATGGTCAGGTCGTACAGACCATCAATTGCAACTGGACGCTGCAGCCCTAGGCGACAAGTTCAGCTCTGAGATCGGCGGCAACAGACCGCGCAGCATCTGCAGCCGCCGGATCGTCAGCAGGCTTCGATGGTGCTGGATCTTCGCGTACAGGACCGTACTGGGCGGGCCGAAACATGACCGGCACGTCGTCGGCACGCTCCACGCGCGACGACAATTCGAAGTACCGCATCCACGACTGAATGTTTGCGATCTCGGCCAAAAGGAAAGTGTTCGGTTCCGCGAACCGCCACTCAGGATTCATCCGCCGGTGCAGTTCCATAGAAGGATCCGTCTCGGCGCGGTTTACGATCGCCCGCAGATCAGTCCAGTTGAAATTCGCCCGTGGGTTACCGAGATCGCGGAGCCGCAGCCCACGCTCAATGAGGTCGTATTCGACGGCCTCCCCGTGCTCGGTTAGGAGTCGGTGGAGGCCACGGATTCCCCCGCCGTGATGGTGTCAGGCTTCGACAGCTCGTCGATGATCCACTGCAAGGTGCGTTCAGGAACCTTCTTCGAAGTCAGCAGGATCTTGTAGTCCGCCGGCTTCACGTGCGGCTTGATCCACCGCAACCGAAGTTCCCGCATCACCTGATGGCTGCGCTCCGAATCGCTCGCGCCCGTCAGGTCGTCTGCCTCCTGCGGGTACGGCGAACGATCCGCTTCGGGCAGGTCATCGTTGTCGCGGTGCCATGCGTCGATCTTATTCGCGGCCTCGACATGCTCTTGCGCGAACTTCTCGTACTGCTCAACATCAGACGGCAGCATCCACGCCAGCTTCGGCGCCTCGATCAGGATCGGATCACGCCCCGGAATGGGAACTGCGATCTTGACGAGGTGATCAGACGACGTGGGAGCGAGGGCGTAACCCTCGGGAACAGACATGACCAGGAGCCTTCTTTCATTGTGTTGATTTGATCAGGAGCAAGCCCCGGCCTGGCGATCAAGGCGCGGCTCCTGGTCAGGGAATTGGGACACCCAATCGCCAGGCCGAGTCGAGCACCCGGGCGGGGGTGAGAGGGCACCCCGCCCGGGTGAGCTAGTTACGAGCCGCCGCCGCCGGAAGTGACGAGAACACCGTTGTCGCGGTACTCCTTGAGGAAGTAGCCGTCGCTGCCGCGGTACACATCCCACGTCACCTCGTACTTGGTGACGTCGTTGTACACGTCCTTGATCTCCGCGATCTCCGACACCTGGCAAATCTCGGCGACGTACACCTTGCGCTTCGTGCCCGACTTCACCGCCACGACAGCCTGCTGGAACGGAAGCTGCTCCGGCGCGTGGAAGATCGTCATCTGCTCGCCATGCGTGGAGGTCGCAGCCGAGGTGGAGACGTTCGCCGAACCGAACACCGACTTCACGAGGTTCAGGTTGTCGGCGTCGAGGAACGTCGCCTTGAACCCGTCCATGAAGTCGTCCTGCAGGCTCCGGTAGGTGGTGCCGTCGAAGTCCTTCACCTTGGTCGACGACCGCTGGTACGAGATCGACAGACCATCCTCAGCGAGAGTGCCGAGGTCGAGCGCCTTCCACTGGGTGGTCAGCGCCGCATCAGATGCGGTGGTGGGGAGCGTGAGGACTCCGGACGGGCCGGCGAAAACAACGCCGCCCTGAATGGACTGCGCAACGAACGAATGATTGACGTTTCCCATGATGGGTGCCCCTTTCAGGCATTGTGACCAGGAGCCGCAGAAAGGGTTGTGCAGTTACAGATCAGGTGAGGAGGTACAGCGTTCCGGTGAACTGCCACCGGGCGTGTTGGGTTTGTGAGGGGTCAGGGAAGTCGAGGATGTTGTTCTGTTCCCAGCCCGTGATCCATCCGCCAGCCCACGGACCACCAGAAGCGGCGACACGTAGCGCGTCGGCCGCGGCGTATGCGTCGAGTTCAGCCCGGGGACCGTCCGCAGCTTTCGCGGCGGTGGAGGCGTAACACTCGACGATGATCCGGGGTGAGTCGATGTCGCGGCCACGAGGACCACCAGCCCGCGAGATCCGAATGAACCGTTGCGTCAACGGCTCCGGGATCTTGTAGGACACGTTCACACCGGGCAATGCAGCCACGAGGACAGCACGGGCGGCGGCGATGACAGAGACAGCCATCAGGGCATCGACCGGATCAGGATGTTGTGTTTCGCATTCGACGCCATAGCCTTCGCGTCGGCCGTCACCACACTGGTGCGCCACCGACCTTGGGGGTTACGGCGGCCCTGCTGAGACCCAACGACGAACGTGCCCTTGCCCCAATCGTTCGCACGATCAGCGATCCCCTGAGCGACCTGTTCCTCGAGCGCCACAACCGCCGGATCGCGGCGAATATTGTAGAACTCCTGCCGATCAAAATCAATCCTGACCGCTGGCATCACGCACCGCCTTCCACTCCCCCGGCGCATACGACGCCCACTGGTCGTTCGGCTTACGGAAAATGTTGAGTACCCCAGACGGCTCAGTCATCCACGTCGCATGTTCCGACTTGAACTCGTGCCACTGCTCATCGCCGGCGATCACGCCGACGACAACATGCAAAGTCCTCACCGGACAGTCACGCGCCGCAGACTGACGACACCACCAGGATTCCAACCGAACGGATTGTGGTCATACCGTTGAACCGGCCCCACAACCTCGAACTCGTCGCCATCCAAAACCATGCGATCACGCGGCGAACACTCGAAACCCGGCGGCACCAACAACTCCGTATCAACCAACACCCGGTCATCACCAGCAAGCTTCGGCTCATTGCCACCAGGAGCGCCCCAGCCATACACCGGCTTCACAATCGGATCAGACCAACCCTCAGTCGGATCACCCCAACCGTTATCCACACCATCCGAATAACTCAGATGCTCAACCGTGAACAGGAGGGGGAAGTCACTCATGCGACATCCGGATCAGTGAACATGTCGACCATGTGGGCGCGACCCCGACCGCCCGTAGACGAACCAGGGCACAACCGCTGCAGATCCTTGATCTCAGACGGCCAAAACATGGACTTGCGACCCGAATCGACAGTGACGCCGTACGGTCCCGCAGTCTTCTGCGTCACCGAACCCGAGCCCGCATCGTTCCACCGCAGAATCGCTCCACGAATGATCGCCTTGGCAGCGTCGGGGCTGGGGAAGTCGTCGTCGAGGATGCAGGGCGCGACTCGTGCCGCCAGGGCCAGCGCATCCCTGATCATGATGTCCGCCTTCGCCCCATCAATCGAGACGAACGGCTTCAAATCATCATCAGCGGTGAACACTACTGCCGGCACGAGTCACCCCACTTCAGTTGTCGTCGTCGCTGTCAGCGGCGGTCTTGCGGCGAGTCCGTCGAGGCTTCTCGTCCGCGTCAGCCGACACAAACCCACGCGATGCATACAGATCAGCCAGGTCGTCACCCACCTCGAGCAAAGTCCCGAGGTCGGGGTGCTTCAGGCGAGGCATCAGGTGTTGTCCGTGAACTTGACGAACGCATCGACGTCGTTGATGAGCAGCCCGTACTCGGCCTCAGCGAGGATCGCGACGAGGTTGTGCTCGAACAGCGACGTCAAGGTGCCGCCGATGGTGACGGTCGCCTCGGTCGACACCTTGTAGGAGATGCCGCCGACAGCACCCCACACGACCTGGTTCCAGTCGCCGCCGTAGCCGACGATGCCGCCGGTGTTGGGGGTTCCGGACACGGTTGCGGTCGACAGTCCGTCACCGAGGAACGCGGGACGGCCGATGAGGCGACCGGGGGTGATCATGTTGGTGGTCTCGGCGAGCGGGGTCTCGACGAACAGGGGGCGACCGTTGTTGTCGACAGCACCGAGGAACGTCGGCTCAACCTTGCGGTCGAACGCGAAGCCGGTCAGCTTCTTGTTCGCGTCGGTGAGGGTCTTGAGGCCGGCGACAACGTCACCGAACACGCCACCGTTTGCCTTGGCGGTGCTCCCCAACTCGACAGCCTTGGTCGACTGGTCGATGTAGGCCCCGAACGGGGTCGACGTTCCGTGCAGTGCAGCCGCATCGAAAGCGACGGCGAACGACTCGGAGATGTCGTCACGCAGGATCTGCATGTAGTTGCCCGGGTTGGCGCGCACAACCTCAGCCGACACCACGGAGATCGCAGCGATCTTGTGGGGCTTGATCGACTTCAGTGCGATACCCGACTCGGTGGTCGGCTTCAGGCCACCCTCAGACACCCACGAGGCAGTTGCCTTGCTGGTGCTGTACGGGATCTCCTGGCCGTTGATGCCAAGAGGGATCTGGCGGGCAAGCTGCATCACCGAAGATGACTTGCGTGCCTGCTCGAAGTAGTTCTGGGCGACATCCGGGCGAAGGAATCCGGAAAAGTCGCTCGTGTTGGTTGCATTGGACTGGGCCATTGCAAATCCTTTCTACGAGTGTGGAACCGGCCCTAGCCGATGCCGAGTTTTCGGCGGAGCGACTGTTCGAGGTCGTCTCCGTTGAGCGCTGGTGCGCTCGGTGTCTGTCCGGACTGGGGCACGTACACACCCGCTTTGGGTGACGTCTCAGCGTTGCGCTCAGCGAGTCGAAGGGCCTGACGGGTCAGGGTCTCCTCGTCGCCGCCGGTGAGGAACAGTTCAGCGTCCTCATCGGTGATTGAGTGCTTCGCGGCGATCCTGTACCGCAGCGCTTCCGCCCGAACCTGTACCGCCTCAGCCTGGGCTTCGGCGGCGAGCTTCTGGGCCTTCTCGAGATCGGACAGTTTCGCTGCCTCGATCTGTTCGAGCTGCGCCTTGATGTCTTTCAGTTCACGTTCGGCACTGTTGGCGCGGCGGCGTTCAGCCACCAACGCCTTCTTGCCGCCGTCACCAAGATCAGCAGGGTCGCCCTGCGTGGTGTCGGTCGTCTCCTGAGCGTCATCGGGTGTGGTTGTGCTCTCGTCGGACATGGGGGTTCCTCCATCGCGGGGGTATGCCTTCCGGGCATCACGCTCGGAAGGTGGTCTATTGGTTCGCGGCGATCCATGCCCGGACGCGGGCACGGTCGGCGTCGCTGATGTTGCGTTCGGTCCCCTGGAACGGTTTGACCGGAAGTTCGCGGCCACCGAAAGCGGGGACGGCCACGCATTTGCAGTTGTCGTGGGCGCCGAAGTTGACGCTCGAGCGTGTGTAGACAACGCCGCGCCCGATCAACATTCGGCAGAATTCGCACTCCCCGCGGCCGGCGCGCTGCCATCCACGGGCTTGCGGATCGCGGTCTGTCGCAATGGTCAAGGTGTCTCGGCTAGCGGTGAACACACGCTTCACGAGGCCACCGGACAGCAGTTGTAGCGCCGTCTCTGGGTTCTGCGCCGCGAGTGAGGATCCCCAACCGGCGAGTGCTTCCACACCCAGTTGCGAGTTCGCGGGAACGTCGGCGACGAACGAGCCGCGGACGTTCAGGTCGGCGCGGTGCTCGTCGTACCACTCGGCCGTCAACGTCGCCGCCGCGTCCCCGTAGTCACCGACCAGCGCGGGCAGCACGTCGAACAGTCCATCGCGGACGGATGCCGCGTCGAGCTGCGCCCACAAGGCCGCTAGATCAGCCTCCGCGTTATCGCTGAGGCTGATCAACAGGCTGCGTAGCTCCGTCGTCGTTGCTGGCATTACTCACCACCACAGGAGACTGCTGACGAAGACGCTCAAGAACCGAACCGCCATTCGCGCGACGACGCTCAGCCAACAAACGATCAATCGTCGGCCGGTCATAACCCAACTGCTCCAACGCAACCTCAGTCTCAGCAAGCCACGGGATCACCGCGATCTGCTTCAACATCGTGTCCGCCGCAGCAGCCTTCGACGTCATCCGAGGATCACGCGGCTTCGCACGCAACGACGCAACCTCCGGCGCATCCGGCCGATCATTCGCCATCATGTACGCCGTCTGCATCGCCCGAGTCCACGCCGACGCGAACATCGAGCCCGTCCGCTCAGCCTCCAACGTCAGATTCTTCTCGGCCTTCTCAATCGCCTCAGCCGACGACGGATTGTCCTGCACAATCCCCACCGCATCCAGCGGCAACGACGCCGCAGACGCAAACAAGGTCGCGAACATCCGCAACTGCTCCACATGCGGCTGCATCGAAATTTGCTGCAACTGCTGAATGCTGGGCTGAAAGTTCGGGTCCGCATCAAGGTCGTCCTGCGCTGGGGCATCAACCACCAGGGCGCGCGACAACAGCGCATTCCAGCCGCCGTCTTCAAACGCATCCTTCGGCATGTTCAACGCCGCCAACCGGGGCGCCGCGAAAAACTCTGCACCGATCTCCGAACGCACAACCGTCCGCAACGCCGAATCTGTGATCGACATGATCGGCCGCGAAATACGAGACCGACCGAACGGACGATCCAGATGCGGGCGATACGGCATCGGCTCAACAGGAACCCGGCCCAAACGATGCGGGCGGGTCGTCACATTCCAATTACCACCGACACGCTGCTGCTCAAGGGTGACCACCCGATCCGGCAGATACATCACCATCACAGTCGGCTGACCACCATCGACAGCACGGTCCACAATCTCCAACGCCGCGGACAATCGCTGACGACGCACATCCCACAACGCCGTACCATTCAACGCAGACACAGGCGACATGATCACCGGCGGCTCCCCCGACGCCACATCACCCAACGTCACACACACAAACGCGCACGCATGGATCAGGGCCGAATCGTGGGCCTGCGGGGCACGCACATCAAGATTGTTCGACCGCCACAACTCATCGACACCCAGATCGGCAGGCGACGCATCCGACGACACAAACCCGTCGATCATCACCCGCTGCGACAACAGATCCACCGACTTCGCCGGCCAATCCAACACCGCCTCGATCTTGTCCCGAAGCTGCGGAGGCGTCGAAATCATCAAATCCCGGAAGCGGTACCGCGACTCGTAGTAGTCGGTACGCAACACGTTCCGGATCGACTTCGCATCCAACTGGTTCATCAGCGTCGCCAACGTCTGCGCGTCCGCATCGTCGAGGCCAGGAATGGCGAGACGTGGGATCAATTCGTCACCCTCACCTTCCGAGTCGACCGCTCACCACTGTTTGTGGTTCGTGTTTTCGTGGCACCAGCAAGAGCCAGCACCGTCGCCATGATCGGGGCATTCAACGTCGACAACTTCAAATCGAACGTCCACGCCGCACCATCACGACCAAACTTTTTCCGCGCCGCAGCCAACGAATCAGCCAACTGCACCTGATCGGCGTGCGACAACCAACCCGCCTCACACCCCTCAACCAGCAACTCGCAGCCACGACCAACATCACCAGTCGACGCCGACCGCGCATTCACACGCTTCGCCTGCAACATCGGCTGCAACGGAGCCGCAGCACCATAATTCGGCACCAAGATCGGGGCACGCCGACCAGCTCGAGCAGCAAGAAAATCAGCAACCAGGTCGAGGCGAGGATTCGCGAACACTTCCTCAACATGGCGGGACTCCCCACCAACCCAACACGCCACAACTGAAAACTGGTTGTCGTGGGCGGCGACACCAAACGAATCCGGAGCCTTACCGAGTGCGGGACCAGGAGCAACCAACTGCGTCCACTGGTGCGCCGGCACGATTGCCGAACCGCCCCCAACGTCCCAGATGCCCAGGCCTTCACGCAGGAACGACTCGGGGCTCAGCTTCCGTTGCAGCCGCTTCATTGACTCCGCAGGCGTCCTATGCGGGTACGACGGGTTAGCGCGCGCCCACGTCGAAGCAGCGTTTGGATCCGCACCAGTATCGACACCGAACTCGATCCACACACCGTCAGCCAACGTCCCGGCCCACGCCTCATCCCGCATCCGAGTGAACGCCTCGCTCGGATCAGCAGGCTTCGGCGGAGTGCCGATGTAGAACGCCAAACCAAACTTCGACGTGTTCATGGTCGCCGTCATCGCATCAACAGCGTTCTCCGACATGATCTGCGCCTCATCAGCAACGATCACATCCACGCCCGGGATACCGCGACCAAACCCACGCTCACGCGCACCGAACAAGATCCGAGATCCGTTCGCGAAACGGATCTCTTCCTCACCCGAACCGCGGAACACCTGCTCGATGTACGGAGCCACACGCAGACGCTCAGCGAACGCAGCCATCGATAGGAACGTCTCGCCATGAGTCCGCGCATGATGCGCCGACCACACCGTCGACGTCCCCGGCCGAATAATGCTCAACCCGAAGATCAACCCGGTCATCCAGTGCGTCTTACCGGCCTGCCGACAAATCGACATCCCAACACCATCGACAGTCGCCGCCATCCGCCCATCAGCACGACGAGCCAACGCCAACCGACCAGACTGGTTCTGCCACGGATCAAACAAAATCCCCAGCTTCGACCGACAGGTTTCCTCCACCGCCGGCCACATCGTCGAAACGATCCCAGTCGGCGCCGAAACCTTACGAGCTACCTCAGAGAGCTTCGGCGTCCCAGGCTTCATCATCGACGGCGACACCCTCGGCGTCCTCCCTCGCAGCCTGGGCGCCCCTTGCCTCCAACGCCTGAATCTCCTTCGAGATCAACGCCAACTGACGATGCAACGCAGCCTTCGCAGGGCCACGCTCATCAGGCAAAGACGACACAATGTCACGCCGCTGAGCACGCAGAATCTCGAGGTAATCCCCCGACTCAATCGCCTCATTCAGCGACAAAACCTTCGCCGGAACCGCCTGCTCACCAGGAGCAACCACCCGAACATGCGAACGCTTCACAGCCATCGGGGCCTCCTTTCACTTCACGGTGAAACAAAAAACGTAATAGATAGATCGGCGCTATGCCTTTAGGTCGCCGGGGCCGTTGGGGGGAGGGGATACCCGCTGCCCCGTCGTTTCACCAGGTTCTGTCGGTCTCGAACTGTCGGTGATCGCCTGGTGTTGTGTCGCTCTTGGCCCTGTTGCATCGCCTGTGGGTCAGTTGACAGTTGCTGCGAGAGAGTGGATCGCCGCCCTTGCTTAGTGGGTGGATCTCGTCTATCTCGGGTGAGTCTGGGTGTGGTGTTGGGATGGTGGTGTCGACTGGTTCGCCGCAGATGCCGCAGTGTGTCTCGGTTGCGAGGATGCGTGCCCGTAGTGCTCTGCGCCTGGAACCGTTGGCGTATCGCGGGTTAGCGCCTGTGCTCATGCCCTGTGTCGTGCCGGCTGCCTGTACATCCAGTCCCATTGCTGTGTTTGCATGGCTTCGTTGACGAGGGTGCGTGCTGCGGGTAGCCCTTGTGATTGGTTGGCTGCGATGGTTGCTGCCCGGGCTAGGAGTAGGTCGAGAGGATCCATGTCAGTCGAGCGAGATGATGGTGCGTTCGTCGTTGATGAGCACGTCGTCATTGGCTTCGTTGACTACGTAGTTGCCGTCCGCACCACGCACGAATGTCTCGACCTCAAGGTGTCGTTCGATGCCGTTGTCGATGATCCAGCAGCGCTCGTCAGGTACCCAGCGCGCAAGGTCGCCGAGGACGCGGGTCACGTTGTCGTACTCGGGATGGTCGTGCGTGATCTGGACTTCAGTCATCGCAGTCTCGTTCCATGTCGTCAGCCAAGGTTTGTCGGAAGTATTCGCCGCGTCGTGCTGATGCTGCGATGGCGAGGCAGGATGCGCGTTCGGTTTCGGCTGCTCGTACACGCCGGTCGGTGAGGTAGCGGTCGAGTGTTGCGATGGGCCAGACAACGGCGGCGAGTACACGCATTGCGTCAAGGTGTGGGTTTGGGTGTGGGCTTGTCGTCTACTGCGACAGCCTGTGTGGCGAGCTTGCATACCTGGCTGCATGGCGCGTGTCGTGTCTTGCTGCACCACACGCAGAGGACTGTGATCATTCGTCGTCGCTCTCGGGCGGTGGGTCCATGATCAGTGGAGCGATGAGGTGCGCTTTGGCGAACTCCAGCAGTCCGAGTGATTCGACCATGAGTAGTCCGTCCGACGTTTCAACGTCGATCACGTCGCCACTGTTGGCGTCTCGGTCGGGGTAGAACGTGCGGGTGATCGTGATGTAGCTGGTTTCGATTCCCTGCGTGTCGTTCTCGTCGCTCACGCCACGGTCTCCTTCATCGTCGCCAGTTTGTTGCGGAGCGTGTCGACGCGAGCGAACCGTGCAGCTCGTTCTCGGGGTTCGCATGGTTCGAGTGAGTCGACTACGGCATCACGCAACATGTCCTCGACGGCTTGGCGTGTGACCATGTGGACCTCCGTGAAGAAGGTTCCCGAGAGCGCAGCACTTGGGGGTGTGCGGCAGTAACCGGGGAAGTTGATCTCTCGGGAAGTAGAAGCGCGTTGGTTAATGGACGAGCTGCGGGATGCTCGGATCCCACACGCAGACGCGCTCCCTGCGTTGTGTGGCCGCGATAGGCGGCGATCTCCGGGGGTGGAGACGATTCCCTGCGCTGGCTAGCGACGGGAAAGAACGGGGGTAGAGACGACGAAAGCGAGGCGTCCGATGGGGACGGTCCTCGCTAACGCGAAGAGTACCACGCCCACCGTGCGATCGGACGTCAAGCAGCGTCCTTACGCATCTCCGTGTCCGCGTCGATGATGTCCGCCAGCCGCCAGAACTTGGTGCGCGTCACCGGATCCTTGCCGCTGTGGTCGATGCTGGCCCGCCGAACCACGTACTTCATCCGCTGCTCGTTGATCATCGGGTCCACATCCATCGTGCGGCACACGGCTTCGATCGTCGTGTACGTGACATGCACCGTCTCAGCCTGCCTACGCGCCAGCAAAACCCGTGGATCGTCTGAGCGCACAGTTGGGTCTTCCCAGGGCAGATCGATGCATGACTGGCAACGGTCCACCAGTTTCGCGACCTCATCAACCGACTCCTCGCATCCTTCGCACATCGCGAGGTCTTCGATGTGGTGCCGCAACCACGACGCCAACGACAGCAGCGCATCGGCCGGCGGCATGAGGTGACGTTCCTCGCACACCATCCGCACCCAGGACACAAGCACAGCGTGCAGCTGCGTCCAGTCGTCGAGTGCAGCGATGTTCACGCCATCAGGCACACTCCCCCGCTTGCTGCGTCTCGATGTGCCCTCCTGCTTGGCGACACGATCCATGCGAGCCAACGTGACCGCGATGTCCTCGGCAATCTTGGGAACCTGATGCAGCGACTCAACGAGCGCGTCCTGCTGATCCCGCGGCATGAAGAACTGGTCGTCGGTCATGCGTCGTCTCCGTTGGTGTCTGGGTGTGTGTCGCGGTATGCGGAGAACGCGGACCGTTCGGATGTGAGGAGTTGGTTGAGCGATTCGGTAGCCTGCTGCAGCTTTGCGATCTGAGCGTCACGGTCGTCGATGATCTTCACGAACTCTTTGTTTTCGCGTTCGAGTTGCGCTGCTCGTGCGGCCCGCTTCTCTCGATCGCGTTCCAACTCGCCGACGCGCATGTCGTTGTAGTTCTTCGTCTTCTCGGCGTCGAACTTCATCCGCTCGATCGTTGTGTCGCGTGTGTTGAGTTCGGTGCGGTGGACGTCGAGCAGGGACTGCATGGTCGTGTCAGTCATCGGGTCTCCGGAGGGTCGAAGTAGGTTGTGCCACCATTGGGTCCGCTTTTGCCGCCGCCGCCGTAAATCAGCTTCCCGATTTTGACCAGGCTGTTGGGCGTCGCTTGCCACTCGGTGTTGCTGCTGCGGGATGTGCGTGCGATCGGGTTACCGCAGTGCGGGCACTTCTGCTGTTCGGTGCTCATTAGCCCCTCCTGAGTTTGCATTTGGATTTTCTGCAAAGGACGCAGTCCTTGTAGTGGCGGCGCTTCTCGGTCACGCCACCCCAGTCATCGGTGACGGTCGTGATGCCGCCGATTGACCAGACGGTCCAGCGGTGTATCCCGAACCTGCACCGGGTTGGCATTAGCGGTGCCGTCATCGCGCCA
Organism: Williamsia phyllosphaerae; assembly: GCF_014635305.1. Classification (NCBI taxonomy): domain Bacteria; kingdom Bacillati; phylum Actinomycetota; class Actinomycetes; order Mycobacteriales; family Nocardiaceae; genus Williamsia; species Williamsia phyllosphaerae. Next base: position 105,145 of record NZ_BMCS01000003.1, on the reverse strand, counting down.
CTTCCGCGTTTATGAATGCGCCGCCAATGGATCCGTCGTCGGATGTGCTGGTGTAGCTGTGCACGGAGCCTTCTCGGACGATGACGTCTACGAGTTCGTTGGTGCCGATCAGGATTTGTTGCCCGTTGCTGTCGAAGATCCGTACGCGTGGGGGCCGGGTGTGATTGAACAGTCTCATCAGCTTTCCTCCAATATCTGCCGCAGCATTCGTTCTGCAGCGGGTGTCATGTCGCCGTTCAGGGTGCAGTCGCGGGCGAAGGCTGTTAGGCGGGCACGAAGCGAATCAGACGGGTTAGCGGGGGTCTCGCTGCGTGCCGACTGGATCGCTGCGTGGAACTGTCGGAACTTGGCGACATCCTCAGCCGCCCAACCGAACCGTTCAGCGAGTTCCGGGTAGGCGGATTCGGTCGGGTTGTCCTCGTCGTCCCATCCGCAGAACACCGCCCAGAGGATTGCGAGATCGGCTGATGCGCCCCAATCGCGGCTAGAGAACGACATGGTGTCGTCGACAACGTTGAGTGCTTCGCGCACGGTCTCGCTCATTGCTGCTCCCTAGTGGTGAGGGTGATGCGTACTCCGGGTGCCTCATCGGTGAGTGCGACCCGTTTGGTGGCGTGGAGTTCGGTGACTTGTGCGTCATCGACGAATGCTGATCCGGAGAGTGCGTCGAAAACGGCCCTAGAAAGTTTGTCCAAATCACCCGTGCGTTTCGTCGCCGGCACCACCACGTCGCGCTTAGCTGACTTCGGGCGCGGCATCACAAACTCCAGGCGCACCGACACAGGACCCGTCACCAGATCGGGGTGGACGAACCTCGCTGCTGTTGCCACCGATTGCCGCCACGGGGCAACGCGACCCGACTGCTCCACCAGGATCGGCTTCCCGTTGCGCATCCCCTTGAACGCCTTCGAACCTTGCGCGGCTGGATGGCCCGGGACGAACAGGGTCGTCGATGTGGTTAGGTCGCTCACCGCACAGCCTTCTTGTCGCCGAGCTGCCGGATCTGCGCCATCAACTCGGCTCGACGCTCAGGAGACGCAACAGGCTTGTCCAACGCGAACACCACCTCGTCGACAGGTGCGGGCTGTCGTGCCGCTGACCGGATTGCCTGCGTGATGTGCCCTGGCATCAACCAGGCCGTCGTATCGGCGTAGTGGGCATGAACTGCTGCCGCGGCGGGTTCTGGCGCCCACCGTCCGATCTCAGCCGCTTTGCCCCACGTGTGGATGGCCAACTCGTCGATGGTGCGTGAGTCGTAGCTTTGGATCACTTGCAGGAGTTCGATGATCTGGTCTCTGGTCATGCTGTGCCGCCCTGGACTGCTCGGAGGTGGTTGTTGGGTGTCATGCCGAACTGCGCGAGGACGGCAGGGTTGGGGTTGTCTTTCTTGAGCTCGAGGTCGAGGAACTGGCGTTCGCGTTTGGTGAGCTCTCGGCCATCGGGTGCCCGTCTGGCGTCTTGCTTGCGTGGTTCGGATCTACCGAGCCACGTCGCGAACGAGGCATCCCAGTTCGCTTGCCGTCTGTCATTGGCGATTGCGTGGTTGCGAAATTGCTCGGCTTCGAAGTCGACATCGACACCGGCTTTGACGGTCGACCCGACCTTCGCGCGATGCATGTCGGTGGGCTGCCAGGAGTCGGGAATTGGGTGGGGTTCGCGGCGCGCTCGTGCACTAGAGCTTTTGGTAGAGGTAGTAGTAATAGAGGTAGAGGTAGTAGGGCCACCGTTGGAGGCACCCTTAACCCCATCCCTTAGATCTTCTTCAAGCCCACCCTTAGAGCCGGGGTTAACGTAAGGGTTAGAGGCACCCTTAGAGCCAGGGTTAGAAGCACCCTTAAACGGGGGCAGTTCCTCAGGGTCGACTGCGTTTTGACGCAGCATCCCCTTCACCGCGTCCTTCTCCCACGACGTCGATTCAGGCTCCGCATCACGCAACTTTCGGACCTCGTGGACGATGACGCCACGCAACGTACGGGATGCGAGATCGGCCCGTGCGTTGGTGACGGAGACGGCCATGTTGGGGGTGCGCCACAGTCCGTCATGCTTCACCCATGACCGCAGCAGGCACTCGTCCGTCTCGGTGTCGATGATGAGAAACAGGCGTTCGGACAGTTCCTCGGCGGCGCGTTCGATCTTCGCCGGCGTCCAGTCCGCGGCCCGGTTGCAGAGCCTGCCAACATGCCAGTCAGCGGCACCGCAGAGCGACAGAGCGGGGCTGGTGTAGAGCATCATGTACAGGTTTTGGGCGTCGACGGTGAGGTCAAGCCAGTCGTCGTTGCCCCAGATGTCGGTGTGCATCCGGGCGTGATCTCTTGCCTTAGGCATCAGGCACCACCGGACCGCATACGCTTGGCCTGATCCAACAGTTCCGTTGCTGCGGCCTCGACTTCTTGCCAGGCATCGATCGCTTGGCGAGCCTCGTTGCGGATCGCTCGAATGTTGTAGGGCGTGTACTTCTCATTGAATGCGCCAGCCGCACCGACGTTCGATGAGTGGAACAGCGCGCTGAGGATGTCGCGGCGGATCTTCTTTGCGAGGACGTTCCCGTTCTGCTGCACCTCGTCAACGGTCAGTGGTGTCGCTGACGGCGTGGGGGCGACTCTCAATCGCTTACTGGTCACGGCTCCTCCACCTCATCCGGAACGGCAAACCCAATCTCGTCGAATACCCCGTTCATCAGACGCGAGGTTTTGTCGTACTTGCCGGTGATGAGGATGTATCCGTTTGCCACAGGGTCGAACTCGTGCCGAGGCGTGGAGCGGATCAGGAAGACCCGATTGCCGGGGAATCGAAAGGCCCTTGCGTGGGATGCCTGCATCAGTTCTTCGACCATGTTGATGATCAGGAATCGGCGAGCGCTTGCGGACGCCGTGGTGAAGTCACGTGATGCGGTCCACTTTGCGGTCAGGTAGTCGTATGCGGACCAGGCCAGCAACCCGAGACCATAGAGGGCGAACGGGGTGGCAACCCCGGCGACGAAGATGATCGTGAGTGTCATGCGTCCGCCTCGTCAGCAGGCGCGAACGACACGGAGATGTCTGCGTCGGGGACGAAGTGGTGTGGCCCGTCATGGGCGTCGAACAACATGCACGTAGCGGTGCTGTCGTCGTTGTCCTCCCAGCAGTGAAGCGGGCGGGGACCGAAAACTTTCCAGGGGCTAGAATTCATCACTAGCCCTCCTTTCTGGTTGACTCAGAAATGGTGCGGTTAGAAGCCGGTCGGGTTGCGTCAACAACACGGCCGGTTTCGTCTATTCTACCAGCGACAACACCGTTTTGTTGTTGCGCCACAACACAGTTCATGCACGCACGCACCGACCAAGAGTTCACCGGCGAACGGCATTCGGGGCAGCGTGGACCCGACCATGCGCGGGTCACGCTTCGTCCCCCACACACCACGAACCGCACCCCACAGGACGCGCACCCATCATCCGGGCACACACCCAACAAAAGACAGGTGGGTCGGGGAACAAGGTGGGCTGCAGGGGGTCGAGGTCCGCGGTCATGCTGCGATCTCCACGTCTGACAGCAAGTCCAGCGCCGCCAACGCTTGCTGCGGCACGACTCCATTTCCCAGCGCCTTCAACTGCTCGTTACGAGTCAGCCCAATGGCGGGGTCAGTGACCCAGCCGGCGGGCAGCCCCATCATCCACTCAACTAGAAGAGGCGAGAGGCGCTGTCCGTTGCGTCCTGGTTCAGTTGGGGCTGGTGCTGGTCGACCGAGGGCTGCCTCCCAGCGTTCGATGGCGGCACGATAAGGCCCCCAGTTGACATCAGCAGCTTGTCGATCGCTCCCAGGTGCACTTGAATCTTTGATGTGGTGCCAGGCCTGTACGGGGTGTTGCCGCGCCAGTCCGCATCGTCTCTGATTCCCTGTCCACCCGAAGGGGTGTTCGGGGTCGGTAACAGCATGTGCGCCATCTGATCCGACAACTCGTTGGATCGCTCCGGGTTCACCCATCGCCGCGGATCGCCCACTGAGTGTGACCCCCTCCGCCCTAGCCAGGCTGTCGGTGTCGCTAGCAAGGATGAAGCACCGCTCACGCCGGTGTGGTGCCCCGATGTCGGACGCTCGAAGGCATTGCCACTGCGAGTCATACCCGAGCGAGGCCAGGTCGCCGACTGCTCGGGCAAGCTCTCCGAGAACAACGATGGCTGGCACGTTCTCCAGCACGACGTGTCTCGGTCGTAGACGGCGAATGGCATCCGCGACTCCAGGCCAGATTGCTCGCTCATCTTCGATGCCTTTCTGTGCGCCGGCGACAGACCAGGGCTGGCACGGCCAGCCTGCGGTGAGGATGTCGACGGGTTCGACCGTGTCCCAGTCGACAGCGGTGAGGTCATGGTGGTTGGGTACGTCCCAGTGGTGGGCAAGGATCTTGGACGGCCCGGGCTCGTACTCGCAATGCCACGCCGTCCTAGCGCCGAAGAACTGCTCGACCGCCAGATCGATGCCGCCGTAACCGGAGCACAGCGAGCCAATACGTGGCCCGCTCATTCGTCTGCCCCGTGCCGGCATGTGTGGTGGTGTCGCGCGAACTCGGGGGCGCCACAGTCGATGCAGTCGTATTCGGGGTTGTCGGGTTCGTCGTCGCGGTTGTCGAGTTCGTCGGCTTCGATGCGGAGTGCGAATGCGTGGCTGTGGAGGTCGCGTGATTTCCAGGCGAGGTCGCGTCCGTGTCCGTTGCTGACGTTGAGGGCGGTGATGGTGTCGGCTGCGGCACTGATGCTGTCAGCGAGGGCACGCATGTCTTTGCTGCTCATGCTGTGTCCCCTGCGAGTTCGGTTTCGCGCTTGGCGACGAGGGCGAGCAGTTCCGTGGCGCGTTCGGGTTCGCTGGCCTTGAACTTGGTGAGGTAGTCGCGTGCCTTACCGCACTGTTCGAGGGTGGATGCGGCAATCTTGGCTTCGTCGAGGCGGATCTTGGACGGCTGCTCGGCGAGGGGTTCGACAGTGAAGGGGGCACGTCGGCCGCGGGTGACCATCAGTTGCACGGTGCAGGACTTCTCGATGTGCGAGAGCGCGCTGATACGGACCCCGCCGACTTCCTTGCCCCCGAAGACAACCTTCGGGTCCCTGTAGAGCTGCATACGTCTACCGACGTAGGTCTGCGCCTTCTCTCCCCACGCTGCGAGCAGGACGCGGATCATGGATTTACAGGGGCGGAAGGCTCGACCGGGAAACTCGACCAGGTGGATGTTCACTGGCTGCTCCGCGGAGCCGCGACTCACCGATTCGATCGTCACGATCCGTGGCCCGGTCAGGAAGTCTCCGGCTTCGATCTGGTCAGAGTTGGCTGCTGCGGCCGTGAGAAGGTCGACCTCTTGGGTGCTCATGCTGCGTTCTCCTTAGCTGTGCGGCGCGCGGCGCGGAGGTTCCGCTGATACGTCCGTTGGTAATTCGTTCGACATGTCCGGCACATCCGATGCGGCTTGCCTGGGTACACGTAGGTGTTCATCTCGTTGTACGGATGCCCGAGAGGGCAGTGAGTCTTAGCGGCATTTGAATGCATGCCATGCGCGACCTGGTCGAACTGGTTGTCCGAGTGGCTTCCCCAGGCCAGGTTCGCGAGAGCGTTATTGGTCTGGTCGCCATCGAGGTGCCGACCTTCCGCGCCGCTCTCAGGCCATCCGTTAAACGCTGCAAGTACTAGGCGATGGACCAGGTGGGACTTCTGGCTGCCACCTCGCCACAGAGTGACAATGCGGTAGCCGTTCTTCATGGTCGGCTGACGGAGAACGCGCCCACTCCACTTCCGACCGCGGTCGGTAACTCGGTCACGGGACCGGACTCGGCCAAGGTTGGATGCGTCGTAGGCGTTCTCGTAGCCGGGTATGGGACGCCACACCTCTGCCGTGTCGTCTTCGGTGATGTTCATGAGAAGGAGATCTCCTGGTCGAAGATGTTGCGTTCGGTGGTGGGGAGTCCTTCGACGGACTCTTTGAAGGTGGCGATCATCTCGGCGGCGTTGTCTTCGAAGTTGCGGCAGGCTTGGATGATCGCGTCGAACCAGTTGGGTTGCGGGTAGGCCCGTTTGACGTAGAGGGGCAGTCCCCCGCAGAACGACACGTAGTCGATCCATTGCCGCCCGGTGACGAGTAGCCCGCACTGCAGTTGGGCCATGTTCTCGATGGGTGGGTGGTCGTTGAGGACGGTGGTGAGTTGCGTCTTCTGACGGCGCGACTTGATCTCGATGAGCCCGTCATCACCGACGAGTCCATCGGGTGAGTAGCCGATCTGGAATCCCCATTTGTCCTCGACCATGAAGCCAACCTCGGTGACGGGGGCATAGTGCTCGGCATACTTGGCTCGGGCTACGGGTTCGTCGTCGAGGCCGCGCTGCATGTCGAAGTTGACGTAGGTGGGTTCGGTCCAGCCGGTGATGCGTTCGGCTGCGAGCTGGGCTGTGAGGCCGCGTGACTCGGGATTGCTGGCTGGTTTGACGGTCTTCTCGGTGATGAGCTTCCCGACGACTGAGGCGGTGATGAGTCCGCAGCGTGCCGCCAACCATTCCTCGGAGCCTTGTTCGAGGTGGTCAAATGTTCTGAGTGTCATCTGTTGTCCCTCTCCAGCATTCGCACGTAGCGGTCTTCGAGTTGTTCGGCGGTTGGGAAGTACCGCGCCTCTGCTCGGTCCTGGTGTCTGGTCTCGTAGTCGGGTTCCTGCTGCTGCATCAGTAATCTCCTAGGCGCTCGTATGAGAGGTCTTGTCCGCAGCACCGCACGGTTGGGGTGTCGTTGTCGCAGACGGTGCACAGGGTTTCGGGATCGGGGTCCGGTGCTTCGTCGTCGCTCATGCGGTGAGCCCTTTCGTGCGGGCGTTGCGCTTGTCGGCGGCGTAGCGGTTGTTCGCGAGTCGGCATTCGGTGCAGGCTGGTTCACCACGGCGGGTGTGTTGCTTGTAGCCGCTGGGTGTGCCGTGGGTGATGGGTTCGCGGCCCTTACCTGTTTGTCCGCCTTCGAACTTGTGGTGTTCGTTGAAGATGACGCCACCCCATACGCCGCCGCGGGTGTCGTTGCGGTTGGCGTACTCCCAGCATTCTTGGGTGAATGGGCAGGTGGCGCAGATGGCGAGGGCTTCGGCGTATTCGGCGCGTCGTTTGGTGCCGCGTGGGTCGAACAGTTCGTGTTTGCCGCGGCATGGTGCGTGTTCGGTCCACGGTTCGGTGTTGCAGATGTTGATGATTTTCATGCTGCGACCGCCTGTGCGCAGTGGGTGTGCTGCTCGCGGAATAGGGCGTATGCGAGTTCCCATCGGAGGACGCTGTTGTAGCTGCGTTTCGCGACGTAAGTGGTGGGTTGGGTGGGTGGTTTCATGCCGCACGCGCAACGAGTCATCTGCCCACCGCCAGTGCGTGCAGTGCTTGTTCAGCGACTTCGGTGTAGGTGCCGGTGAGCATGTCGAATGGGAGGGCGTGCGTGTTGTCGAACAGCCGCAACTCGTAGAAGCCGCTGTTGTGGAGTAGCGACCAGGTGAGGCCGGCGTCGTCTGCGTGTTCAACGAAGTGCTGCCAGTTGCAGAGGGTCTGCATGAACGCCGCGCTCATAGCATTTCCATTTCTTCGAGGGCTGCGGTCATCGCGGCCTCAACGGCGGGGTGGTCTACGTAGACCGTCGCGGGTTCGGTATTCAGATCAATCGACGCGGCATAGACGGTGACGCAAACACGATCTGAGACAGGCGCATACGTCACCTCGACCATCAGGTTCAGTCGTCGTGACTCGGCCATCAGTCGCCGTAGTAGGGAGCCGGCGTCGGTGCGGTAGTCATCGAGGGATGCGACCGTGCGATCCGGGGCGCTCACGACTGATCACCAGCAAGCACGTTGATTTGGAGCGGCCCGCACTTGGGGCATGGCTGCAGGAATCTTGCAGCCATTGTTCGGTAGTGCTCTTTGATCGCGTCGGATAGCATTCCCGGCTTAGCCCAAGCTCCGTGTCCCATGCCTTGGTCAGGGTCGGAAAGGTAAAGCCGCGCCGCGATGTCCTCGATCTGGGTGCTGCTTTCGGTTTCACTCATGCCGTCACCCACTGCCCCACCTCGTGATCGAAACCCTGTAGGGCGACGATCCGGTGTCCGAAGCCTGGCTCGTTGTCAAGCAAGTCCAGCGCTTCGAACGCGGCCTTGCCAGTGGCGAATTCACAGATGAACTCGTAGGACCGGACGACTGCGATGAGGCGGTACTTGGCGAACGCTTTGTCGCTCATGCGATCCACCACCAGGCAGCGAGTACAGTGAGCACCTCGACTGCGATGGACGCGGGGATCGCGACCCACAGCGCCACGAAAATGTCGCCGTCACCACGCGAATCACGCACGGAAGGAGCAGGGAAAAAGCTCATCACTGCTCCCCATCGGACAGGTCGAGGAACAAGCCGCGACCGAAGATGAGCAACGACAGACCGACCAACAAGGCCAGCCCCAACACGATCACGTTCTGCAACAAATGAAGCATCAAAAGACTCCAATCAGGAAGACATAGACAGGTGGGGTGCACAGTTCACGCACACACCAAAATTGATGTGCACCATCAAGTTCGGGGACTGTCGCCAACACCGGGTGCACGGAATGTTCGCTGCGTGGGTTGCGCCCGTATGCGGCAACAAGTCCACGTTGAACGGGCGACGCAAAGGACGACGACGAGTCATGAGGCGCTTCGAATCAGGTTGGGGATCCGACGTGGACCCTGCTCGCGGCTACACGCAGCACGTGAGATGTGAAGCGCGGCGTCGTATAGTTCCAACTTCTGCGCCACTACCCCCAGGCGTCTGAGTTCTGCGAACAGTTCCTCAGGCGTCTCTGCCCCGCTCATGCGATCGTCTCCGTGCCCGGGATGAACGACGCCACCACCAACGACGAACCCAACACCACAAACACAAACACCCACACGACCGCTGCGACATGCTTCAAACGGGGGCGCATCACGACGCACGCTGATTCGGCACAGCGTCAGGCAAATCAGCCACCCAACGCTTCAACTCCGCGTACTCCACGACATACGCCGGCTTCGTACCCGAACGGTTCTTGTTCTTCAACAGGATCCGCGACGATCTGAACTCGTCCAGCAAATGCCTAGGCGTTGCACCCACAAGGGCTGCAGCGTCTTTCAGAGTCAAGCTGATCGGCTCAGTCATTGCCATCCGTTCTGTGCGTAGAGGTCGCGGGCTTCGAGCCACAAATCCTTGAGGAGGGTTTTGGAGACCAGGCGCAGCGCCATCGCGTGCACGTGCGCGTCAGACCTGGGTGATCCGACCTGGGCGGGTTTGCCGGCGGGGCCGCAGCGAACGCATACGGCGGGATGTAGCGAGCCTGCATACTTCCGCTTGGCCTCGTCGTAGACCACGCGGTAGTGGTCGGCGATCGGATCCTGTGGACCGCGTTTGTCGTCGACCATGCGCCCGCCCTTGATGAGCGATGCGGCGATCACCCAGGCGCGTTTGCGTGCGTCTTCGGACCAGTTGGATTGCTGGCCTCGTTGACGTTTGGGTGCCACCCCAGCGGCGGAACTCCTTTGGCGATTCACAGGATCCGTGGCCGCTGGGGTGGACGTGGATCCGGCAGCGTTGCTTTTGTGGGCACCGAGTGCGTAATGGCTGCCGGAAGATTTGACGACGTGGAATCCGGTGTATGCCCATAGTTCGGACACGGTTCGCGGTCGTTCGTGGAGGTCGTTCCAGTACGGGTCGCCGATGGTGGCGATGAGGCGGGCGAACTGCTTCTCCCCTAGCCCGCGATATCGCTTCTGGAATGCGTTGAACGGGTGCTTGCGGAGTGCGCGTTGCAGGTTGAGGATCGCGTCGTGCTCGGCCGCGCCCATTGCCTCGACCGTCATGATGAGTTTCTTGACCTCGGGGTGATCGGCGGTGAGACCGAACCCGCGCATCTCACCGTCGTCGTCGGCCTCGGTCTTGGTGAGAACGCGAACGCGGTTGGCGTTGGCGATCCTCACCTTCTCGAGGTCGTCCAGTACGTCGGCCAGGACACCGATCACGGGGTCGCGAAGGAACCCACCGGGGGCACAAAGGACTTGCGCAGCGGCGCTGGCTTGGCCCCCGGTGGAAGTTGAATCCGATGCAGCGGTGGTACATTGGTCGCTCGCCCGTGGCGTGGCTGCATCGGAAGTTGGGCCGCTGTCGACGCAGCTTCTTTGGAAGCCGTCGGAACATTGGTCGTCAGCGGAGTTTGAGTCCCCACCCGCAGGGGCCACTTGGTTGTGCGCGGACTGTTTGGTGGGTGGGGAGGTTGAATCACCGACAGCGCTGATACTTCGGGGTGCGCCACATTCTTGGCTGTCGGTGAAGTTGGATCCAGACACGGCGCCAATGGCTTGGTTCAGCGCAACGTCCATGGCCGTGTCTGGAAGTTTGGGTGCCCGCGACGATGCTCTTACGGTGTGCGCCACTTCAATGGTCGCGGGCAAGTTTGATCCCGGGGCACACCCACTATGGGCGTCCGAATCTGCTTTGGCCCCGGGAAGTTCTGTGGTGGTCATGCCGCCAACCCCTCAATGCCAGCGGACTGCACGGCATCGGCGGGAAGTTCGCGGACAGTCGCCACGCGGTACGTCGACAGCAAGCCGAGTAGCGTGTCGTACTTGTCGGCCTGGGAGTTGACCTGAGCGGCTCGCTCACGCCGCAACGCCACGATCTGCACCAAGTTGTCGGCAGTGCAATCACCAAGCGGCTTCCACTCAGCGCCGATGGCGATGCGCTGGTCCATCAGTTGCGACCACCAATCGCGGACGCCGGCAACCTTCGCAGACTTGGATGGCATCCGACGCGGCGACCGGAACGCCTGGTTGAGAACCGTGTTCCGCTGCGACGACAGAACGTGCGAGACGACGACCGGCAACGCTTCCGCGAGCCACGCCTTGCGAGTAGCGGCTGTGACGCCCAACAACATGGCGTCCGCAATCTCGGCAGGATCCGACAGATTGCTGTTGGCCGCGAACTCACGCACCGCTGCTCTCAGCTCAGCGTGTGTCGTACGATTGGTGTTCAAAGGGACTCCTTACTAGTTCCTTCTCGGACCCCGTCGCCTGGCCGCGGCGGGGTTCTTCTTTTGTTCAGGCAGCAGTCTTGGGCTGGGCGGACTGGCGCTCACTACTTGTCAGTCGCTCCTCAAAAAGAACATCGGTCGGCACACCCAGCGCGCTCGCGATGCGGTCAGCAACTTTGGGCGTGCAGCTTGACGACCGCCCCGCGGTCAAGTGATTGATGAAACTGGGGTGTACGTCCACGAACCGAGCTAGCTGACGCCCACTCATCTTCTTGTCGGACTCAGGCCCGACGAACGCTCGCAGTAGCTGCGGGCTGCGGAGCTTCATCCACGTCCCCTTCGGTCGGCGCTTGTACCTGGTTGCCATTCGGCTGACTCCATCCTGCGTGCTAGGTGCCTATCTGTCAAGCATTACTTGGCAAGTATGTGCCTAGCACTAGGCGGCTGTCAAGCAAGTTACATGCGTGTGTTTCCGCAGCCTGCAGGTTTGTTGCACAATGGCGGGCACCAAGTAGTAGGCGGGCATTTGCCCAGCCTGGTCGCTTTAGGGCTAGGCACCATGAGATGGGGACGCGTTGCGGACCAGGACGACAAACAGCCACGCTTCAGGAGTGCCCACCCTGAGCGAGTTGATAGCCGAGCGGAAACGCTTGCGTGGCTTCTCCTACGCGGACCTAGAAACCCGCGCCGGCGCAGTCATCACGCGGCAACGCTGGCAGCAACTCGGGACGGGTGTGCGCATCAAAGAGTTCCCAGAACCAGCCACGCTCGAGGCAATGTCTAAGGCGCTTGACGCCGACGTTGCAGAGGTCGTGCTCGCCGCGGCGCGGTCACTGGGGCTCAACGTCCAACGAGGGGCGCAGTCCGACCTCGCCGCACGGTTGCCGTCCACATCGGACCGGCTGAACGAGGTGCAGCGAGACGCGATAGTGACCCTCGTGCGATCCATTACGGAGCAGAGCAATGCAGTGGAAGCTGAAGCGGAACCGGCAGCATCGGGCGAAGCGAGTGAAGGTGAGAAGAACCTAGACGAGCCGCAGAGTGCTGCGGCTTCGACGTTCGACGCGATTACTGCATCGACAGGGGCCGCGTTGCTGGGCAAGTCTGTCGAGCAAGAACACGATGGCAGCTAGGTCCGACGTGGACAGGTCGTCAGCGTGTAGTCCGCCGATGAGGTGGCCGGCCATTTCTAGCCACTCGTCGCGGGTGGTGTCGAGCGATGGTGCAATAGACATAGATATACCCCGAATAGTTGGAACCTGTTGTTGCGCAACGTATCCGCGACCCCTACGACGCCGTTACTCCTTCGATGTTGCCTGAAGGGTCGGACATTTTCATCCAGTAATCGTACATTCGTTAGAGCAAACATGGGGTTTGAGACTTCAAGCGCGGGGTTCACATGCACAAATATGTACCACGCCACGACTGGACATAACCCAGTTTGTGGCGGTTCACCATGAGATCGTCAGCCCATGAGCTGGTCGAGCGTGCCGAGCGCCTGACGCGACAACGCCTGGTCAACGTGCGCGTACCCGCGATGGGCGGCGACCGACGAATGGCCCATCAGCGCCATCCGCACCTGTTCTTCAACACCACCGGCCTGCAGCAGCGTCGCGACGGTGTGGCGGGCAGAGTGCAACGTGAGGTCGGGAACTCCGGCTCGAGCCAGCATCGCGTGCCACTCATTACTGTCGTCGATCTTGCGGTACGGCTTGCCGCCGTCACGTGTCCACACGAGGCCGCTTGTCGGCTGTCCCGCCATCTCCCAGCGGGCGAGCATGACAGCCCGCAGCGGCGGGATCATAGGCACGACGCGCGTTGACCGCGCAGTCTTCGGCGGCACCAAACACGCCGTTCGCCAGATAGGCCGGAAGTCAAAGCCGGGATCAACCGCAAACAGTTCTTTCGGGTACAGCTCGGTCGGTTGCCGGCGGTAGCGGTCCTTCAGTGGAAGCCACTGCAAGCTCCACGAAATGTCGATGGTGTCGGTGTCGAAGCTGACCCTGTCCCACTCCAACCCCAGGCACTCAGCTTGTCGGGCGCCCGTCATCCAGGACATGGCCCACCGCGACAACATCGGGTCGTTGCATTCCAATAGGTGAGCGAAAGCGTTCTTCACTTGCTCGAGGTCGTGGGAGCCGCGGTCAGCACGGACAACGCGGGGCGGTTTGACTCGGTCGCACGGGTTGTCTCGGATCAGACCTTCCCGCATCGCGTCGACAAGGGACTTGGAGAGCACCCGGTATGCCTGCAGTGAGGTGCCGGTGGACTTGCCGTCCTTCTGCACGATGTTGACGGTCATGGCGCGGATGTCGGCGGGCTGCAGCTTGTTCAGCTTCTTGGTGCCGAGGTGCGGGACGATCTGGTTGGTGACGACGGTGCGGTAGGTCTTCAACGTTCCGGGCTTGACCTCACGGCTGATGATCTCGTCCAACCACCGGGTGAGCCACGCATCGAGGGTGGTCTTGTCGGTGACGGGCATGAGTCCGTCTTCGATCGCACGGGTCAGGGTGCGGTGTTTCTCGACGAGGGTCTTGTAGTCCATCGACGTGATCGTTTTGGTCTGCCGCTTGCCGTCTTTGTAGCCCAGTTCGACGGTCCCTACCCAGAGGCCGTTGGCGCGTTGAAAGATGCCGCCTTCACCTTTGGCTCTGCGCTTCGCCATTGCCGCCTCCTGGTCACCGTTCGCGAATCAGTACACACAATAAGTACACACTATCTCACTCACGAATGTGTAGACCCATTCCACGCCAGCAGTTCTGACCTGCGGGTTTGTGTTCCTGACCTGCTTCAGCATACCACTTGCGGGTATCTTCCAAACTAGCTACGCGGGTTCGATTCCCGTCACCCGCTCACCGATGAGGAGAAGACCCCGATTGCGCCCGGCGCGGTCGGGGTCTTCTCGTCGGACAGACCGATGCGGGAATGGCCTCCCGTCCCCGGCGTTGAGGCGAGCATGACGACAACCGTGCTCCTCGACCTCCACATCGATCCCGCTGCGCTCGACCGCATCGCCGACATCCTCAGCGAGACCCTGACCGCGACGCGGGCATGGCCGGGCAATCTCGGACTCGAGGCGATCGTCGACGACGCCGACCCGGCACACGTGATCATCGTCGAGCAGTGGTCCACCACCGCCGACCACGACGCCTACGCGCAGTGGCGCCTCACCCCCGAGGGCCGCAGCGGACTCGGAGACATCGTCACCGAGGCACCGGTCAAGACGATCTACTCGAGGACGATCCCGCTGTCTCTGTAGATCCGGCCGTTCATGTGATCGGGGTCTCCCCGCCGGCCGTACCAATCCGGCACCACACACGGTGACTTCAGCCACACAAATACACTTGAGCCACAAAACGGTCACGATTCGGCTTGGAGCACCCCCGTACCCGTGTCACGATGTAACAGCGCGTGGGGTCTCGCGCTGTCCGTTGTTCCCTGAGCGAAGGTTAGGTCACGAACTCGTGCTGACTCCCAAGTCCACCCGTAGCGCCGCAGGGCGTCCGCGTCTGATGACGCGTCTTCTCATGGTCATGTTCGGCGTCGTGCTCGCCATCGTGGCCGTCCCGTCCGCTGCGAGCGCCGCCCCCGTGGCCCCGCAGCCCACCATCCCCGGCCTGCCGGGTGTGCCGGTCCCGGACTTCCTCAAGCCCATCCTTCCCCCCGCACCCGCGCCGAAGACCACCCCGGAGCCCGCTCCGGTACCGGTCCCGGTCGAGCCGGCTCCGCCGGTGGCCACGAAGACCGGCTGGGTCGCCCTGGCCGACGACGCCACCAAAGAGCTGACCGTCTGGCACAACGGCAAGATCGTGCGCAAGATGCCCATCTCGATGGGGTCGAACGATCACCCGACGCCGAACGGCACGTACTTCACCAAGGAGAAGTACCGCGACATGTACATGGATTCGTCCACGTACGGCGTCCCGGTCGACTCCGCGGAGGGCTACCGCACCTACGTCGAGTACGCCATCCGGATGAGCTTCGACGGCATCTTCCTGCACGCGGCACCGTGGTCGGTGGCGCAGCAGGGCAAGTCCAACGTGAGCCACGGCTGCATCAACGTGAGCACCGAGAACGGCAAGTGGGCGTTCGACAACTTCCCCACCGGCACCCCGATCGTGGTGCGCGGGACCGTCGGCGGCCAGTACGTCCAGGGCAGCTGACCCCTACTGACACAGCAAGATCCGGGCGGGCCGCACACGCGGTCCGCCCGGATTTTTGTTGTGCCCTACCCGGTCACTCGGCCCCCAGGTCGTGTCCGTTGCCAGCACCGGTGACCCGCGAGATCGCGCGCATCTTGTTCACCGCGTCCAGGGCGGCGACCTTGTAGCCCTCGGCGAGTGTCGGGTAGTTGAAGACCGCGCCCACCAGGTAGTCGACGGTGCCGCCGCACCCCATCACGGTCTGGCCGATGTGTACCAGTTCGGCTGCGTTGCTGCCGAACACGTGAACCCCCAGCAGGCTCCGGTCGGTGGCGTGGACCAGCAGCTTGAGCATCCCGTACGAGTCGCCCATGATGGCGCCCCGAGCGAGCTCCCGATAGCGGGCCACCCCCACTTCGAAGGGCACGTTCTCCGCGGTCAGCTCGTCCTCGGTCTTGCCCACGAAGCTCACCTCCGGGATCGCGTAGATCCCGATGGGCTGGATGGGGTCGACGTCGCCCGCGGGTTCGCCGAACGCGTGATAGGCAGCGCGGCGGCCCTGTTCCATCGATGTCGCGGCCAGCGCCGGGAACCCGATGACGTCGCCGACGGCGTAGATGTGTTCGACCTCGGTCTGGAAGTTCTCGTTGACCTCGAGGCGTCCGCGCTCGTTGCCCTGCAGTCCTGCCTTCGCGACGTCGAGTTCGTCGGTGACCCCCTGTCGGCCTGCGGAATACAAGACGGTGTCGGCCGGGATCTTCTTGCCCGACTCGAGGATCGTGAGGGTTCCCCCGGGGTGTTTCTCCACGGTCTTGACCGACTCGGAGAAGCGGAACGTCACACCGCGTTCGCGCAGTTGGTACTGCAGGGCCTCGACGATCTCACGGTCGCAGAACTCCAACATGTTCGCGCGCTTCTCGACCACGGTCACCTTGGTACCGAGGGCGGCGAACATCGACGCGTACTCGATCCCGATGACGCCGGCGCCCACGACCACCATCGACTGCGGGACGTGACTCATCCCCAGGATCTGGTCGGAGTCGACGATGGTCGCGCCGTCGAACTCCACCGAGGACGGTCGCGCCGGGCGGGTCCCGACGGCGATCACGATGTGGTCGGCGGTGATGACCTTGCGCTCGCCGTCCGGACCGTCGATCGAGATCTCGTGCGAGCCGGTGAATCTGGCGCTACCGATCAGCAACGCCACCCGGTTGCGGGTGAGTTGGCTCTGGATGACGTCGATCTCCTTGTTGACCACGTGCGCGGTGCGCGCCGACAGGTCGGTGACGGTGATGTCGTGCTTGAGTCGGTAGGACTGACCGTAGAGCTCTCGCTGACTCAGGCCGGTCAGGTAGAGCACGGCCTCGCGCATCGTCTTCGACGGGACGGTGCCGGTGTTGATGCACACCCCGCCCACCATGTCCCGTCGTTCCACCACGGCCGCGCTCTTGCCGAGTTTGGCGGCCGCGATGGCCGCTTTCTGCCCGGCCGGGCCCGAACCGATCACAACCAGGTCGTAATGATCCACAGTTCAACTCCGCTTCCCGCGCGACATCGGCGCAACTGGCATCAGTCTCACCCACGCCGGACATGCGCACATGTCGAGCGGGTGAATTCCGGCGGATACGCCAGTGCGCCGATCCGCAGCCCTCAGGCGGCGTCGGACGTCATACCGGTGGCGAACGTGGCCTGCACCTGGAGCCACTTGGCGAGTACGACCACGCCGGGGTGGTCACCGCGGCCGCCCAGCGGTTCGGACGCGTACGCGGTGTGACGGCCGCCGCGGCGGTTGCGGACCCGCAATCCCCCGATCACGATCAGGGCGGGCAGGTAGCCGAGGACGTCGAGCACCAGTCGCCGCAACCGGGTGAGGTCGCGCCGCCACTGCCGGGGTCGGATCGAGGTACGGGCGGCGTTCTGGAAGGCGTTGCGTCGCAGGGTCTCCCAGGTTCGGCGCAGCCATCCGACGAGGTCGCCGAGCGACAACGCCCCGGTCAGGTCGGCGACGTCGCGCACCAGCGAGTCGGCGTCGGCATTGCAGATCATGTCTGCGGGATCGGCGATCCACAGCGTGGCGACCCCGTCGGGGAGGTCTCGTCCCGGACCCGCGACACCGGAGCCCGCGCACCCGTCCACGACGCCCGGCGGCTGGTGCGGGTCGGCGACGAGACCGATCCCGATCACCCGGGCGACGTCCGAGGGATCGACACCGTCCGCGTCCAGCGCCTCCCGGACGACGACGCAGCCCTGGGAGTACCCGATCAGCATGATCGGTCCCGGTGTCTCCGCGATCACCGATAGCAGCTCGGCCGCGCCCACCGCGACGCTGGCGGCGAAGCTCATGCCCTGGCGTACGGGCACCGGGCCGTAGCTGGACGGATACCCCACCCACCGACTCCAGAAGCGGTCGTCGAGCCGGTCGGTCACACCGGCGAGCAGACCGGTGACGTCGGTGCGGGGGTCGTCGGGGAAGGACTCGCCGGTCCCGCCGACGGCCAGAACGGTCACTGTGGTCATGGCCCGATCATCGCCCGTGTACCTGAGAGATCGACGGCCGCAACCCTGAGGATTCTCTGCGAAACCGCGGCGGGGAGGTGTCAGTCGGGTTGGCAGCTGGGACACCAGAAGAGATTGCGTCCCTCCATGATCTCCCCGAGGATCGTGTTCCCGCAGACCCGACACGGCTCACCGCGCCGCCGATAGACGTAGCTTCGCGGTCGCCCACGCGGTCCCCGCACGCCGTGGTCGTCGTCCGGGCGGATCGTGATGATCTTCCCCTTGCGGACGCCCACATCCATCAGTTCGACGGTGTCGCGCCACATCCGTTGCCACACATCGTGGTCGACTGCGGTGCCGATCCGCATCGGGTGCACTCCCGCGCGGAAGAGGACCTCGGCGCGGTACACGTTGCCGATCCCGGCGACGATCTTCTGATCCATGAGCATCGCGCCCAGGGCGCGCTTGGACTTGTGGATCCGCCGAAAGGCCTTGTCCGGATCGGCGTCTTTGCGCAACGGGTCCGGGCCGAGGCGGGCGACCAATGCGTCGAGATCCTCCGGGGTGTACATCTCGCAGGCGGTCGGCCCACGGAGGTCACCGCCGTGATCGTCGCCCTCGATCCGCAACCGCACCTGACCCACCGGCGCGGGCATCGGCGCCTTCACGTCGGAGAACTTGCCGTACAACCCGAGGTGGATGTGCACCATCGCACCGGAATCGTAGTGATGCAGCAGATGCTTGCCCCAGGCCTCCGCGGCGCGGAACACCTGACCGTCGAGGGCGCTCGCCTCGTCGACGAAACGACCCTGGGGACTGCTGACGCGCAGCGCCTGTCCGCGATAGCGGCGGTGGTGCAGTCGAGCCAGTCGGTGGATCGTGTGACCCTCGGGCATCCGCCCTCAGTTCGCGGGCAGGGCGGGGGCCTGTCCCGTTCGCTCGTACTCGGCGAGGATGTCGATGCGGCGCTGGTGGCGCGGCTCGTCGGACCACGCGGTCGACAAGAACGCGTCGACGATGGCCAGGGCCTGCTCGGTGGTGTGCATCCGCCCGCCGATACCGATCAGCTGCGCGTTGTTGTGCTGCCGCGCGAGTTGCGCGGTCTCTACACTCCACGCGAGCGCGCAGCGGGCGCCCGGGACCTTGTTGGCCGCGATCTGTTCGCCGTTCCCGCTGCCGCCCAACACGATTCCCAGGCTGCCGGGATCGGCCACCGTCGCGGCGGCGGCGGCGACGCAGAACGCCGGGTAGTCGTCGAGTGCGTCGTAGGCATGGGCACCACAGTCGGTGACGTCGTGTCCCGCCGCCTTCAGGTGGTCGGCGATCAGGTTCTTGAGTTCAAAGCCGGCGTGGTCGGCACCCAGGTAAACGCGCATGACGACCATTCTGTCATCTCGTCATGCGCGTCGGCCTGTGCGGTGCTCAGTCGAACTGCGGGTTCTCGTTGCGGCTGCGCTTGAGCTCGTAGAAGTGAGGGTAGCTCGAGAGCAGCACCGCGCCGTCCCAGACCCGTCCGGCGTCGTCACCGCGCGGGATGCGCGACAGCACCGGTCCGAAGAACGCGACGTTGTTGATGTGGATGGTCGGGGTGCCGACGTCGTCGCCGACCTTGTCCATGCCCTCGTGGTGGCTGGCGCGGATGGTCTCGTCGAACTCGGTGGAGTCCGCGGCCTTCGCCAGCTCGGCGGGCAGTCCGGCCTCGGACAGCGAGGCGGCGATGGCCTCGTCGAAGTCCTCGACGCCGTTGTTGTGGATCTGGGTGCCCATCGCGGTGTACAGCGGGTCGAGAACCTCGTGGCCGTGGGCGTCCACCGCGGCCTGCAGCACGCGCACCGGGCGCCACGCATCCTTGAGCTTCTCCGCGTACGAGGCCGGGATGTCCTTGCCCTCGTTGAGAACGGCCAGGCTCATGATGTGGAATTCGACGTCGATGTCGCGGACCTTCTCGACCTCGAGGATCCATCGCGAGGTGATCCAGCACCACGGGCACAGGGGATCGAGCCAGAAGTCGACGCGGTCGCGTGTGCTGTCGGTCCCGGTCGTGGTGGTCTGGTCGGCTGTCGCGGTCATGGATGACTCCTCGCTCGGCGAATGGTGAGTTGTCGATGCCCACCGCGGACGGCGGGCGCTGCTCTCCGGTTACAACCTACGTCGGCCTCGGTAATTCCCCTCCGGATCAGATGCGGTAAGTGTGTGGGGACACCAGACACGGCTGACACCAGACACGACCAGGGGAAACATCGTGAGCGCACCCAATCTGACCCGCGACCAGGCCGCCGAACGATCGGCGACAATCTCGGTCCACACCTACACAATCGATCTCGATCTGACCGACGGCAACGGGAAACCCGGTGTCGAGACCTTCCGGTCGACCAGCACGGTCACCTTCGACGCGACGCCGGGCGCGTCGACCTTCGTCGACGTGATCGCGAGGACCATCCACTCGGCGACGCTCAACGGCACCGACATCGACGTCTCGGATTACACCGAGGAGGCCGGACTCGCGCTCGGTGACCTGGCCGAGCACAACGAGCTGACCGTCGTCGCCGACTGCATCTACTCGAACACCGGCGAGGGTCTGCACCGGTTCGTCGACCCCACCGACGAATCGGTGTACCTGTATTCGCAGTTCGAGACGGCCGACGCCAAGCGGATGTTCGCCTGCTTCGACCAGCCGGATCTCAAGGGCACCTTCACCGTCACCGTCACCGCGCCCGCCGACTGGAAGGTCATCTCCAACGGCGCCGCCGACGAGAACTCGGGGGCCGACGGCAGACATTCCTTCGTCACCACCGAGTTGCTGAGCACCTACCTGGTCGCGCTGATCGCCGGACCGTACGCGCAGTGGACCGACACCTACACCGACGATCACGGGTCGATCGACCTCGGCATCTACTGCCGGGCGTCGCTGGGTGAGTTCATGGACCCCGAGCGTCTGTTCACCGAGACCAAGCAGGGATTCGACTTCTATCACCGGAACTTCGGTGTCCCGTACGCCTTCGGCAAGTACGACCAGCTGTTCGTCCCCGAGTTCAACGCCGGCGCGATGGAGAACGCCGGTGCCGTCACCTATCTGGAGGACTACGTCTTCCGGTCCAAGGTGACCAAGGCGCTCTACGAACGTCGCGCCGAGACGGTGCTGCACGAGATGGCGCACATGTGGTTCGGCGACCTGGTCACCATGAAGTGGTGGGATGACCTGTGGCTCAACGAGTCCTTCGCGACGTTCGCGTCGGTCCTGTGCCAGTCCGAGGCCACCGAGTACGAGAGCGCCTGGACCACGTTCGCGACGGTCGACAAGTCGTGGGCGTACCGCCAGGACCAGCTGCCCTCCACACACCCGGTCGCCGCGGACATCCCCGACATCGCCGCGGTCGAGGTCAACTTCGACGGCATCACCTACGCCAAGGGCGCCTCGGTGCTCAAGCAGCTCGTCGCCTACGTCGGTCTGGAGGACTTCCTCGCCGGCCTCCGCGACTACTTCGCCGCCCACAAGTTCGGCAACGCGACGTTCTCCGATCTGCTGGGGGCGCTGGAGAAGTCGTCGGGTCGCGACCTGTCGGACTGGGGTGATCAGTGGCTGCGGACCACCGGCATCAACGTCCTGCGCGCCGACTTCGACGTCGACGAGTCGGGGAAGTTCACCCGGTTCGAGGTCGTCCAGGAGGGGGCCACCCCGGGTGCCGGCGAGCTGCGCACCCACCGGATCGCCGTCGGCATCTACGACGACGACGCCGACGGCAAGTTGGTCCGTGTACAGCGGGTCGAGCTCGACGTCGAGGGCGAGCGGACCGAGGTCGGCGAGCTGGTCGGTGTCGACCGCGGCGCGCTGATCCTCGTCAACGACGACGACCTGACCTACTGCACGGTGGCACTCGACGATCACTCGCTGGCCACGGCGACGCAGCGCATCGCCGACATCACCGAGTCACTCCCCCGGACCATGGTGTGGTCGGCCGCGTGGGAGATGACCCGCGGCGCGACCATGCGCGCCCGCGACTTCGTCGAGCTGGTCGAACGTGGGATCGGCGCCGAGACCGAGATCGGCGTGGTCCAGCGCGTGCTGATGCAGGCGCAGACCGCGGTCGACCGATACAGCGACCCCGAGTGGGCGGCGAGCACCGGGTGGCCGAGGTTCAGCGCGCGCCTGCTGGAGTTGGCCCAGGCCGCCGAACCCGGTTCCGACCACCAGCTCGCATTCGTCGGCGCCCTGCTCGGCGGTTCGGTCGGCGACGACGTCGTCACCACGCTGAAGGCCCTGCTCGACGGCGATGACCCGGCCGAGCACGGCCTGTCGGGACTCGTCGTGGACACCGACCTGCGGTGGAGCATCGTCACCGCACTGGCCACCGCCGGGGCGATCGACACCGATCCGGACTCCACACCGGTCATCGACGCCGAGGCAAAGCGCGACAACACCTCCGCGGGTGCCCGCAAGGCCGCGGGCGCCAAGGCCGCCCGTCCGCTCGCCGAGGCGAAGCAGTGGGCGTGGGAACAGGCGGTCGAGGACGACACGCTGTCGAACACCTTCGCGCGATCGGTCATCGGCGGCTTCGCGCGGCCGGGGCAGGGTGAACTGCTCGCCCCGTACGTCGAGCGCTACTTCGAGGCAGTGCCCGATGTGTGGCGCCGGCGGTCCAGCGAGGTGGCGCAGAGCGTCGTCATCGGGCTGTACCCGGGCTTCTCGGTGGACGAGGAGTCCCTCGCCCTCGCCGACCGGTTCCTCGAGGGCGACCACCCGCCGGCGTTGCGGCGTCTCATCCTGGAGGGACGCGACACCGTCGCGCGCTCCCTGCGGATCCGGGCGTTCGACGCGGGCAACGCCTGACCGTCCGGACACACCGACGCACGAACGCCGCGTCCCCGAGAGGGGGCGCGGCGTTCGTGGTGGTGGTGGAGGAGCCCGAGCGGGTCGGTACTAGGAGCGGGCGACAGCCGTGGCCATGACCCGCAGCGCGGCGATCAGACCGTCGATCAGGTCGCCGTTGCGGAAGCTGGCGATCGCGGCGGTGACGCCGAGCTGGGCCACGCGGTCGTTGACACGGTCGGACACGGCGCGACCCGACACCACGACGACGTCGTGCGAGTCCGGGGACACGGCGATGACCGTGGCGTGCGCTGGCTCGGGGACGGTCGGGAGCACCGCGGTCGCACCGGCGAACGGATCGTCGCCCAGGTCACCGATGTAGATCGAGAAACGGATGTTGACCAGTTCGGTCGCGTAGGTCAGGGCCTCGTCGAGGGCCACCAGCTCGTCGCGGGCGAACGGCGGGGTGTCCGCGGCGTAGCCGGGCATCCGGGCCGCCGAGATGCGACCGCTCGTCGTGACGACGGTGCCCAGCGGCAGCGAGTCGGGGTCGACGACGTGCTTGATCTCACCACTTGCCACTTGCGGACCCTCCGATCAGATCGTCGACACTCGCGTCGTGATGGGCCGCAGAAACCGGCGACACCTCGGTTGCGCTCAGCAGCAGCGGCTCACGCTTCCACTGCTTGCTCAGCGTGTAGTTCTCGGTCTTGGGGTACTTCGCACCGAAAGCCCAGGCCATCGACACCACGCAGGCCACCACAGCAATGATGCAGACGATCGTGACGGGCAGTCCGATCGCGACAATGAGTCCATCCATCCGAAATACCCTTCGACAGTCGGGAGTTGCGCTCAGGATGAAAATCTAGCCGAACTCTCCCGGACGTGGACACCTGGGTACGACACGCTGTCGTTGTCGACGGCTCAGGCCGCACCCACGTCGATGTACCGCGACCAGGCCGGGTCGATCTCCTTGACCGTCGCGAGCAGTCGCCAGTGCCTGCCCTTGGGCGGGGTCAGCGACGCCTGCAGGGTCCATCCGAGTTCGGAGAGCAGCCGGTCGGCCTTCTTGTGATTGCAGTTCGCGCAGCAGGCCACACAGTTCTCCCAGTTGTGGGCTCCCCCGCGACTACGGGGCACGACATGGTCGATCGTGTTGGCCTTCGCGCCGCAGTACCCGCAGCGGAACCGGTCGCGGTGCATGAGGGCGGCCCTGGTCATCGGGATCTTGGCCCGATACGGCACGCGTACGTAGGTCCGCAGCCGGATCACCGACGGCAGCGGCATCGCGAGGTCGGCGGAGTGGATCTGCGGACCGAGTTCGTCGGTGTGCACGATGTCGGCGCGCTCGCGCAGGACCAGGACCACGGCGCGACGGATGGAGATGGCCGTGAGCGGCTCGTAGGTCGCGTTGAGCAGCAGTACCCGGTGCTTTCCCCAGACCGCGGAGTTCCCGACGACGGGCTCGCGGATGTCCTCGGTCGGCGGATCCGGCGGCACGGAGGCAAGCGAGGTCACCGTGGTCGACTGCTTCCTCATGCGCGCCATCCGGCCTCCCCGCACTACTGATCTCGAGTGGGAACGATTCAGTGCATCACGGAATGGCGTCGAATGCACGGCATTAATCGCTCCCGACCGGGGTCCATCGGGTGAATCGGGGCGACGTGGAAGTGAACAACGCGCGATGGGGAACACTGGAGGGGTGAATGACGGCGCACAGACCTTCTACGACGCGGTCGGCGGCGCGCAGACCTTCGACGACCTGACGAGCCGGTTCTACGCCGAGGTGGCCAGGGACGAGGTGCTGCGCCCCCTGTACCCCGAGGACGACCTCGAAGGCGCGGAACGGCGCCTGCGGATGTTCCTCGAGCAGTACTGGGGCGGCCCGCGGACGTACTCCGACGAGCGCGGACACCCTCGCCTGCGGATGCGACACAACCCGTTCCGGATCGGCCCGCTGGAACGCGACGCCTGGCTGCGGTGCATGCACACCGCGATCGCCTCGATCGGTCCCGACCGACTCGACGACGAGCACCGTGCGGCCCTCGTCGGCTACATGGAGATGGCGGCGCAGTCGATGGTGAACGCGCCGATGTGAGCGACGCCACCCCCGGCGCGGCGTACGGGGCGTCCGCTCCGGTACGTGAGGCAAGATGGATCTGTGAATGACGAGTCAACAGGTGCCGCCGAGCTGAACACCGACGCCGAACGACCCACCCCGTCCGATCGGGACGAGACAGCCGATACCGTTGTCGCGGAGGACGATCGGCTGTCCCACCGGGACGTCACGCAGACCACGACGACCGCGGCGGACGCCCCCGGGGACAGCCGGGACGAGCACTGGTGGACCTCGGCGATCTTCTATCAGATCTACCCGCGGTCGTTCTCCGACAGCGACGGTGACGGGGTCGGTGATCTCAACGGGGTCATCGACAAACTCGGTTATCTCGAGCTGCTCGGCGTCGACGCGTTGTGGATCAGCCCGGTGATGCGTTCACCGATGGCCGACCACGGGTACGACGTCTCCGATCCGCGCGACATCGATCCGCTGTTCGGCGGGATCGGCGCCCTCGACGCGTTGATCGAGGAGGCGCACGCCCGCGACATCAAGGTGACGATGGATCTCGTCCCCAACCACACCAGCGATCAGCACGCCTGGTTCGTCGAGGCGCTGGCCGCCGAGCCGGGCAGCGCGGCACGGGATCGGTACATCTTCCGCGACGGGCTCGGTGACGACGGCGACCAGCCGCCGAACAACTGGCCGAGCATCTTCGGCGGGCCGGCGTGGACGCGCGTCACCGAGGCCGACGGCTCCCCCGGGCAGTGGTACCTGCACATCTTCGCACCCGAACAACCCGACCTGAACTGGGAGAACCCCGAGGTCTTCGAGGATCTCGCCACCACCCTCCGGTTCTGGCTGGACCGCGGTGTCGACGGCTTCCGCATCGACGTCGCGCACGGGATGGCCAAGCCACCGGGCCTGCCGGACATGACCGACATGCGCACCGGACTGCTGATCAACGACGACGACGATCCCCGGTTCAACAACCCCGGGGTGCACGAGATCCACCGCAAGATCCGCACGGTGATGAACGAGTACCCCGACGCGGTCACCGTCGGCGAGATCTGGGTTCGCGAGAACTCACGGTTCGCCGAGTACATCCGCCCCGACGAGTTGCACCTCGGTTTCAACTTCCGCCTCGCCGAGGCCGACTTCACCGCCGACTCGATCCGTGAGGCGATCGAGAACTCACTCGAGGCCGTCGACTCGGTGCAGGGCAACCCGACGTGGACGCTGTCCAACCACGACGTCGAACGCGAGGTCACCCGGTACGCCGAGGGCACCACCCCCGACGCCGGTCTCGACCGTGCGCGGGCGATGCTGCTCGTGGAGCTGGGACTGCCCGGGACGATCTTCATCTACAACGGCGCCGAGCTCGGTCTGCCGAACACCGAACTGCCCGACGAGGCACTGCAGGATCCGGTCTGGGAACGCTCCGGGCACACCATGCGGGGTCGCGACGGCTGCCGCGTCCCGCTGCCGTGGCAGGGCGACACCCCGCCCTACGGGTTCAGCAGCACGCCGGACACCTGGCTGCCGATGCCCGACGACTGGAAGGGCCTCACGGCCGAGCACCAGCTCGAGGACGTCGACTCCACGCTGTCGCTGTACCGGTTGGCCATCGAACTGCGCAAGACCCGACCGGAGTTCGCCGGCGTCGACATCGAGTGGTACGGAGCGCCGGAGGGCTGCATCGCCTATCGACGGTCCGAAGGTCGCCTGATCTGTGCGGTCAACACCGGCGACGAGCCGGTGGGGCTGCCCGGAGGCGAGATCCTGCTGAGTAGTGCGCCGCTACGTGACGGGAAGCTCCCGCCGAACGCGGCCGCCTGGCTCGTCTGATCAGGTCGGCGTGACCGCCAACGCGGCGGTCCGTCGGACATGTACCGAGCCGTATCGGGCGTCGAGGCGTGCCCACACCCCGGTGGCGCGGATCCGCACCGGTTCGTCGGCCGCGATCGCCTCGATCGGCGAGGTCTCGGTGACCTGATCGCCGTCGACGGTGCGGACGAACCCCATCGCGGTCAGCGCGAACACCGCACGCATCGGGACGGCCACCGTACCGGCACCGGGCGCTCGCGGGTCGTCGACCTCGATCACGGTCTGCTCGAGCAGCGACGCGGGCGGACCCAGCGGACCGGCCTCGCTACGGGCGAGACGGGCGCCCTCACGGGACAACTCGACGATCGTGCGGGCGGGTACGTCGTCGACGTGGCCGAAGCCGCTCTCCGGCGGCAGTGCCCCCGCCTGCCACGCGCTGTCGATGGAGAACCCGGGATCCACGGTCGACGCGGACGGATCGGCACGTAACGCGGCCAACAGCTGCGAACCGTCGTGCACGACGTCGGATGCTTCGAGTTCGGCGCGGATGACCCGGCCGGCGAGGACGTCGAACCCGCTCATCACCCAGGCCCCGACCGCCCCGTCACCGCGGCGGCGCAGTCGGATCACCGCCAGTTCGTCGACACGGCATGCGCGCATCACGAACGCGGTGAGGTCGTTGCGGTCGGCGGGCGTCGCGAAACCGATCATGCGCGCAGGAAACTCGTGAGGTAGTCCTTCTCCTGCGCGGTCATCCGGCGCGGGCGCTGGGTGTCGACATCGAACGACACGAGTTGCGTCGACGCGACGACGGCCGGACGGCTGTCGGGCGCGGCACCTTTGGGGCGCACCTCGTAGCCGACGAAGAAGTCGACCGCACGGACGCGGGTGGTGAACATGGTGACCTCGATCGGCGACTCGTCGTGGCGTACCTGGCCCTGGTACTTGACGTGCAGGTCGGCCACCAGGCACCCGTTGCGCAGGCCGACCGTGGGCCGCTCGTCGTAGAACAACCACGGGATGCGGGCCTCTTCGAGGAGGGTCACCATCCGGGCGTGGTTGATGTGTTGGAACACGTCCATGTCCGACCAGCGCACCGGCACCGTCACCAGGTATCCGGCGTCGACGCGGTGGCCGTCGTCGCCCCCGAGTGAGTCGTCCCGGTGTGACTCGTCCCGATGGTTGCCTGCGTCAGACATGGCCTGCCTCCCTGCTCGGTGCTGCGGTCGTCGTCGGTGGGGATCGCGCTCACCGATCTCAGCGGATCACACTCCGGAGTTGCCGGGCCGCGACCGACAGGGTCGCGAGGTCCCGATGCCCCGACTGGGCGATCTCGTCGAGAGTGGCCCGGGCCCGCGACAGGCGGGATGCGTTGTGCAACTCCCACTCCGCGATCTTCTCGCGCGGCGACTCCTCCGGTTCGCCGACCTCGAGGACCGCCAGGGTCATCGCCCGCAGGACCGCGAACAGGTCGTCGCGCAACGCGAGTCGGGCCAGCGACTGCCACCGGTCCCCCGACTCCAGGTCCGACACGGCAGTGAGGAGTTGCTCGACGCCGAGATGGTCGAGGAGCGTGCCGTACAGGGCGCCGACCTCTCCGATGTCACGGTCGGAGATCTCCGCCGCGTCGATGATGTCGAGCAGGCAGAACCGGTGCAGACACCCGGCGACATCGTGCGCGATCTCGGCGGGGATCCCGGCGGAGACCCACCGCGCCGCGTGGGCGTCGATGTCGGCGCGCGAACTGTCCCCCAACCATTCCGGAAGGTGCTGGTCCAGCGCGGCCACCCGATCGGCGTAGCGGGTGATCTCGGCGGCGATGGCCATCGGCTGGGGTCGGGTGGCGACGAACCACCGTGACGCGCGGAACAGCAGACGTCGCGAGTGGACGAGCATCTCGTCGATCGCGGTTATCTCCCCCGGTGCGGCGACGATCCTCGAGCGCAACCCGGACAGCCCGAACGTCTCGGCCACCACCACGAAGGCCCGGGCGGCGTCGGTCGACGACGCGCCTGTGCTCTCGCCGAGTGCGAAGACGTGCTCGATCCCCGAGGTGTCGACGAGGTCATTGACCAGCGTGGTGGTCACGATCTGACGCCGCAGCGGATGTGCCGCGATGCCGACAGGGTACGAATCCTGCAGCGCCTGCGGGAAGTACGCGATGAGACGATCGTCGAACGCGTCGTTGTCGGGCAGGTCGCCGGCGAGCAGATCGTCCTTGAGTGCCAGCTTGACGTGCGCCATCATCGTGGCCAGCTCCGGCGAGGTGAGGCCGGCGCCGCGGTCACGCGCCACCAGGTCGTCGGGGTGCGGCAGGGCCTCGAGCTCGAGGTCCACACCGTGGTCGGTGGCGAGGCGGCCGAGCAACCGCGCGTGCACGTCGCGCATCTGCGCCGCGAGTCCGCGGGAGGTGCCCAGCTCGGAGTTCTGGGAGATGTTGTCGGCCAGGACGAGTCGACCGACCTCGTCGGTCATCGACTCGAGCAGCCGGTTGCGGTCATCCGGGGCGAGCGCGCCGGAGGCGACCTGCGAGTCCAGCAGGATCTTGATGTTCACCTCGTGGTCGGAGCAGTCCACCCCGGCCGAGTTGTCCATGGCATCGGTGTTGACACGACCGCCGGACATGTCGAACTCGATCCGTCCGTGTTCGGTGACCCCGAGGTTGCCACCCTCACCGATCACCCTCGCGCGCACGGCGTTCCCGTCCACGCGGATACCGTCGTTCGCCTTGTCGCCCACATCGGCGTGGCTCTCAGTGGAGGCCTTGACGTAGGTGCCGATGCCGCCGTTCCAGAGCAGGTCGACCGGAGCCAGCAGGATCGCGCGCATCAGTTCCGGGGGTGAGAGGCTCTCGACGCCCGCCGTGAGGCCGAGTGCGGCGCGCACGCTGTCGGCGATCGGGATGGACTTGCTCTCCCGCGACCACACACCGCCGCCATCAGAGATCAGGGTCGTGTCGTAGTCGGCCCACGACGACCGCGGCAGGTCGAACAGTCGGCGGCGCTCGGAGAACGAGCCGGCGGCATCGGGATCGGGGTCGACGAAGATGTGGCGGTGGTCGAACGCCGCCACCAGACGGATGTGCTCGGAGAGCAGCATCCCGTTGCCGAACACGTCGCCGCTCATGTCGCCCACGCCGACGACGGTGAAGTCGTCGGACGCGACATCGGTGCCCATCTCCCGGAAGTGGCGCGTCACCGACTCCCACGCGCCGCGAGCGGTGATGCCCATGGCCTTGTGGTCGTATCCGACCGATCCCCCCGAGGCGAATGCGTCGCCCAGCCAGAACCCGTACTCGGCGGCGACGGAGTTGGCGATGTCGGAGAACGTGGCGGTCCCCTTGTCGGCGGCCACCACGAGGTAGGTGTCGTCGCCGTCGCGACGGACGACACCGGGGGCCGGGACGACCTCGGCGGTACCGGTGCCGTCACCGACGTCGAGGTTGTCGGTGAGGTCGAGCAGCGCCGAGATGAACTCGCGGTATGCCCCGACTCCCGCCGCGCGGGTCGCGTCCCGGTCGGCCGCCGGATCGCCGGTGGGGGTCGGTGGCTGCCGGACGACGAAACCGCCCTTGGCCCCGACCGGCACGATGACCGCGTTCTTGACCGCCTGCGCCTTGACCAGCCCGAGGATCTCGGTGCGGAAGTCCTCCCGGCGATCCGACCAACGGAGGCCACCGCGGGCCACCGACCCGAACCGGAGGTGCACTCCCTCGACCCGCGGGGAGTACACGAAGATCTCGTGCAGCGGCCGGGGTTGCGGGGTCTGCGGGATCTCCCGCGGGCGCAGCTTGAACGCCAGCGCGGCACCGGCGTCCGGTGAGTAGAAGTTCGTGCGGGAGGTCGCCTTGACGACCGAGACGAAGGCCGAGATGATCCGGTCGGCGTCCAGGCTGAGCACGTCGGCGGCCAGCAGGTCGAGTCGGTTGATCACGCCCGCCCTGGCGTCGTCGTCGACCCGGTCGGGGTCGAACGACACCGCGAAGAGTTCCCCGAGTGCCGCGGTGATCTCCGGGTGGTCGCCGAGTACACCGGTCACATGCCGTGCGCCGGAGGAGAACCCGCACTGTCGGAGGTATCGAGAGTAGGCGCGGAGCATCACGACCTCGCGCCAGTTCAACCCGCATCGCAACACCAACTCGTTGAACGGGTCGACGTCGGCGACCCCGGTCCACAGTCGGGAGAAGGCGTCGGTGAAACGCGTCTGCAGGTCGCTCGTGGAATCCGGGGCGACGCCGACCCCCGCGGCCGGCACGATGGTGAACTCGTAGATCCAGCAGGCGATCCCGTCGGGCCGGGTGACCGCGAAGGGGTGTTCGTCGAGGACGTCGACACCCAGACTCTGCAGCATCGGCAGGATCGACGTCAGCGACGCGGATCGCCCGCACAGGTAGAGGCCGAAGGTCCAGCGGTCGTCGGGTTCGGCGGAGTGCGGGCGCAGTCGGACGTGATGGTCGCCGTCGGCGAGGCCGGCGAGGACCACGACGTCGGTCAGCGCTGCGCGCGGATCCCGCTCGTTCTTGTAGGCCTGTGGGATCGCCGCCGCGTAGGCACCGACGAGGTCGGCGTCGATGGCACCGCCTGCGATGGCCCGCAGGTCGTCGTCCCAGCTGCGCGCGGCGGCGGCGATGTCGGTCTGGATCTCGGCGCGGCGCGGGTCGGCGGGGGCCATCCCGGCCAACAGTTCACAGGTGCCGCGGTCCACCCGCATGATCACGTGGACGAACGCCAGCGGCGAATCGCTGATGCGGGCGGTGTACTCGAGTGACCTGCCGCCGAGACGCTCGACGAGGAGCGTCTGCATCTGTTCCCGCAGACGAGTGGTGTACCGGTCGCGCGGGAGGTAGATGCGGGCGGTGACGATCTCCGAGGCGGGATCGGCACGCAGGTAGACGCGGACCTCGCGACCGGCGATGGCGTCGAGCACGTCGATCAGGGTCGCGGCGAGATCCTCGGGCGCGGCACCGAACAGTTCGGCGCGTGACTGGTTCTGCAGCAGTTCGAGCAGGGTGGCACCGGCGTAGGAGTCGCCGCCGACCCCGGCCTGCGCGAGGACCGTCCCCGCGACCCCCCGCAGGACGGGGACCGCCAGGACGTCGGTGTGCAGCGCCGCCGACGTCAGGATCCCGATGAACAGGTGGGTCCGGCCGGCCGGGCCGGGCTCGACGACGCGGACCGCGGTCGGGTACTCGGTGCGGATGACCCCGGTGGGCAGATGGACCCGTCCGATCGAGACGGCCGTGTCGGGGACGCGTGCGGGGTCACCCGGCCGCGGAACCGAGGCTTGCACGAAAACACCGGTGGCGGCGGACCATCCGGTGTCCCCGGGACCGGACACCAGCGACCCCAGGGCGAGGAAGTGTCCGTCGGACAACCAGGTGAGCAGGTCGGCCTGTTCGTTGCCGCCGCCGTCGCGCACGACGTCGGCGAGCGCGGCCAGTTCGGCGAGCATCGTGTGGGCGTCCGCGTGGACCGCGCCGATTCGTTCGATGACCTGGGTGAGACGGGCGCCGACGTCGTCGGCGTCGATCGACCCGCGGGCCGGTGAGACCTGCAGACCGATCCACGACTCGGCCACCGCAGCGGCGTCGGCATCGGGTGAGCCGGCCGCGGTCAGTGCGACCAGTACGCCGGCGTCGTCGCGGACGGCAGCGAAGATCGGGTGATCGACGCGTCGGACGGCGAGTCCGGCCTGCTCGACGACGACCACGGCCGCCTCCACGAGCAGAGCCTGGTCGTCGACCACGATGTAGACCGACCGCACGGCGCCGTCGGTCTCGACGACCTCGACGACCGGTTGCCCGGGCGGACGGACACGGGCGAGAGCCAGATGTCGTTCGACCTGGTCCAGATCGGCCGTGCCACCGCCCCCCACGGCATCGTCGGAGAAAGCCTGACCGGGTCGCGCGAAGTAGCTACGCGCGACCGCGGCGGGCGTGGGTGTCGTCGACGATGCCGTGCCCATGGGTGGGGATCAGTCCCTGGTGAGCTTGCGGTGGGTGACCGAGTGCGGCCGTGCGGCGTCGGCACCGAGGCGTTCGATCTTGTTGGCCTCGTAGGCCTCGAAGTTGCCCTCGAACCAGAACCACTGCCCCTCGGAGACGTTGCCCTCCCACGCGAGGATGTGGGTGCAGGTGCGGTCGAGGAACCACCGGTCGTGAGAAATGACGACGGCACAACCCGGGAACGTGTCGAGCGCGTTCTCCAGCGAACCGAGGGTCTCGACGTCGAGGTCGTTGGTGGGCTCGTCGAGCAGGATCAGGTTGCCACCCTCCTTGAGGGTCAGCGCGAGGTTCAGACGGTTGCGCTCACCACCGGAGAGGACCTCAGCCTTCTTCTGCTGATCGGGCCCCTTGAAGCCGAACGCGCTGACGTAGGCGCGCGAGGGCATCTCGTTCTGGCCGACCTCGATGAAGTCGAGTCCCTCGGAGACGACCTCCCACACGTTCTTCTTGGGGTCGATGTTCGCGCGATTCTGGTCGACGTAGCTGAGCTTGACCGTGTCGCCCACCTTCACCGTGCCCGAGTCGGCGTTCTCGAGACCGACGATGGTCTTGAACAGGGTCGTCTTACCGACACCGTTGGGACCGATCACGCCGACGATGCCGTTGCGCGGCAACGTGAACGACAGGTCCTTGATCAGCACGCGACCGTCGAAACCCTTGTCGAGGTTCTTGACCTCGACCACCACGTCGCCCAAGCGCGGCGGCGTCGGGATCTGGATCTCCTCGAAGTCGAGCTTGCGCATCTTGTCGGCCTCGGCGGCCATCTCCTCGTAGCGCCCCAGACGCGCCTTGTTCTTGGTCTGGCGGGCCTTGGAGCCGGAGCGGACCCAGGCGAGCTCCTCCTTGAGGCGACGCTGCAGCTTCTGGTCCTTCTTGCCCTGGACCTCGAGGCGCGCGGCCTTCTTCTCCAGGTAGGTCGAGTAGTTGCCCTCGTAGGGGTGCAGCTTGCCGCGGTCGACCTCGCAGATCCACTGCGCCACATGATCGAGGAAGTACCGGTCGTGGGTGACCGCGAGGACGGCGCCCGCGTACGAGGCCAGGAACTGCTCGAGCCACAGCACACTCTCGGCGTCGAGGTGGTTCGTCGGCTCGTCGAGAAGCAGCAGGTCGGGCTTGGACAGCAGCAACTTGCACAGCGCGACGCGGCGCTTCTCACCACCGGAGAGGTGGGTGACGGGCTCGTCGGCCGGCGGGCAGCGCAGTGCGTCCATCGCCTGCTCGAGCTGGGAGTCGAGATCCCACGCGTCGGCGTGGTCCAGGGCCTCCTGCAGCTTGCCCATCTCGTCCATCAGCTCGTCGGAGTACTCCGTGGCCATGAGCTCGGCGATCTCGTTGAAGCGGTCGAGGTCTTCCTTGACCTTGCCCATACCCTCTTCGACGTTCTGTCGAACGGTCTTCTCCTCGTTGAGCACGGGCTCCTGCATGAGGATGCCGACCGAGGCGCCCGGGTCGAGGAACGCCTCGCCGTTGGACGGCTGATCGATGCCGGCCATGATCTTGAGGATCGACGACTTACCCGCGCCGTTGGGACCCACGACGCCGATCTTCGCGCCTGGGTAGAACGACATCGTGACGTCGTCCAGGATCACCTTGTCGCCGTGCGCTTTACGCACCTTCTTCATGGTGTAGATAAATTCGGGCACTCGTATCACCTTCCACGCAACATGTGCACTACGACTCGAGGCGTCCGGCGGGTGCGCATGTGGGCTGGTGCCCTACGGCTGCGGGACGACCCGGCCGGACGAGGTCGACACCAACCTTAGCTGCCCGGGCGACCCGATTTACGAGGCGTCGCCACCCGGACGGGACCCGCCGACGGGATCCGGTGCCGCAGATGTGTCGCTGTCCGCCCCACGAGCGTCCGTCCCGCCCGTCCCGGACAGTTCGGCCAACATGGCGTTGTATCCGGCCAGTTCGGAGTCGTTGTCGCGATCTTCACGACGGTCGTACCGCTTGGCGACGCGCCGGTCCTGGCGAGTCCACTGGATCAGCAGGGCCAGCATCACGATGACGAGTGGGACCTCGCCGGCCGCCCAGGCGATGCCGCCGCCGACTCGCTGGTCGGACATGAGATCGACGCCGAACGGCAGTCTCAGGCCGCGGAAGTAGTCCAGGGCGATGACGGAGTTCATCGACATGAGGGCCACCCCGAAGAACGCGTGGAACGGCAGGGCACCGAAGACCATGCCCACCTTCGCCAACGGCGCCACCTGCCGCGGTGCGGGGTCGATGCCGATCACCACCCAGTAGAAGAGGTATCCGCTGAGCAGGAAGTGCAGGTTCATCAGCACGTGTCCCGCGTGGTAGGTGGCGACCGCGTCGAACAGCCCACCGAGGTAGAGCGCGTAGAAGCTCCCGACGAAAAGTACGAACGCCACGACCGGGTGGGTGAGGAACCGCGACACCGGGCTGTGCAGTACCGCGAGGATCCACTCCCGCGGTCCGGGCGGGGCGGTACGGCCGGCGGGTCGCAGGGCCCGCAGAGCGAGGGTGATCGGTCCACCCAGGACGAACAACACCGGGATCAGCATCGACATCAGCATGTGCGCGATCATGTGCATGCTGAACATCGCGGGCGAGTAGCTGCCCAGACCCGACGACGAGGTGAATAGCAGGATCGCGCACCCGGCGAACCAGCTGATCGTCCGCCCCACCGGCCAGGCGTCGCCACGTCGACGAAGGCGCAGGATGCCCCGGAGGTAGACCACGGCGAGAACGATTGCGAGAGTTCCGAACAGCAGGTCGAAACGCCACTCGGTCAGGATCCGCAGGGCGGTGGGCGGACCGGGCAGGTTGTAGCCGAGTTCGACCTCGGTCACCGACAGTTTCGAGGTGTCCTCGGCAGGCGGCGGCGTCCGCGACAGCCCCACGGCCAGACCGAAGGTCACCGCGAAGACCACGACCTCGACGAGACCGAACCGGATGAACGCCGCCCGATCGTCGGGGTCGGACTGCAGAGCGGTGACGGTACGTCGTCGGTGGATCGCCCCCAGCCCGCCGAGCACGATCAGAGCCACCGTCTTGAGCAGCACGATGCGGCCGTAGGTGTCGGTGAACAGGTCGGACAACTCGACGCGGATCAGCGCGTTGATCACACCGCTGGCGCCGACGACGACGATGCACCACAGCGCGACCCGGGAAAAGCGGGCCACCGCGAGTCCGGTGTGGGTCCCGAGTCCACGGGCATAGACGAGTACCGCGAACAGGCCGCCGAGCCAGACGGTCGCGAACACGATGTGCAGGATGAGGCTGTTGGTGGCGTAATCGTGGCTGCCGCCGGCCGAGGAGTGCCCACTCAGGGCGAGCGGCATCAGGCTCAGCAGCGCCAGGCCGAAGATGACCACAGTCCACCACCAGCGCAACGCGACCCGGGCAAACGCCGCGGTCACCAGTGCGAAGAGTGCGGTCCACAGCCAGGATCGGGCGTCGGCCACCTGATCGACCGCGGTGACGAGGTTCGACGGCTGCAACGATTCCGACAGCGGCCGGCCCGACACGTTCGACAGGGTCAGCGGGATCATCATCAACGACGTGATGCCCCAGACCAACGCGCCGACCGCGGCCCACCGCACCGCACGGTAGCCACCGACATCGAGTACGCCGTCGGCCTGCGGCGGTACGAGGAACGCCGCGAACAACGCCGAGCCGACCGCGATGGCCGCACCGATCTCGCCGATACCCTGCACCGCGGGCAGGCCGTAGGTGGTGATCCATCCCGGATCCGGGATCCCGGTCAGTTCCGAGAACTGCGAGGCCGACATCGCCGTGACGATGATCGCGACGATTGCGGTCACCCACGCGACGACCCAACCGAGGCCGGCAGCCGCGCTGCGGCGCAGGTCGATCGAATCAGCAGTGGTCACGCTCATGACTGCACTCTAGGCAACACGCGCCGGAGCCGGGAAAGTGTGGCGATGAGCTGCGGCTCAGGCGGCTGTGCGGATTCCGAACGGGGTGGCCGAGGCGGGTTGCGCGTCGGGTGTGGATCCCCGACGGACGATCCGGGCGCGTCGGGCGATACGGCGCAGAGCCGACAACGCACGCCAGAACAGGCGCACCGGCGTCGGTACCGCGGTCTTCCAGACGGCGTGCTTCTTGACGTGATCGTCGATGGTCCAGGTGGTCCACTCGCCCGCGGTCAGCACCGCGGCCCGGCCCGGGGTCAGCTCCACCGACTGCCCGGACTCGTCGGTCACGATCACCGCGCCCTCGAGGATGTGTACCAACTCCTCGGCCTCGGCGTACCACCGGAACGTGCCCGCGGTGCAACTCCAGATCGCCGTGGTCGACAGCAGATCGGAACTGATCGTCCATTCGTGAATCCTGGCCACCGGGTCGCCCTCCACAACCCATTCCGGCCGGATCGGCGAGTCGACCGCCGCGCCGCCGGTGAAGTCCAGAGTTCTGATGCCGTCCACTCAACGCTCCCCTTCGTCGAACCCCCAGCCCGACATCGTCGGGCAAAAGTAAAGATGACGTAAAGAGAACGGCGGCGCAACTCTCCGGGCGGCAATTCGTACGTTCGGATTCACAGCACCCGTCCGGTTTCGGCGGGCCCGTGACCGTCCCTCACCGGCGCTCGGGTGACGGATATACTTCGCGCGCAGATCGTTCACCGCCGACACACCGGCCGTGAACGGGCGCGCCTCCGTAGCTCAGGTGGATAGAGCAAGAGCCTTCTAATCTCTAGGTCGCAGGTTCGAGTCCTGCCGGGGGCACCATCATTCGCCGATGTCGGCCGTCAATCGTTTCCCGGCGGATAGCCGACGTTCCAACTCAGCGGGTACTGCAGCTAGCGATGCCCGCCTATGCACCTTGTTGCACAGTGCGTGATTGCGTATTAGCCTGCCGTCATGGCCCTCGAACACGCGATCATGGTGTCGTTGGCGGAGCGTCCCGGCACCGGCTACGAGATCGGCCGACAGTTCGACCGGTCGATCGGTTACTTCTGGTCGGCCACCCACCAGCAGATCTATCGCACGTTGAAGAAGCTGCACGACGACGGGCTCGTCGCGTTCGAGTCCGTCGCCCAGGACGCCCGCCCGGACAAGAAGGTCTACACGCTGTCCGATTCCGGACGAGATGCCCTGCGCGCATGGGTGTCCGATCGCGCCCCGGTTCCGCGCCTACGGGACGAACTCAGCGTGAAACTGCGGGCGGCCGAACACGGCGACCTCACCGACCTGGTCGCCGAGATGCGCCGCCACCGAGACATCCACACCGAACAGCTCGCTCTCTATCGGGCCTTCGCCGACCGCGACCACCCCGATGCCGCGGCCACGACCGGCCGACGTCTGCACCAGTATCTGGTGCTCCGCGGCGGGATCCGCATCGAGGAGGGCTTCGTCGACTGGCTCGACGAGGTCGTCACCGCCCTCGAACACGAGATGTCCACCAGCCCCGCACAGCCCGGCACATCCCCCACACAGGAGAAGGTCTCGCGATGAACACCCCCTATCCCCACCTGTTCGAGCCCCTGGAGCTCGGTTCGGTCACCCTGCGCAACCGGATCATCATGGGGTCGATGCACACCGGCCTCGAGGAACGGGCCTGGGACACCAAGAAATTGGCGGCCTACTACGCGATGCGGGCCCGGGGTGGTGCGGCACTGATCATCACCGGCGGGATCGCCCCGACCCGTCTGGGCCTGCTGCTGCCGTTCGGCGGCAAGCTGACCAACAAGATCGACGTCCGCCGGCACCGGGTCCTCACCGACGCGGTGCACAACGAGGGCGGCAAGATCGCGCTGCAGATCCTGCACGCCGGTCGCTACGGCTACACGCCGCTGAAAGTGAGTGTCGGTCGGGAGAAGTCGCCGATCCACCCG
The DNA here is from genome assembly GCF_014635305.1 of Williamsia phyllosphaerae. Lineage (NCBI taxonomy): Bacteria > Bacillati > Actinomycetota > Actinomycetes > Mycobacteriales > Nocardiaceae > Williamsia > Williamsia phyllosphaerae. The sequence continues at coordinate 66,991 of NZ_BMCS01000003.1, read as the reverse complement.
TTCCAGCCGATCAGGATGAACGAGGCGATCATCCGTCAGACCATCTACTCCTACGGTCGATGCGCGAAGCTCGCGAAGGAGGCCGGCTACGACGGCATCGAGATCATGGGCGGCGAGGGCTATCTCCTCAACACGTTCCTGTGTCCGCGCACCAACACCCGGACCGACCGCTGGGGCGGATCGACCGAGAACCGTCAGCGCATCGTCCTGGAGATCGTCGATCGGATCCGCAAGCGCGTCGGCGACGATTTCCTGGTCATCATTCGACAGTCCATCGCCGACCTCGTCGAGGGCGGGCAGACCTGGGACGAGATCGCCCAGCTGTCCCGTGCGCTGGAGGCGCACGGCGTCGACGCGATCAACACCGACATCGGGTGGCACGAGGCCAAGGTCCCGACGATCGTCACCTCGGTGCCGCGCGCGGCGTTCGTGAAGTTCACCGAACGACTCCGCGACGAGGTGTCCATCCCGCTCATCGCGTCGAACCGCATCAACACCCCGGAGATCGCCGAGGAGATCCTGCGATGCGGTCGCGTCGACGCGGTGTCGATGGCGCGGCCGCTGTTGGCCGACCCGGACCTGCCGAACAAGGCACAGCAGGGACGCGCCGACGAGATCAACACCTGCATCGGTTGCAACCAGGCATGCCTCGATCACGCGTTCGTGGGGAAGAAGGTGTCCTGCCTCCTCAACCCGCGCGCCGGACGCGAGACCGTCCTCACCCTGTCCCCGACCCGGCACGCCAAACGCGTCGCCGTCATCGGTGCGGGACCGGCCGGTCTGTCCGCCGCGGTCGCCGCGGCCGAGTGCGGTCACCGCGTGGAGCTGTTCGAGGCCGGATCCTCGATCGGCGGGCAGTTCGCGATCGCTGCCAGGATCCCGGGCAAGGAGGAGTTCTCCGAGACGATCCGCTATTACACCCGCCAACTCGAGGTCGGCGGCGTGACCGTCCACCTGAACACCTGGGCCGGCGCCGAACACCTGATCGCCGAGAAGTTCGACGAGGTGATCATCGCGACCGGCGTGGTTCCCCGCATCCCCGACATCCCGGGGATCGACCACCCGAAGGTGGTCACCTACGCCGATGCCGTTCTCGGACATCGGGAAATCGGCTCCACCGTCGCCGTGATCGGCGCGGGCGGCATCGGATTCGACATCACCGAGTTCCTCACCGTCGAGGACTCCCCCACGCTCGACCTCAAGGAATGGGAACAGGAGTGGGGCGTCTCGGAGGACACCTCGATCCCGGGATTTGTCACCACACCCCGTCCCACACCCGCCGTCCGTACCGTCTATCTCGTCCAGCGTAAGTCCGGCGGGCAGGGCCGTGGACTGGGCAAGACCACCGGGTGGGTCCACCGCGCGTCGGTGAAGATGAAAGGTGTGGAACAGATCTCGGGTGCGCGCTACGACCGCATCGACGACGCCGGTCTGCACCTGCACTTCGACGACGACGACGACCGCGCGCCGCGGGTACTCGACGTGGACACCGTCGTGGTGTGCGCAGGCCAGGAGTCCGTGCGCGACCTCATCGACCCGTTGACCGTCGCAGGCATCCGCACCCATGTGATCGGTGGCGCAGACATCGCCGAGGAGCTCGACGCCAAGCGCGCCATCCGTCAGGGCACCGAGGTCGCCGCCGCCCTCTGACAGCACTCCTCGGCGCCGACCGTGGCCGTGAGCCCCCCATCCACCACACGCAGGTCCACGCCATCGCGGCGGAGGACGATCCAGCGAACTTTGCTGACGTTCAACATCATTCACCATATTGAATGATTGCCCGGTTCGAACACATGTGCTAATCTGGCCTCAGTCACCGCGCCTGGGGAGGAGTGCATCATGACCGACACCATGTCTGATCTGGAGTCGGATTACGCTGCGCTCGAACACCTTCTGGACAAGATTGCTGCTGCACCATCAGACCCCTGCACTGATGCAGTGGTCGCCGATCTGGCCATCCGCCATGAACGGGCCGTACGACGGATGGAATCGATCGGCAACCGCAGGATCCTCGATGTCTCCGACCGTGACGCCCACCGGTCGGTGGGGTGTCAGAAGCTGGGTGAGTTCCTGCGCATCGAACTGCGGATCACCAACCCCAGGAATCGTTTACGGGCAGTCGCGCAGTTGCAGTCGATGCATGCGATGACCGGTGAGAAATTGCCACCGACATGCCCCAACACGGCTGACGCGTTGGCGTCAGGTGCGATCGGTGCCGATCACGTCGACGCGATCCTCGATGTGATGCGTAAGATCCCTGCCGCCGTCGGCCCCGACGACCGGGCCGCGGCAGAGGAACTGTTGGCCGAGCACGCCCGAACGTTGAGCCCCCGCGAGATCACGAAAGCCGGAGTCCGGGTCCTGGCCCACCTCGACCCCGACGGGCACCTGACCGATGACCGGGACCGGGCGAGGCAACGCCGACTGTCGTTGAGCTGCCAGGACACCCAGTTGATGTCGAAGGTCTTCGCGACATTGGATCCCACCACGCGCGCCTTGTTCGAGGTGATGCTCGCCGTCTGGGCGGCACCCGGGATGAACAACCCTGACGACGATCGGTCACCACGCGGTGACACCACCGACGTCGACCCCGAGCAGTTGCGCGAAGCCGCCGACCGGGACACCCGGTCGGTCGGTCAACGCAACCACGATGCGTTGAGAGCCCTGCTGCAGGCTGCCGCTGATGGCGGCTTGCACGGTGCCTCGCACCGCGGACTACCGCCGCACGTCATCATCTCCATCACCGAGGACAAACTTCGTGAGCGCGCCGGCATCGCCCACACCGCCACCGGCACCGACCTCCCCATCTCTGACGTTCTGCAGATGGCGGCACGGGCACAGATGCACCTCGCGGTATTCGACGAGCACACCGGCGAACCCCTGTTCCTCGGCCGCGCGCACCGTCTCGCCTCCCGAGCACAACGGTTCATCGCGTTCTCCAAGTACGGCGGCTGCAGCCGCACCGACTGCCCCACACCATTCGCGCACACCGAAATGCACCACGCCGAAACCGACTGGGCCGATGGCGGAAAGACCGACGCCGATCACATGGCACCCGCCTGCGGACCGCACAACCGATCCGTAGGTACCAAACCCCACCAGTGGGAAACGGTGAAAATCACCGAGGGACCCGATCGAGGCCGCTACGGCTGGCGTCGCAACACCGACCCACCCGGTGAAATCCGTACCAACCATCTGCACCTCGTCGATGAACTCATCGACCGACACCGCCGCGCCGCACTGGGCCCATGGGGCGAATCCACCGCGCGGGCCGAAACGGTAACGGTCGATGACCCATGGGGTGAGCCCGTGCCACCCGAGGAGCCTGCAGATCTCCACACCGCACCCGACGACCCCTGGACCGAATCCGTCGACAACACAGAACCTGTCGAGCACCCCGACCCGATCGACGGCCACCGGGACGACGCCACCGACGCGACCGAGCCGGATGTCGACACGCCGGCAGACGTCGGCATCGAGCATCGATTGGTACGGCTCATCCTCGAGCGCGACCCCCTACCGTCGCGCTTCGATGTCACCTGGCCGGCTGACCGGGCCGCCTGATGCCTGCTTCTGTACCAAGGGCACCGTCCACGTCCGACGTGGCACCGATACGATCCGGGGCATGGCCGTACCAGCACCCACCGCAACGTCCCGCGCCGTCGTCACCGGCGCCTCCTCCGGTATCGGCGAGGCGCTCGCCTGGGAGCTCGCCCGGCGTGGGCACTCGCTGATCCTGGTGGCCCGTCGCGGCGAGATCCTCGAGATCACCGCCGAGAAGATGCGCGCCGACCACGGCATCTCCGTCGAGGTGCGACCCACCGACCTGTCGGACCTGCGCTCCCTCGACGTGCTGTGCGCCGAACTCGCCGACCGCGAGATCTCGATCCTGTGCAACAACGCGGGCATCGCGACCTTCGGCGCCATCGTCGATCTCGACCACGAATACGAACGCGCTCAGCTCCGACTCAACGCCACCGCGGTCCACGACCTCACGCTGGCGGTGTTGCCGCAGATGGTGAAGCGCGGCTCCGGCGGCATCCTCATGGTCGGGTCGGCCGCGGGCAACATGCCGATCCCGAACAACGCGACCTACGCGGCGTCGAAGGCGTTCGTGAACACGTTCAGCGAGTCCCTGCGCGGCGAGGTGGCCTCGAAGGGGGTCAACATCACGCTGCTGGCCCCGGGGCCCGTCCGCACCGAGGATCCGTCCCCCGAGGACGCGAGCATCGTCGACAAGATGGTTCCGGGGTTCCTGTGGGACGACAGCGCGGGTGTCGCACGGATGAGCCTGGATGCGTTGGCACGCAACAAGATGCGCGTCGTCCCCGGCATGCTGTCGAAGGCGATGTCGGTGGCCGGCGGGTACACGCCGCGCAGCATCGTGGCGCCGATCGTCGGCGGCTTCTACAAGAAGCTCGGCGACTGACCGAGACCGCTCAGCGGCGTCGTTTGCCCGCGCCGAACAACGACCGGGTGATCTCCCGACCGGCCGCCGACGCCGCCGAGCGCAGGAAGCTCTTCACCGCGGCGTTCCCGAGCACCTCGGACACCACACCGGGCTCGTCCTTCGCCTTCGGCGCCGGGGCCTGCGGTGTCGGAGCGGTCGGGGCGGGCGCCGACTGGGGTGCCGCCTGCGTCGGCGACGCCTCGGGTGCGACGACTTTCGCGGTCAGGATCTCGTAGGCGGACTCGCGGTCGATCGACTGCCCGTACTTCTGGTGCAGCGGGCTCAGCAACGCGGCCGCGGTGATCGCCTCCTCGCCGATGGTGTCCATCAACGACCGCGGCGGACGGATGACCGTCCACGCGACCGGGGTCGGGGCGCCCCGCTCCGAGAGGACCGTGACGACGGCCTCGCCGATCCCCAACGACGTCAACGCCTTCTCCAGGTCGTAGGCGGTCGAGGTCGGGTAGGTCTTCACCGTCTTCGACAGCGCCTTCTGGTCGTCCGGGGTGAAGGCGCGCAGCGCGTGCTGGATGCGTGCGCCGAGCTGGGAGAGCACCTCGTTGGGGATGTCGGTGGGCAACTGCGAACAGAAGAACACCCCGACCCCCTTCGAGCGGATCAGCTTGACCGTCTGTTCCACCTGCTCGACGAACGCCTTCGACGAGTCGCTGAACAGCAGATGCGCCTCGTCGAAGATGAACACCAGCTTGGGCTTGTCGACGTCGCCGGCCTCGGGCAGGAACTCGAACAGGTCGGCCAGGATCCACATCAGGAACGTGGAGAACAGCGCGGGTCGGGCGGCCTGCTTGCCCAGTTCGAAGAGCGTGATGATGCCCGCCCCGCTGGGGTCGATACGGATGAGGTCGCCGGGTTCGATCTCGGGCTCACCGAAGAAGGTGTCACCGCCCTCGGCCTCGAGGTTCGACAGTGCTCGCAGGATGACCCCCGCGGTCGCCGACGACACCCCGCCGATGCCCTTGAGGTCCGCCTTGCCCTCGTCGCTCGTCAGGTGGGCGATCACCTCTCGCAGATCCTTGAGATCGAGGAGCGCGAGGCCCCTGCCGTCGGCCCAGTGGAAGATCAGACCGAGCGTCGACTCCTGAGTTGCGTTGAGCCCCAGGACCTTGCTGAGCAGGATGGGGCCGAAGGAGGTGATGGTCGCCCGGATCGGGACGCCGATCCCCTCGGTACCCAGGGAGACGAACTCACACGGGTGGGTGGCCGGCGCCCACGTGTCGCCGATCTCGGTGGCGCGCTTGGCGATCTTGTCCCCCGCCACACCGGGTGAGCTGAGTCCGGACAGATCGCCCTTGACGTCGGCGAGCACCACCGGCACACCGGCGGCCGACAGCTGTTCGGCGATCACCTGCAGCGTCTTGGTCTTCCCGGTGCCGGTGGCCCCGGCGACCAGACCGTGGCGGTTCATCATCGCCAGCGGGATGCGCACCTGGGCGGCCGGGTCGATCACACTGTCGACGCTGACCGCCCCGAGTTCCAGCGCCGGGCCCTCGAATCGGTACCCCGCGGCGATCTGCTGCGCCGGCGTCTGGGCTTGCGTCGGTTCGGTCACGTGTGGTCCTCCCGGTCGTCGCCGGCCCCCGCCGGCACGTCAGTGGCGCCGGTGCTCCCCCGGCGCGTCCGGCAACACATTAGCGCCGCGCGGGTCGTTGGCTAAGGTTGTCGGGTGCAGGACAAACTTGTGTGGATCGATTGCGAGATGACCGGTCTGCGATTGGACACCGACAAACTGATCGAGATCGCGGCGTTGGTCACCGACAGCGATCTCAACATCCTCGGCGAGGGCGTCGACGTGGTCATCCACGCCGACGACGCCGACCTCGAGGCGATGCCCGACGTGGTGAAGAAGATGCACGCCGCCTCCGGGCTCACCGAGGAGGTGCGAGCGTCGACGGTCACCGTCCCCGAGGCCGAGCAGATGGTCCTCGACTACGTCCGCAAGCACGTGAAGTCGGCAGGCGCGGCGCCGCTCGCGGGTAACTCCATCGCCACCGACCGCGGCTTCATCGCCCGTGACATGACCGCGCTCGACACCTACCTGCACTACCGGATGATCGACGTGAGCTCCATCAAGGAGCTGAGCAGGCGCTGGTATCCGAAGATCTACTTCGGCCAGCCGGAGAAGGGACTCGCACACCGCGCGCTGGCCGACATCCGCGAGTCGATCCGTGAGCTGAAGTACTACCGCCAGACGGCGTTCGTCGCCCAGCCCGGCCCGGACACCGACACCATCGCGCAGATCGTCACCGACCTCGGCGACGCCTAGCTCCCCCGGCACCGCATCGTCCCTGCTGTCACACGCGTATCGAACAACCGATTGGCACTCGGCGCGGGCCACCAGATAGAGTGTGCTCTGCGGTTCTGGTTGGTTCAGAACCACATGGTGGGTGTAGTTCAGTTGGTAGAGCACCAGGTTGTGATCCTGGCTGTCGCGGGTTCGAGTCCCGTCATCCACCCCAGCAACGCCGAAGGCCCACCCGATCTCGATCGGGTGGGCCTTCGGTCGTCGTTGGGCCTGTCGGAGTCGGCGCCTGGGTCGCGCTACAGCGACCGGGCGATGATCTCCTTCATGATCTCGTTGGTGCCCGCGTAGATCTTCTGCACACGGCCGTCGGCCCACATGCGTCCGATCGGGTACTCGCTCATGTATCCGTAGCCACCGAAGAGCTGGACGCACTCGTCGAGAACCGCCATCGCGCGGTCGGTGGTCCACCACTTGGCCATCGCGACGGTCGGGATGTCGAGGTCACCGGTGAGGTGCTTGACTATGCAGTCGTCGACGAAGACGCGCGCGATGCGGGTCTCGGTGGCGGCCTCGGCGAGCTTGAACTTGGTGTTCTGGAAACCGAAGACCGGACGTCCGAACGCCTGACGATCCTTGGTGTAGGCGATGGTCTGCGCCACAGCCGATTCCATGCCGGCCACCGAGGCGACGGCGATGATGAGCCGCTCCTGCGGGAGCTGCTGCATCAGCTGGATGAAACCCTGCCCCTCCTCGCTGCCGAGGAGGTTGGCGACCGGGACGCGGACGCTGTCGAAGAACAGTTCCGAGGTGTCCTGGCCGCGCTGGCCGATCTTGTCCAGCACGCGTCCACGGCGGAAGCCCTCCCGGTCACCCTCGACGAGGACCAGCGAGATGCCCTTGGCGCCCTCTTTGGTGTCGGTCTTGACCACGACGACGATGAGGTCGGCCTGAGAACCGTTGGTGATGAACGTCTTCGAACCGTCGATGACGTAGTCGTCGCCGTCGCGGATCGCCTTGGTCTTGATGCTCTGCAGATCTGATCCGGTGCCCGGTTCGGTCATGGCGATGGCACCGACGACCTCACCGGAGGCCATCTTGGGGAGCCACTGCTGCTTCTGCTCCTCGGTGCCGTAGGCGAGCAGGTAGTGCGCGATGATGCCGTTGTGCAGGCTGACGCCCCACGACGAGTCACCGATCCGGGCCTGCTCCTCGATCAGCACCGACTCGTGGGCGAAGGTACCGCCACCGCCGCCGTACTCCTCGGGGATCGACATGCACAGCAGGCCGAGCTCGCCGGCCTGGTTCCACAGGTCGCGGTCGACGTGGTGCTGGTCGATGTACTTGTCGACGTTGGGGGCGACGGTCTTCTCGAAGAACGATCGGACCAGACCGCGCAGGTCGTCCAGGTCGTCGGTCGCCCAGGGGGAAGCAGTGGTCATGGTGAGTGGAGCCTTCCTCGACAGATGAGGTCTGCGAACATTGTCAACGTCGAGCGTAACACTTGACGATGGCAGTATCGCTTCCCTCCGTCGCGAGGCGGCCCTCCCGCACCCCTGGCCGGGCCGGCCGCCCAGGGGTCAGGGATCAGGCGTTGCCTGCGTTACCGCGCTTCCACACGTCCCACGGGATGTTCCAGTCACCGAGGCCGTCAGTGCCCGGCAGCACGTCGCCGACGGTGTTCTTGACCTGGACGATGTCGCCGCGCAGCGCCGTGTTCATGAACCACTCGGCGTTCTCGGGGCTGACGTTGAGACAGCCGTTGCTGACGTTGGAGTTGCCCTGCGCGTAGATCGACCACGGGGCGGCGTGGAGGTAGATGCCGCTGTAGGACATCTGGGTGTCGAAGTACACCGTCTCCTTGTAGCCCTCCGGCGAGTTCACCGGAACGCCGTAGGTCGACGAATCCATCACGATGCTCGGCACACGGTCGCCGACGATGTAGGTGCCCCGGTTGGTGGGCGTGGAGTCCTTGCCCATCGACGTCGGGATGGTGCGGACGACCTTGCCGTCGATGGCCACCGAGACCTGCTTGGTGCGGTCGTCGGCGGTCGCGATGAACGACCGACCGATGGTGAAGTTCAGCGTCTTGTTCTGCTGACCGAAAACTCCGCCGCCGAGATCGATGCCGTAGGTGTTCACCTTGACCGAGACCTTGGTCCCCGGCTTCCAGTAGTTCTGGGGACGCCACCGCAGCTCGGAGTCGCTCAGCCAGTAGAAGGCCCCCGCGACCGGCGGATCGGTGGTCACGGTGATCGCGTTCTGCGCGGTGCGCTTGTCGGTGATCGGCTCGTCGAAGCGGATGGCCACAGGCTGTCCGACACCGACGGTCGAGTTGTTCTCCGGCAGCAGGTAGGCGTCGGTGAGGTTGTTGGGAGCGCGCGTGGTGAACGACATCTTGCTCGAGTTGGTGCCCGAGATCCCCTGCACGTCGGCGGCGACCGTGTAGGTCTTGTCGAAGCCGAACGGCTCGGTGCTCGTCCACTCGGTGCGGTCGGAGTTGTAGGCGCCCGCGATGTTCCCGCCGGTCTGCTTGGGGATCCGGACGTCGGTCAGCTCGCCGGACCTGGCCACGACCTTCAGCGGCGCGCCCGGCTGGATGCCCGCGGCGCGGTCACGCAGCGGTTGACCGTTGAACGTGGTGATCGACACCGAGGGACGCATCAGATCGTCGAATCCGGTGTTGGTGTTCACCTGATCGCTGTACGTCGGCGCGGCCGTGCCTGCCGAGCACGCCGCGAGAGTTCCCACCGCGAGGATCGTCACCACCAGTGACATCGCGCCACGCGTTCGACGACCGAGAAGACCCAACCCCATTTTGCTCCCAGAAAAACTTCAGCGCGCCTCGCGCGATTGATCGGACTGCATGTTCACTCACCACGGGCTGTGTCGGAATGCCGCTCTGCACGTCGAGCCCTGAGGGTGTCATCAGTGTACGAGACGTACACCACTTCGCACCGAATGCCGCGCGCGCCCTGCGGCATGTCGCGGCAGATCGGCCCACCGGGGGACGATTTTTGCCCAGCGGTGCGGACCTGTTAATGTTCCATCTCGCACGATCCAAGCGCCATTAGCTCAATTGGCAGAGCAGCTGACTCTTAATCAGCGGGTTCGGGGTTCGAGTCCCTGATGGCGCACCACACGCTTGGACGTTCCGCCTCGTCGAGGCACAGCCGATACGCAAAACGCCCGGATTCTCTCGAATCCGGGCGCTTCGCTGTGTGTTTCAGCTGACGAGCTTCTTCACCGTCAGAGCCAGTGCCAACACCCCGACACCGATCAGCGGAAACTTCACCGCTGGCTTGTTCAGGGTCGCGAGGAGGCCGTTCTTCGCGTCGTCGGCCAGCCGTTGCGGGTTCGCACGAACCGCCAGGTTGTCCAGCGTCGCGGCGAGTTCCTCGCGAGCACGGGCGATGTCACGTTCGATGCTGTCGGTGTCCCGTGCCACGTGTCCTCCATCTGGGTCGAACCGAAAGATGATCTTTCAGCGGGTTGTGCCCCCCACGGTAGTTCAGAACGCTCGCGACACCTGCCGTGCACCCCGATCGCCTCGACTACCGTGACTCCGGTGACCACCACCAAACGACTCGAGCCCGGTGACCGGGCGCCTGCGTTCACCCTTCCCGACGCCGACGGCAACCCGGTGTCGTTGAGCGATTACGCCGGCAAGCAGGTCATCGTCTACTTCTATCCGGCCGCGTCCACACCGGGCTGCACCAAGCAGGCCTGCGACTTCCGCGACAACCTGGCCGAACTCGACGGAGCGGGTATCGCGGTCCTCGGGGTGTCGCCCGACAAGCCCGCCAAGCTGGCGAAGTTCCGCGACGCCGAGGGCCTCACCTTCCCGCTGCTCTCGGACCCCGAGAAGACCGTGCTCACCGAGTGGGCCGCGTTCGGCGAGAAGACCATGTACGGCAAGACGGTCACCGGTGTCATCCGATCGACCTTCCTCGTCGACGCCGACGGCACCATCGCCGTCGCGCAGTACAACGTGCGGGCGACCGGCCACGTCGCAAAACTCCGTCGCGACCTCTCGGTCTGATCCGACGTCGTCGAACTCGATGGCAACCACGAGCGACACCCAGCGCGGCGCGAACGCGCGGCGTCTGTCGTCGCCCGAACCGCTGGTGCCGCGGAAACGGCCCACCCAGGAACGCAGCAGGCGCAAGTTCGACGCCATGCTCACCGAGGCGCGGGAACTGCTCATCGAGGTCGGCTTCGAGTCACTGACGTGTGAGGAGATCGCCGCCCGTGCCGACGTCCCCATCGGCACGCTTTATCAGTACTTCGCGAACAAGTACGTCATCGTCTGCGAACTCGATCGACAGGACGCTGCGGGCGTGCAGAACGCCGTCGCCGCGTTCGGCGCCGAGATCCCGTCGCTGGACTGGCCACGACTGCTCGAGAAGTTCATCGATCACCTCGCGCGGCTATGGCAGGACGACCCGTCGCGACGCGCGGTGTGGCTCGCCGTCCAGTCGACGCCGGCCACCCGGGCGACCGCGACGGTGCACGAGCGCGCACTCGCCGAGCAGGTCGCGCGGATCATCGCCCCACTCACCCCGAGTCAGCGTCCACGACGGGCGATGATGTCGGAGGTGTTGGTGCACACCGTCTATTCGTTGCTTAGCTTCTCGGTCCAGGAGGGGCAGAACCACCCCGAGACCGTCGCCGAACTCAAGCGGATGATGGGCGGCTACCTCATGCTCGAGGACACCGACCACCTCGGCTCACACTGAGTCAGCTCGCCGCCGGTGCGTCCTCGAGGATCGCCACCGCCGCGGCGATGGCCCCGTCGTGCGTCAGCGAGATGTGCACGGTGGCGTCACGCAGGTGCTCACCGATCTCGCCGGCCAACCGGATCGCCGGCCGCCCCCAGGTGTCGGTGACGACCTCGATGTCGCTGTGGCGGATCAGTGGCAGGGCAGGCGAGCGGGCGAACCGGCTCACCGACCACGCCTTGATGACGGCCTCTTTCGCGGCCCACCGCCCCGCGAGATGCCGTGCGTCCTCGGCCGTCCCCGACGCCGCGTCCCGCCGCTCGCCCACGGTGAACCGTTGCGCGAACGACGTTCCGGGCACCTTGAGCTGATCGGCGAACTCCGGGATCGACACCACGTCGATGCCCACACCGATCACGCTCACGCGGTCGGGACCGAGGCGTCGGCCGACACCGCGGGGTAGCTGCCCGCGCGGTCGAGACGTGCCGACGGATCGAGCAGCAGCGCGGCCTCACGCTCGGTGTCGGTGTTGGTGTCGCCGAGACGACGGTTCGGCGGGCGCTGGTAGAGCGGCGCTCCCCCACACATCGCCTCGAGCATCCGCTGGTTGCCCAGACGAGCTCGATCCGCCGCGGCCTTCCGGTAGGTGTCGCGCGCAGCCGGATCGAGAGCCTGCACAAAGGCTTCCGGGTGCACGACCGCGATCAGACCCGACACGTGGCCGAACCCGAGACTGGTCAGCAGACCCGCCTTGAGCGGGAACCGCGAACCCAGTCGCAGCGGCTCGGTGACCCACACCAGGTGCTCGTGTTCGGCCATCACCTCGTCGACACAGTCCAGGCTGCGGTTGGGTGGGATGACCCCGTCGCGGAGCATCTGGCACAGGCCGATGAGCTGGAACGCGGCCGCACCGCCCTTGGAGTGCCCGGTCAGCGACTTCTGGGAGACGACGAACAGCGGTGCTCCGTCGTTGCGACCCAGCGCGCCGGCGAGACGCTCGTGCAGGTCCGCCTCGTTGGGATCGTTGGCCTTGGTCGAGGTGTCGTGCTTGGAGACCAGCGCGACGTCGTCGGCACTGACGCCCAGGGCCGACAGCGACCGGGCCAGACCCGAGTCCTGCCTGCCGCGTGCCGCACCCAGCGCACCGATACCCGGGGCGGGGATCGACGTGTGGACGCCGTCGCCGAAGCTCTGCGCCCAGGCGACGACACCGAGGACCGGCAGCCCCATCTCGGCGGCCACGTCACCACGGGCCAGCAGCACGGTGCCGCCGCCCTGCGACTCGACGAACCCGCCACGACGGCGATCGTTGGCCCGGGAGAACCGGCGCGGATCGATTCCGCGGGCGGACATCTTCGCCGAGTCGGCGGTGGCCGACATGTCGCCGAAGCCCACGATCCCCTCGATGCCGAGGTCGTCGAAACCGCCGGCCACGGCGAACAGCGCCTTGCCGAGCTTGATCTTGTCGACGCCCTCCTCCACCGACACCGCGGCGGTGGCGCAGGCCGCGACCGGATGGATCATCGCGCCGTAGCTGCCGATGTAGGACTGCACCACGTGCGCGGCGATCACGTTCGGGAGCGCTTCCTGCAAAATGTCGTTCGCCTTGGACTCGCCGAGGAGGGTGTCGATGTAGAGCGAGCGCATCGATTCCATGCCGCCCATGCCGGTGCCCTGGGTGTTGGCCACCAGGCCGGGATGCACCCAGCGCATGAGTTCCGACGGCTCGAAGCCCGAGGACAGGAACGCGTCCACCGTGGCGACGAGGTTCCACAGTCCGACCCGGTCGACGGACTCGGCCATGTCGGCCGAGATCCCCCAGCGGGTGGGATCGAATCCGGTCGGGATCTGCCCACCGACCGTGCGGGTGAGCTCGAAGCGACGCGGTACGCGGATCTCGGTGCCCGCACGACGGGTCACCTGCCACTCCCCGGTCTCGGCGTTGGCGACGATGCGCGTCTTCTCCGGATCTGCGGCCGCGAAGGCACGGGCCTCGTCCTCGGAGTTCACCGAGAACGACAGGTCCTCGTCGAGGAACACCGACTGCAGCAGCGGTGCCGAGTTGTCGACCATGGCGCCGGCGTCGTCGTAGCGACGGATGCCGCAGCGTTCGACCACCGCGTCGTGGTACCGATCGGCGATGTCGCTCTCGGCGACCGGGTCACCGGTCTCCGCGTCGTACCAGCCCGGCTTCGGGGTCTCTTCCCACAGGATCAGTCCGGTGTTCCACGCGAGCTCGAGAACGCCCGCCGCCGAGAGCTTCTCGTCGACCTCCATCTCGAAGCGGGTACGTGCACTGCCGTACGGTCCCAGTTCGCCGGTGCCGACGATGACCACGAGGTCCTCCGGCGCGACGTCGAGAGTCGGCCAGGACGGCACGGTCGTCACCGCCGGGCGCGCCGGGAACGGCAGCGCCGCAACGGTTGCCTGCGCGGCCGGCTCGTCGAGGTCGGCGCCTGCGGTCTCGGCCGCGACCGCGGCGAGCGCCTTGAGATCCAGGGTCGCCGGGTCGAGTCCCGCCGTGAAGTCGGCGTCGACGGGCCGGATGCGGGCATCGGCGCGCATCTGCGCCGAGCACAGCCCCAGCAATTCGTCGGCCATCTCGTCGGTGGTCCAGGTACGCACGCCCGCGGCCTCCACGGCGGCGACCATGCCGTCGTTGTGGCCCATGAGTCCGGTTCCGCGAACCCATCCGATCAACGCGTGGGCGAGGGTGACCGTGCTGTTCCACGAGTCCTCGGCACCCCATCGGGTGACGAGTGCGTCGAGGGCGGCCTTGCTCTCGCCGTAGGCACCGTCACCGCCGAACATCCCGCGGTTGGGCGACCCGGGCAGGACCACGTGCAGTCGTGCCTCCAGATCGTGGTCGGCCGCGATGGATCCGAGACCCGCGATCAGTCGTTCGACCGACCACAGCAGGACCTTCATCTCCAGCTCGGCGCGACTGCCCGCGTCGGTGAGGTCACCGGCGACCCGCGGAGCGGCGAACGGGAACAGCAGAGTGGGCTTGAGGGCCGGCTTCACGACGCCGGTGGTGCCACCGAGATTCTCGGTCTGCTCGCCGCCGATCCACTCGACGAGGTCGTCGACATCGGTGTACGAGCTCATGTTCGCCGAGGCGAGCCAGAGCGACGCACCGGCACGGGCGTTCTCTCGGTAGAGCTTCTTGAAGAACGCGATCCGGGTGTCGTCGAGTCGCGAACTGGTCGCGATGACCGTGGCACCGCCGGCGAGCAGACGTCCGGCGACCGCAGCCGCGATGGAGCCGGCACTCGCACCGGTGACCACGGCGACCTCGGACTCCCAGATCCCGCGGGCCGGATCCTGCGCCGCATGGGCGATGGCCTCGTAGGTCCGCGCGTGCACCGGGTGGCCGGCGGCCAGCGCCTTGCCCTGCCACCAGGTCGCGTGATGGGCGACGGTGTCGCCCGCCCCCGCGAAGCGGGGTGCCACGTGGTCGAAACGATCGTGCAGGTCGTGCTCGTCCTCCACCCAGATCCGCGCGAGATCCTCACGGGCGGTGGCCCACCGGTCGTCGACGAGGACCGTGCGACGCTCGTCGAACGCCGGGGCCACGGTGCGGAACCAGTCGGCGCCGAGTTCGGCGCTGACGCGGTCCACCACGGCCTGGGTGTCGTCGGACTCC
Source organism: Williamsia phyllosphaerae (assembly GCF_014635305.1). Classification (NCBI taxonomy): domain Bacteria; kingdom Bacillati; phylum Actinomycetota; class Actinomycetes; order Mycobacteriales; family Nocardiaceae; genus Williamsia; species Williamsia phyllosphaerae. The sequence continues at coordinate 51,914 of NZ_BMCS01000003.1, read as the reverse complement.
GCCGCGGCGATGCCGGCGATCTCGTCGTCAAGTCCCAGCTTGGTCAGGATGACGCGGGCGGCGCTGGCGAGCGCACCGGTCCGGCCGGTGAACTGTTCGGTCAGCTCACCGAGTGCGGCCACGTCGACGGTTCCACCGGAGGCACTCTCGGCCGCCGGCTTCGACACCGCGACGCCTCGCTCGGCACCGACCGCGGAGACCGCGGCGTCGATGAGTGCGTCGAGCCCGTCGGCGTTGCTCACCGGGGCGGTCAGCAGTCCGCCGAGGTCTCCCCCGCGCACGCTGACACCCTCACGGCTGCCCAGGGCGACGGCGACGGTGGCGTGCAGGACCCAGCCGGGGCCGAGCTGCCAAACCGACGACAGTCGGTCACCGATGTAGGACGGCCGCTTGTTGACCGGGCCGAACACCTTGCGGATCTGATCGTTGATCGCGTCGGTCAGCACCGCGCCGAACGGCTTGTAACCGCGGGCGAGGCTGTTGACCGTCGACGCCAGCGCCGCCATGTCGGCCTCGGCGGCGCCGTCGATGGCGCCCAGTCCGAGCTCGCCGCCGATGTCGAGCAGCAACTGGTTACGACGTGAGGAGACACCGTCGCACAGCGCCTCGATGGTGTCGGCGGTACCGATCTGGTCGGTGCGCATCTTGGTCCACAGGGCGATCACCGAACGCACTGCGTCGGCGGGCGCGAAGGCGAGATCGTCGGGTCGCGGACCACCCGCGGGTGCGGCGGCGACGGTCGGTGCCGGTGCCGCGGCGGTGGGCACGGGGTCCGCGGCCGGCGTCTCGGTCGTGGCGGTGGCGTCCTCGGGCTCGTCGATCTCGACATCGGCGCCCTGCGAGAGGACGACCAGGCTGTCGCGTTCGAGGTTGAGCACCTGCACCGCCGAGCGGGCGTAGCCGTCCAGCTTCAGGGTGTTGGTCGCGAGACCGGACAGCGTCGGCGCCGACTTCACGCCGATCTCGACGAACCGCTCGATGCCGAGACCACCGAGATCCGGTGTCGCGAAGAGGAGTTCCTGCGTCTCGATCCAGCGGACCGGGCTGGCGAACTGCCATGCGAGGAGCTCGATGAGGACGATGCGCGCCAGGCGGGCCGGGTCGGCGGCGACGGTGTCCCAGTCGGCGAGCACGGCGTCGAGCGGATCCGACGGCACGAGCGCGGCGATCTCGGCGACGAACTCGCGCTCGAGGCTGAACATCCTCGGGACGAGGTTGGGGATGTAGTGGCCGATGAGGATCGCCGGGTCGAACGACTCGGGCAGGAGCTCCTCGAGACGGTGCCGGAACTCCGGGACGCCGTCGCGCAGGACGGTCGAGTGGAACGGGACGTCGATCCCGGGGATCAGGATGAAGGCGCGCTTGCCGCCGACGAGGGCGCGACGCCGGTCGATCTCGGCCTCGAGGTGTTCGAGTCCGAGGACGGTGCCCGCGATGGCGTACTGCGACCCCAACAGGTTGAGGTTGACGACCTCGAGGAACTCCCCCGACGCCATGCCGACGGAGGTGACGAAGTCGGTGACCTCGGCGTCGGCCAGATCGAACTGGCTGGGCCGGATGGCGGCGAGTCGATAGTTGCTGCGACCCAGCTCATCTCGCGGTACGAGGTGGTGCATGGCCTCGCCGCGCTGGAACACGACCTCGAGGACGGCCTCGAGCGGCAACACCCCGGCGCAGGCGGCGAGGGCGTTGTACTCGCCGACCGAGTGACCGCAGGTGATGGCGTTCTCGACGAAGCCGCCGGACTCCTTGAGCTCGGCGATCTGCGCCACCCCGAGGACGGCCATGGCGACCTGGGTGAACTGGGTGAGGAACAGCACGCCGTCGGGGTGCTGGTAGGTGGTGCCGCGGGCGACCAGGGTCGTGGGGTTGTCCCGGACCACGGCCAGGATGGAGAAGCCGAGCGCGGAGCGGGTGTGCTTGTCCGCGCGGTCCCAGATCTCGCGGGCGGCCTTGGAACGCGACCGGGCGTCGAGGCCCATCCCGGTGCTCTGGATGCCCTGGCCGGGGAAGGCGTAGACGGTGCGGGGCGCGGCCAGGCGAGCGGTCGCGGTCATGACCAGGTCGTCGCCGACCTTGCAGGTCACCTCGACGACCTCGCAGCCGTGGTCGAGTCCGACCCGGTCGGCGCGCACGGTGATCTCGTCGCCGGTGCGGACCATGCCCATGAAGCGGGTGGTCCAGCCCAGGATCGGGCGGGGCGCCGGGATCGGGTTCTTGGCGTCGGTCGCGGTCACCACGTGCTGGGCGGCCGCCGAGAGCCACATGCCGTGCACGATCGGCTCCCCGAGGCCCGCGAGGCGGGCGGCGCAGGAGTCGGTGTGGATCGGGTTGCGGTCACCGGACACGAGCGCGAACCCGTGCATCCGGGTCGGGGCGGTGATGGTGGCCTGGCGGAGCAGCTTGCGGGTGGCGTCGGTCTCGTCGGTGATGGCGCCACCGGCGCGCACCGGATCGGCCAGCGCGCCGTCTCCGAGGCGGCCGCGGATCGCGAAACGCTCGGCGAGGGTGGCGATGCGGGTGCCGTCGACGTCGTCGATCGTCACGTCGACCTCCACGACGCGACCGAGGTCGGTGTCGTGGACGGCCCCCAGGGTCGCGGTGATCGACAACTCGGTGTCGGTCCGTGGGAGCAGACCGGCCGGCGCGATGGCGTGGTCGAGGTGGACCAGGTCGAGCAACCCCTCGACCACCGGGGTGCCGTCGGCGGTGTGCGCGGCGCCGATGACGCTGAACACGCTCGGCCAGCACAGCCCGACGAGGGTGTCGGGAATGGCGAAGCCGGTCGTCCCGGCCGGGATGGTCGCGCTCAGACGTTCCGGGAGCGTGTAGGCGGTGACCGCGGAGTGATCGGCCGCGAGGTCGGCGGTCCACGTCGCGGAACTGGTGGCGACACCGTCGAGCACCTGCGCAGTCGATCCGCCCGCGGCGACGGCGAGGATCGACCGCATCGCATCCGACGCGGCGTCCAGGGTCACCTTCGGCGACCCTCCGTCGACGATGCTCGCGTCGACGGTCATGGCGATCGAGACCGCCGACGCCGCGATGGGGACGGTCAACACGACGGTGTCGCCGTCGCGTTCGAGGACCGACCCGGTCGGCTCGTGCTCGGCACGATCGGCGTGCGGCAGGGTCCAGGCGTCACGGTCGCCGAGAAGCGCGATCGGGTTGCCCACGATGCGACCGGCCCACAGGATCGAGTCGGACTCGATGACGTCGACGAGCACACCGGAGCCGTCGACGAGACCGGCGCGATGGCGGCTGGTGACCTCGACGGGTTCGACACCACGGGCGGTCAGGTCGGTGACCACCTGCGCCTCGAAGCGGTCGAGCAGATCACCGACCGGCTCGTCGACGCGCGTGATGCCTGCGACGGCGACGGGTCCCGGGATGATGCAGACCTCATCGGCGCTGTAGCGCGCATCGTGGGCCTGCCACAGCGAATCGCTGCGCCACCACCGACGCACGTCCTTGTCGACGACGGGAACGAAGTTCACCGGCTTGCCGGGGGTCTTGCACAGGCCCAGGAAGAACGCGACGTCGGCGGGATGCAGGATGTCGGAGTCGATCTCGGGGTAGACGCCACCGAGGGCGTCGATCGCGGCGTGTGCGTTGTCGGTGGACGACGTCTCGCCGAACAGGGTGACGATCTCGCCACGGTCGGCGGGGTTCATCCGGGCCTCGGTGCGCTGCAACATCTCCGCGAACCGCTCGCGCCAGGTGATGTCGGCCCACTGCGCCTCGACGCCGGCGTCCGCGCCCACGGCGAGGTCGGCGTATCGCGTGAGCCACTGGCGGTAGGTCATGGTGGTGACGTCGCCGAAGTACGGCTTGGCGGTGCGCTCGAGTGCGGCGACGATCTCGTCGCGGCGGTCGGCCACGGCGTCGCCGTCGCCGGCGACCTCGTCGAGCAGACGGCCACACCGGGAGGCGGCGTTGTCGATCTCGTGGATGTCGGCGCCGAGTTGGCTACGGCCCGAGGCCATTCCGTCACTGGAATGCCCCGCTCCGATCCAGGCGTCACACCCGGGGGTGTCGACGAGCAGCTGCTTGACGTCCGGCGACGTGGTCGCCTCCAGCACGGCCATGGTGACGGTTCCCAGCAGGATCCCGTCGACCGGCATCGTCGGGTAACCGTGTGCGTGCGCCCAGGTCCCGGTGAGGTAGTCGCTGGCGCGCTCGGGGCTGCCGATGCCGCCACCGACACAGATGACCGCGTTGGGCCGTGCGCGCAGCTCGGCGTAGGTCGCGAGGAGCAGGTCGTCGAGGTCCTCCCACGAGTGATGCCCACCCGCGCGACCACCCTCGATGTGCACGATGATCGCGTGACCGGGTACCTCGGCGGCGATGCGGACGACGGAGCGGATCTGCTCGACCGTGCCCGGCTTGAACGAGACGTGGGCGATCCCGGCCTCGGCCAGTTCCTCGACCAGCGCGACCGCGTCCTCGAGTTCGGGCAGTCCGGCCGAGACGACGACGCCGTCGATCGGGGCGCCGGCGGCGCGGGCCTTCTGCACGAGACGCTTTCCGCCCAGCTGCAGCTTCCACAGGTAGGGGTCGAGGAACAGGGCGTTGAACTGCGCCTGACGGCCCGGCTCGAGCAGCTCGGTCAGTCGCGCGACGTTGTCGGCGAAGATCGCCTCGGTGACCTGTCCGCCGCCGGCGAGCTCGGCCCAGTGGCCGGCGTTGGCGGCCGCGGCGACGATGGCCGGGTCGACCGTGGTCGGCGTCATGCCGGCCAGCAGCATCGGTGAGCGGCCGGTCAGCCGGGTGAAGGAGGTCTCGACGACCTGTCGTCCGCTGGGAAGTGTGGCCAGGGTCGGGGCGTACTGGGTCCAGGGGCGACCGACCTCGGGGATGCCACCGGGGGCGAACAGGTTCCGCTGGCCGCCGCGCAGGCTGGCCGAGATGCATCCGACGCCGCGACCACGCAGCACCGGTACCGACAGTCGCGTCGCGACGTCACCGGGACCGAGGTCGAGCAGCCACGAGGCGCCCTGCTCGGCAACCCCGTCGAGCGCGGCCACCCAGTCGACCGGGGCGACGAGAACGGCGTCGGCCCGTGCGATGGCCCAGGAGACGTCGAGGCCACAGCGACCGGCCCACTCGCCCACCAGGTCGCGGGCCCTGCTCAGCCCCTCGTGATGGAAGGCGATGCCGACACCCAGCGGATCGAAGACCGGCGCGAACGGGGCGCCGCCTGCGACCTTGTCCTTGCGGGCGGCGGTCTCCGCCGCGGAGACGGTGTCGCAGAATTGTTCGAACGCCCGCAGGTGACGTGGCGATCCGGACAGGACGACCGACCGCCGCCCGTTGCGGATCCCGACGACCGGCGCGTTCTCCAGGTCGGGGCCCTGCAGGGCGGAGCGGAACTCGGCGACGAGGTCGGCGATACGCGCGGGGTCGACGTTGGTGACCGACAGCATCGGCGTGCCGTCGGCGGTGGGGACGAGTCCGGTGCGTCGACCCACGACGGCACCGGCCGCCCCGATGAGGTGCGCGAGCGCGAGCAGCGCCCCGTCGCCGCCCGTGGAGTTCTCCGCGTCGCCGGTGACCGCGTCGATGGCGAGGACGCCCTGCGAGTGTCCGACGATGGCGGTCGGCGCGAGTTCGGTCGTGTCGAGTCCCTGCTTACGCAGTGCGGCGATCGCGGCGAGTTGGGTCAGCAGGATGCCGGGTACCGACTGGGCGGAGCTCTGGAGGGTCTGTGCGGTGGGCACGGGCTCGTCGGCGCCGAGGGCGTGCACCCAGGACAACGGATGGAAGCCGTCGGGACGGGCTGCGACGAGTTCGTCGGCGACGGGCGCGAGCAGGCGCTCGGCGGCGTCGACGATCTGCGCGATGCTCCGGTCGAGTTCTGCGTCGACCACCAGTTCGGCCAGCGCCGGCAACCACGGGACGCCCTGACCACCGAAGCTGATCGCGTACGGGTCACCGTTGCGCAGACGCTGGATCAAGGTGTCGTCGGGGCGGCGGGCCGCCGTGGAATCGCCGGGGCCACTGCGGAACTGATGGACGGTCACTGATGGGTCTCCTCGTGGTGTCAGCCGAATGGCTGGGTGCACTGGTGTGGTTGTGTCGTGAACATCGGTGGCGTCATCGCCATCGGAGGTGGTGGGGTCGCCGAGAACGCACGACCGCTTACGCGACCGGGGCGGTCACGGCGTCATCGACGACGCTCGTCCACTCCCGGCGGCCGCAGCTCATCGGTGAGCGGGTCGAGTTCGGTTGTCGCGCAATGATCGTCCGGGTCGAGTCGGTGGTACTCGCCTGACGCCTCATCTCAAGGCAACTCACACATGTTCGCACACGAAAATGAGGGTTTCCTCATGTTCTGTGGTGACCCGTGGGTATACCCGCCAGTAACCCCGCGGGTAACAAACCGGCTGTCTCCGCCGGTCCCCCGCGCGAGGTCGCGAACCGCATGTCACGGGCGGTTTTCCACTCGCCATCGGGCGATGGGACAACATCCGCGGTTCGTTATCGAATCGTTACACCGGCGCGTGGCGCCGTGCCGCGCGTCGTGACGGACGCCCGGTTCGTAGGGTGTCGGTCATGAGCGACTGTGTGTTCTGCGCGATCGTCACCGGCTCCGCGCCGGCCCGGATCGTCTACTCCGACGAGCACGTCGTCGCGTTCCTCGACATCCGGCCGGTACGTCCGGGGCACACCCAGGTGATCCCGCGGGAGCACATCCCGGATCTCGCCGGGGTGAGCAGCGATGTGGGCGCGCGCCTGTTCGACGGCGCGCGCACGGTGGGGGCAGCGCTGCGCGCGTCGAGCATCGCCGCCGACGGCGTGAACGTGATGATCAACGACGGCCGTGCCGCCTTTCAGACCGTGTTCCACACCCACGTCCACGTGGTCCCCCGGCACACCGGTGACCGCATCACGCTCGCCAAGGGACTCGTCGTCCGCCGGGATCCCGAGGCCGACGCGACGGCGGATGCGATCCGCGAGGTGATCGCACCGACCTGATCCGCTTGTCCGGCCGGGCACGGATCCGCCCGGCCGGGGTCAGTCGTTGCCGGAAAGATCGATCGGCGCCCATTCGGCCACCGGGGCCGCCACCAGATCGGGGTCCACCGACTCCGGCGTCACGCCACGGACCGCGAGTTCGCGCCACAGCCCGTCGAGCGCGCGGTCGGCGTCGAGGAGGTACTCCGACTCACGCACGCGCCAGAACCGCCATCCGCACCGACGCAGTTCGCGCTCACGCTCCATGTCGGCACGGGCCTGCTCCGGCGTCGAGGTGAACTCGTCGCCGTCGCACTCGACGGCCAACCGGGCATCGGATCCGGTGACCACTAGGTCGATGACCCGGTTGTTCACCAGCACCTTGGGATTGACGTGGAAGCCGCGTGCGGTGACGTCGAGGAAGATCTGCTGTTCGAAGATGCTCTCGAACGGCTCGCACCGCTCGGCGACACCGACGTCGGTCGGCATCGGAGCCACCAGGGCACCCTGCGTGCGCTCCATGTACGACAACAGCGAGAACCGCAGGTCGTTGGGCTTGAGGTCGTCCGACGACACCGAGTGGAACAGCCACAGCTGTTCCATCGCGCGCGACGCGGCGACGTTGAACCTGCGCTGCGACTCACTTCGTGTGAGCGACACCGGGTTACGGTCCCGCGAGACGACCATCGACAGGAACACCACGTGGCGCTCGTCGCCCTGGAAGTCCGGCGGTGTGCCGATGCGCAGCGCGCGATCGTGCCACTGCTCGTCGTCGAGGGCGGACCGGAGCAACTGCGTGATGAGGTCGACCTGTCGCTGCCCCTGCAGGACGACCACACCGAACGTCATCCCCGCGTAGGCGGGATCGGACGCACAGCGGACCACCTCGTCGACGAGGGCCTGCGCCTCGACGCTGTTGGTCAGCGCGGAACTGTCGCCGGAGGCCACCGCGTCGGGCACGAACACCGTCCGCAGTGGCGGCAGGCGGTCGGCGCCGAACTGGCGCACGGGCACGAGCGGTGAATCGGGATAGAACTGCCGCGACGAGTACTCGATGATCTCGGGCATCGACCGAAAGTGCTCCCGCAACCGGACGACATGACCGAACCGGGTGCGCAGCATCGAGAAGAGACTCGAGCGCGGGGTCAGACTGTCGCGCATGTACTGCGGGATGTCGGGGAGGTAGGTGTCGAGCTTGGCGAAGACGTCGTCGAGACCGGCGCCGGCGAAATTACCCGGTGCACACTGACGATCGTCACCCACCACGATCACGCGGGGCGCCAGCCAGAGCAGGAACAGACTCGTGATGTCGGCCTGCGACGCCTCGTCGACGATCACCACGTCGAAGGAGTTCTGCTCCGGCGCGATCGACGACAGCACCTGCGAGATCGGCATGATCCACGCGGGCACCGCGCCCTGCGCCTGGTTCATCGCCGACCGGGCCGCGCGCCGGAAACGCTCGGCGTGCTTGCCCGAGCCCTTGCCGAGGTTGGTGATGTGATCGCGGTAGGACTGCAGCGCCTGTACCTGCGACACCGTCATGTGCTCCAGGCACTCCCGCCACGCACACGCCGCGGCGAGTCCGGCGGTGAAGTGGGCGATGTCGGCCTCGACCGCGTCGAGGTCGGACTCCAGCCGCGACTCGCGGCCCGGGTCGCTGCGGTTCTCGGCCCACGCGTAGGCGCGGCGCCACGACCAGGCGTCGGTCAGCTCACGCAGACGCGCGTCCCAGACCTGCTCGTCGGCGGTGTCGCGGAGGACCCGGTGCAGTTCGGGCGCCTTCTGCTTCAGGCGCAGCTCCAGCAGATCCAACGATCCCTGCTGATCACGTTGTGCGCGAGCCTGATTCCAGCCTCGGCGGGCCAGTTTGACCGCGTCGGCGTCCGCGGCGACGAGGGCGGCCAACAGCGCCTCGCCCTCGGCCGACGGTCCGGCGTCGACCTCGGCCGCCAACTTCCGCGCGCACTCGTCCAGCTCGCGGCGCGCCAGCACGCCGTCGTTGGTCGCCGCGATGGCGCCGGTCTGTTCCGCGACGTCGGCGACCTCGTCGACGCTCTTGGGACGGGGTCCGCCGGGGCTGATCGACTCGAGCTGTCGCACCAGCGCGTCGCGGCCGGTGAGCAGTTCCGAGATCCACCCGAGCTGATCGTCGAGACGCACCAGCTGGTTGAGCTGCGACGACCGTGAACCGGAGGTGTCCACCGGGACATCGACATCGGCCAGGATGGTCTGCACCCGGCCCACCGCCTCGAGGACGGAGAGGTGGTCGGCCACCAGCTGCAACGTCTCCGCGTCCCGGGGCTCGCGACCGTCGACGGTCGCGGTCACGCCGGCCGCCTCGACCGCACGCTGCTGCGGCGACTTGCGGAACCGTCCGCGCCACACACCGTCGGACCGAAGGTGTTGCGCCGCCTCGGAGTACACCGATGCGGCGCCCTGTGCGGCGCCGTCGACCACCACGTCGTGGGTGCCGATGTCGGCGTCCCGGCGGGTGGCCTCGTCGATTATCGCCGAGATCTGGGTGATCCGGTTCCAGAGGTACGCCGCCTCACCGGACAACAGCCGCTGCGCCATCTGCTGCATGTGGGGTTCGAACGTCCGCACCTCGCGGACGGCGCCGCCGAGGTGGTCGCACTGGTTCTTGATCGCGAGCAGTCGCGCGCTGTCGACGTCGGCGAGGATCGCCAGCAGTGATCCGTTGCCGGTCATCTTCTCGGTGGGCTGTTCTGAGATGCGCGCGCAGATGCGATCGATCTCCACCGAGTCGGGCAGGAAGCTGTCGAGGTCGGGTAGACGTTGGGCGAGTCGGCTGGCCCAGGTGTCGTCGCGTTCGCGCAGCAGGATCAGCAGACGTTCCATCTCGTCGCCGTCGAGGGGCGGCAGCGCCGACTCCAACGGACCGGGCAGCCAGTCGTACCGCGACTCCACCTCGCGGCAGGCGCGGACGATCTGCGCGGCGGTCCCGCTGTAGCCGGCGGCGACCCACTCGTGCTTCTCGGTCTCCGACTCGCGCAGCTGCCAGATCTCGCGCAGTGTCTGTTCGCGCTTGGCCCGGGCCTGGTCACGCTTGGATCGGAGGTTCTTGATCTCCGAGGTCACCACGCGCGACTGAAAGGTCCCCTTGCGGGCGGCGATCGACCCGACGCTCTCCACCAGCGACGTCGAGCCGTCCTTGGTGACGTCGGTGATGGCGACGGCCAACTCGCGCAGCTCCGGGGGGAGCTTGTCGCGAAGGACCTGCAGCGCCTGGGCCTTCTCGCTCACCACGAGGACGCGCTGACCCTTGGCCAGCAGCGCCGACATCAGGTTGGCGATGGTGTGGGTCTTACCGGTACCCGGGGGCCCCTCGACGACGACACCGCTGTCGAGTCCGAGTTGAGCCAGGATGTCGCGCTGTTCGACGTTCGACGGCAGCGGATAGAGCGCGTCCTCGACGAGTTCGCCCGCCGACATCGCGCCGGCCGCGGCGAGACGCTCGACGCGCTCCGCGGATTCGATCGGCTCGACGAGCTGTGCCAACCCGATCGGGATGTCGACCGACTCGTCGCGTAGCGCCGAGATCATCGCCTCGTAGTAACTCAGCACCGCACCCGAGCCGCGGTTGCGCAGGATCAGCGCCGGACGCGGTTGCACCGACACCGTCGACGGGTCGGCCGGTACCTCCGCCGCCCACTGCTCGAGGAGCTCGGCCACCGGCGCGGCGAGCGCGGACGGCTGGCTGCCCAGCGCGACGGCGATCGGAGACGACCGGCTCAGGTCGAAACCGTCGATGCCGGTGAGCAGATGACTGTCCTGCAGTTCGGGGACCGAGTCACCCGCGAGACCGATGGTGATGACGCCGGTCGAGTGATCGTGTTCGGCGACGACGGCCTGGGTGACGAGGTGTTCGTTGACCGAGGTGGTGCCGTCGGACGACGTCACGGTCAGCAACCCGGTACCGATGACGAGTTCGAGCGACTCGGGTCGCTCGGCGAGGTCGTCGAGCATGCGCGCGACCTGCCCGAACGCGGTCGCCGCGCCACCCGTGGCGGTCAGTTCGACGCACCGCTCCCCCGGCGCCGCCTTGGTGCGTACCGGGGCGCCGAGATCGTCGCCCAACCAGACGGTCGCCTCGTGGTCGTCGACGTGTCGGACCACCGTGGACCGCGCCCGGATCAGCTCGTGCAGGAACTGCAGGAGTCGTAACACCCGGGCGCGACGGTCGTCGCCGGACATCGGTTCGGTCATCAGGTCCTTTTCACCCACACGATCGCCGGTCGAGGGTCGGAGTGCTCTGCACGTCTACCTCAGGTCGACACGCGACCTGTGTGAGAAGAACGCTACCCGGTCGGGCGGTGACCATCACATTCATGGGTGATCACACTATTGGACAACCCGGCCGGGGTGTGGGCGACCGCAGATCGCGGTGCCGGAAGGATGAGCCCGGGTGGTTCAGCCGGCGAGCAGGGCCGAGCGGAACGCGGGGAAACCACCGTCGACATAGCGGACGTTGGTGTATCCGAGGGCGGCGATCTGTTCGGCGATCCGGCGCGCCTGCGCCTGGACCGAGACGATCGCGATCTCGATGTTCAGATCGTGGATGCACGCGACACGGCGCGGCGAGGTCGGGGTGAACGCGGCGGTGAGGTCAGCGGGCTCGACGACCACCGCTCCGGGCAGGCTCCCCTGATGGCGAACCACCTGGGGACGCATGTCCACCACCACTGCACTGCCTTGCTGCGTGTGCTCGGCCGCTTCTGTAGCCGAGATACGATCCACCACTGACACCGGGGATTCCACCGATCCTGTTACCGAATTGATCTTGTCTGTCGCGGAAGCCGATTCGAACGACCACGATGTTGCGCGGACTCCCGTGACGGGTGTGTCGTCGGGCAACGCCAAGATGTTACGGGAAAGTTTCGTCGGTGGCCGAGGGTGGAAGTCTCGGTCGGGTCTCAGCTCCGGCCGCGACCGGCGACACGAGGTTGCGCACCCCGACGACCACCGAAATCGCGCGGTCCGCCGCGCCCTCCGCCGTTGCGTGCGGCCGACCGACCACGCGGTCCGCCCTCATCACGGGTGATGTTGATCGGGACGTTGGAGATCTTCGTCCCGCGCAACAGCGTCAGCGTCTCGCGGCCGAGATCATCGGGCAGCTCGACGAGGCTGTAGTCGTTACGGATGCTGATGTGCCCGAAGTCGCCACGGGTCAGACCGCCCTCGTTGGCGATCGCGCCGACGATGGCACCCGGGGTGACACGGTCCTTCTTGCCGACCGCGATGCGGTACGTCGCGAAGTTGGTGCCGCCGTCCCGCTGCTTGCGCTCGGGGCGGTCCGGCCCCTTCGACCGCTCGCTCGCCGGCGGATCGGGGCTGAGCAGGAAGCCACCGTCGCGCGTCTCGAGTGCGAGCGCCGCGGCGATGTCGGCCATCGCGACGTCGTTCTCCTGCGCGTAGTTCTCGATCAGACGACGGAACATCGCGATGTTGTCCGAACCCAGGTTCTCGGTGATCGACTCACCGAACTTGGCCACGCGCTGGGCGTTGACGTCGTCGACGCTCGGCAGACCGATCTCGGTGATCGGCTGACGGGTCGCCTTCTCGATCGACCGCAGCAGATGCCGCTCGCGCGGGGTGATGAACAGCAGCGCGTTGCCCGACCGACCTGCGCGACCGGTACGACCGATGCGGTGGACGTAGGACTCGGTGTCGTGCGGGATGTCGTAGTTGACGACGTGCGAGATGCGTTCGACGTCGAGACCACGGGCGGCGACGTCGGTCGCCACGAGGATGTCGAGGCTGCCGCTGCGCAGCGACGCGATGGTCCGCTCACGTTGGGCCTGCACGATGTCGCCGTTGATGGCCACCGCGGAGAACCCACGGGAGCGCAGCTTCTCGGCGAGTTCCTCGGTGGCCGACTTGGTGCGGACGAAGATGATCATCGCGTCGAACGACTCGACCTCGAGCACGCGCGTCAACGCGTCGAGCTTGCGCTGGTGCGAGACCTGCAGGTAGCGCTGCGTCGTGTTCTGCGCGGTCTGCGTCTTGGCCTTGACGGTGATCTCGACCGGGCTCTTCAGGTACTTCTGCGCCAGCCGACCGATCGCCTTGGGCATCGTCGCCGAGAACAGTGCGACCTGCTTGCTGTCCGGGGTGTCGCGCAGGATCCGCTCCACGTCCTCGGCGAAACCCATCGTCAGCATCTCGTCGGCCTCGTCGAGGACGAGGAAGTCGAGCTCGGAGATGTCGAGGGTGCCCTTGTCGAGGTGGTCGATGACGCGGCCGGGCGTGCCGACCACGATCTGCGCACCACGACGGAGACCGGAGAGCTGGACGCCGTAGCTCTGGCCGCCGTAGATCGGCAGGACGCGGATGTCGGGCAGATGTGCGGCGTACTTGCCGAACGCCTCGGCGACCTGGAGCGCGAGCTCACGGGTCGGCGCGAGGACGAGGGCGCGGGGCTTCTTGCCACCACCGGCGATCTTCGAGAGGACCGGGATCGCGAAGGCGGCGGTCTTGCCGGTTCCGGTCTGCGCCAAACCGACGACGTCGCGACCCGCCATCAAGGGCGGGATGGTCTCCGCCTGGATCGGCGACGGTGTCTCGTAACCGACATCGTTGAGCGCCTGCATCACGCGGGGTTCGATGTCGAGGTCTGCGAACGAGACCGATGTGGTGGTCTCCATCCCGCTGTCGCTCACTGCTTCTCCGGCTCTTCCCGGCACCTGGCCGTGGGTGGTACCCCGGTCCTCGTCGTGCTGCGGGGATTGATCTGTCATTGCACAGCACTCTAGCCGCCGGAGGAGGCAGATCGTTATTCGAGAAACATGCCCACTCGGCGCGTGCGCCGACGACCGTCTCAATGCTCGTTGCTACGGTTTCCTTCACCGGTGGCACAGGTAATCTGTGTCACAGTCGTCCCGTCAGTCGGAATTGTCCGATTCTCGACGCAGGGACACGATTGGAAAAATGGAGGCCCCCGTGCTGGAAGCGACCACTCCCGCGAAGTTCGTCGTCGCCGACGATGCATCGATCATCGACGCACCACTGCGCTACCGGAGCGAGCGTCCCGACCTGGAGCTGTTCCGTCGTCGCTCCGGCGACACCTGGACGACGGTCAAGGCTCGCGAGTTCGCCGACCAGATCGATTCCGCGGCCAAGGGCCTCATCGGCGCCGGCGTGGCGGCGGGTGACCGCGTGGCCATCCTGTCGTCCACCCGCTACGAGTGGACGGTGCTCGACTACGCGATCTGGCGTGCGGGTGCGTCCACGGTCGCGATCTACGAGACCTCGGCGTCGGATCAGGTGAAGTACATCCTCTCCGACTCGGGCACGTCGCTGCTCATCGTGGAGAACCAGTCGCAGCGCAGCGCCCACGCCGACGTCATCGACGCGGCGTCGGGGTCGCTGCGGGAGACCCTCGTCATCGAGGACGGCATCCTCGACGCGCTGGCCGCCCGCGGTGCCGACGTCGCCGACGACGAGCTCGACGCACGACGCAGCGGTATCAAGTCCTCGGACATGGCCACGCTCGTCTACACCTCGGGTACCACGGGCAACCCCAAGGGCGTCGCGCTGACGCACGAGAACTTCCTGGCCGAGTGCAAGAGCGTCCGAGAGGTCATCGGCGACATGATGTCCGAGGGCCGCTCCACGCTGCTGTTCCTGCCGCTCGCCCACATCTTCGCCCGCGTCGTGGCGGTCGCGTCGGTGGAGAACGGCGTCGTGCTCGGCCACACCAACGACATCACGAACCTGCTCAGCGACTTCGAGAAATTCCAGCCGAGCTACATCCTGTCGGTGCCCCGGGTGTTCGAGAAGGTCTACAACAGCGCCAAGCAGAAGGCCTACGACGGCGGCAAGGGCAAGATCTTCGATCGCGCCGCCGACACCGCGATCGAGTACAGCCGCAGCCAGGAGACCGGCTCCGCGGGCATCGCCCTCAAGGCCAAGCACAAGCTGTTCGACGTCCTGGTCTACTCCAAGCTCCGCGCCGCGCTCGGCGGCAAGTGCACCGACGCCATCTCCGGCGGCGCACCGCTCGGTGATCGCCTCGGTCACTTCTTCCGTGGCGTGGGCATCCCCGTCTACGAGGGCTACGGCCTGTCCGAGACCGCCGCCGCGGTGACGGTGAACACTCCCACCGCGCAGAAGGTAGGCACCGTCGGCCGGCCGGTCGCGGGGGCCTCGGTCCGGATCGCCGAGGACGGCGAGGTGTTGCTCAAGGGCCCCATGGTGTTCGAGGGCTACTGGCACAACCCCGAGGCGACCGCCGACGCGATCGTCGACGGATGGTTCCGCACCGGCGACATCGGTGCGCTCGACGACGGGTACCTCTCGATCACCGGCCGCAAGAAGGAACTCATCGTCACCGCGGGTGGCAAGAACGTCTCCCCCGCGCCGCTGGAGGACTCGATCCGAGCGCACCCGATGGTGAGCCAGTGCCTCGTGGTGGGTGACAACAAGCCGTTCATCGCGGCTCTGGTCACGCTCGACCCCGAGGCCGTGCCCGGCTGGCTCGAGCGCAACAACCTGCCCGCCGACACCCCGATCGCCGACCTCACCCACAACGAGACGCTCCTCGCGGAGATCGACGGCGCGGTGAAGACGGCGAACAACAAGGTGTCCAAGGCCGAGGCCATCAAGAAGTTCACCATCCTCGACACCGACTTCACCATCGAGTCGGGCGAGATCACCCCGACGATGAAGCTGAAGCGCAACGTCATCCATCAGGCGCACGGGGACGAGATCGAGGAGCTGTACACCAAGCGGTAACGTTCCACCCGAGATGACCCGGGACCGTGCGATCGACGCCACGCGCGGTCTGGCCATCTTCAGCATGGTCAGCGGTCATTTCGCGCTCGGTACCGATCTCGCGAAGCCGACGCACGTGTTCCCCTATGCGGACGGTGCGTCGGCTTTCGTGCTCCTGTCGGGGCTGCTGCTGGGGATCGTGCACCGCGGTTGGTCGGACCGGACCGGGTCGCTGCGCGAGTCATGGCGGCGGATCATCTGCCGCGCCGCGGTCATCTACCTGTGTCAGGTACTGCTCGCGCTCACGGCCGTCGCGGTGTCGCTGGGCGGCCACACCGAGCTGACGTTCCTTCTGCCCGTGGCCGATTGGTCGCAGGGACTCTGGTGGGCGCTGACGCTGCGGTATCTCCCTGGCGGCGGCAACATCCTGGTGCTGTACCTGGTCCTCATCGCGATCACGGCTCTGGTTCTGCCGCTGCTGCGACGGGGCGCGTGGCCGGTGGTCCTCGCCGCGTCGCTCGCGCTGTACGCGGTCGCACTCGTCGATTCGCCTGCGTGGTTCTACATCTCGAGTACCGCCGAGCAGCCCGAGATCCAGAACTGGGCGATGTGGCAGATCATCTTCGTCCCCGCCCTCGTGGTCGGATGGCTGTGGCACGAGCGGCAACTGGGCCCGCTGCTGGTCCGCGCAGCCATACCGGTGGTGCTCGTGGCCGCCCTCGGGGCCGCGGTGTCGATCGCGCTGCACACCGCCGATACCGCGGCCACCACGGACGCACTGCTGGTCGACAAACTCGACTTCGGTCCCGGTCGCGCCGTCGCGGCGTGGACCATGGTCCCCGCGGTGTATGCCGTCCTGCACATCATGATCGGGTGGTGGCGTCGGGACTGGCTGCGTCCGCTGTGTCAGGTGGGCTCGCGCAGCCTCGATTCCTATGTGCTCCAGTCGGTTCTGCTGATGGTGCTACCGATCATCGTCATCGCCCCGTGGTCCGACGGTGTCGCCACCGGTATCGCGCTGGGCGTGTTCGGCCTCTGTTGGGCGTGGGCGGAGTTCCGACGTCACGTCGGGCTGGACAAACTGCATCGCGCGCCCGTCCTCGCGGTCAGGATGGCCCGCCGCCGGTCGGACGTCACACGCTGACGGACGTCTCAGCCGCCCAGGAAGTCGAGGATCGCGGCGTTCACGGCCTCGGGCTGTTCCACCTGCAGGAAGTGGCCCGCCCCGTCGATGATCGCCACCCGACTCCCCTCGGGAAGGATCTCGCGCACCGACGAGACGAGCTCGACCCGCATGCATCCGTCGTCCGCGCCGTGCAGGTACAGCGTCGGAACCCTCGGTGCCCGCCGCCACGAGTCGTGGAGTTCGCGATACCGGGCCGCGGGACGGCCGGGGCCTGCCACCGACCGGTAGTACTGCAGTGCCGCCCTGCGGTTCTCGAGCGTGGGCAGCGCGTCGAACACGTGCGCGACATCCTCGGTGGCATCGTGGCCGGGCGACCAGTCCCGCCACAGTTTCGGGATCAAGCGGTCCAGGGAACGCTCGGACACGACCGGGATCTGGTTGAAGAAGATGTACCAACTCATGCGCGCCTGACGGCGTAGGAGACCGAATCGTGTGCGCGGATCGAGATCCGACCTCGTCATCGCCGGGACCGGCGGCACCGACATCGACACCACGGCCCGAAACGGTGACTTCCGGTGGGCGCCGATCGCGTTGGCCGTCAGCGCACCCCAGTCGTGTCCGATCAGCACCGCGTCCCTTCCCCCGCCCAGTGCATGGTGCACGCCGATGGCGTCGTGCATCAGCGCTCCGATGTGGAAGTCGCCGTCGGCCGGTATGTCGGTGGGTGCGTACCCGCGGGTGAACGGTGCGACGACGCGATACCCACGTTCGGCCAGCGCGGGCCCGAGATGCCGCCAGGACCACGCCGAATCGGGATAACCGTGTAGCGCGATGGCCAGCGGACCGTCGTCGGGACCCCAGGTCAAGGCGGTGATCGTGAGTTCGGGCAGCTCGATGCGCAGCGTTCTCGGTGGCGATGTGTCGGTCACGAGAACCGATTCTACGAAGGAACGCTCCCGATGCGGCCGCTTGCGCGCGCACTGCGTGCGAATCGCATGGCCGGGTCCCCGAGACGGGCGTACCGCAGGGCGACGATGTCGTGGAAGTAGCTCATCCCCAGCTGCCACGGCGACCTGGTACCGGCGCGGGGGAAGGTGTCGATCGACCGCAGGATGTAGTTGGCCTCGCAGTCGAGCAACGGTTCCTCGGCCATGTCGTCCGGGCGGACGGGGACGAAATGGTCGAAACCGCGCGCGTCCATGTGGGCGACCATCCGCCGGAAGTGCTCCCCCACGAGATCGGCCTTGAGCGTCCAGGAGGCGTTCGTGTAGCCGATCGTGAACACGAGATTCGGTACCCCGCTGAGCATCATCCCCTTGTAGGTCAGGGTCTCCGACGGAGCCACCGCCGCACCGTCGACGGCGATGTCGATGGCGCCGAACGCCAGCATCTGCAATCCGGTCGCGGTGACGAGGATGTCGGCGTCGAGGTGCTCACCCGAGGCCAATGCGACTCCGTCGGAGGTGATCTCATCGATCACGTCGGTGACGATCGAGGCGCGTCCGTCCGACAATACGGCGAAGATGTCGCCGTCGGGGGCGAGGCACATCCGCTGATCCCATGGGTCGTAACGCGGGGTGAAGTGTCGGTCGAGGTCGAAGTCGGACGGCAGTTGGGCGGCGTTCTCCTTGCGGATGACCGAGCGCATGTAGGTCGGCCAGCGCTTGCACGAGTGGTACAGCGCGGTGTCGATCGCGATGTTCTTCCATCGCGTCAGCCCTGCGGCGCGCCGCGGCCCGATGACGCGACCGAGCCTCTCGTCGAGTGTGTCCCGGCGCGGGAACGCCATCACGTACGTCGGCGATCGTTGGAGCATGACCACGTGTGCGGCGGTCTCCGCGAGCGCGGGCACGAGTGTGATCGCGGTGGCGCCGCTGCCGATCACCACCACCCGCTTACCCGCGTGGTCGAGGTCGGCGGGCCACTGTTGCGGATGGACCACCGGGCCGGTGAACTCGGACTGACCGGGTAACTCCGGGGTGTGCCCGCGCTCGTAGTCGTAATAGCCGGTGCACAGGTAGAGGAACCGGCAGGTGAACTCGACGGCGGTGTGACCGCGCAGGGCCACGACCGTCCAGGTGGCGGTCTCGGTGCAGAAGTCCGCCCGGATCACCTTGTGACCGAAGCGGATCCGAGCGTCGGTGCCGTCGTCGGCAGCGGTCTGCTCGATGTACTCACGGATGTCGGCGCCGGAGACGATCGAGTCGGACGAGGACCAGGGACGGAAGCGATAGCTGAGGCTCTGCATGTCCGAGTCACACCGCACCCCGGGATAGCGGAACAGATCCCACGTCCCCCCGATGCGTTCACGCGCCTCGAGGACGACGCAGGACCCGTCGGGAAACGCCTCGCGAACGTGGTGCGCGGCCCCGACGCCGGACAACCCGGCGCCGACGACGACCACGTCCACACACTCCGGCTGCGTCGATGTCATCTGACCAAGTGTCGCCAACACGGTGTGATCCACGCAATAGTGACTGTTGACAACACCTGTTGAGCACGGTTGGCATCGGCGGGCAGCCGGATCGCTCAGGTCCGTCTGCGGACCACGACCCGCCCGCCCGATCCGGGCGCGAACGCGACACCCCGCGAATGCCAACTCTCGTCCGGTGCCGCGGTCGGCTCGATGGTCCAACCGGTGAGGAGCGTGCGCAGTACGGTGTGCAGTTCCATCGTCGCGAACGCGGCGCCTATGCAACGCCGGACGCCACCTCCGAACGGGATCCACTCGTGCGGGTCGGGTCGCGAGCCCAGGAACCGGTCGGGGTCGAAGCGCGCGGCGTCGACGAACACGGCGTCGTCGGTGTGGACCAGGTCGATACCGACCATGATGTTCTGCCCCCGGGGCAACACCCACGGCCCGAGCGCGTAGCTCGGGGCCTTCACCTGGCGAAACGTCGAGTCGATGACCGGACGTGTGCGTTGCACCTCGAGGATCACCGCGGTCAGCAGATCGTCGACACCCGCGTCCACCTCGGCGACCAGGCGATCGAGGATCGCCGGATGGCGTCGTAACCGCTCGATCGCCCACGCCAGCGTGGTCGCGGTGGTCTCGTGTCCGGCGGTCAACAGGGTGAGCAACTGGTCGGAGATCTCGGCGTTGCTCATCGCCGAGCCGTCGTCGTAACGACTCTGGACCATCATCGCGAGCACGTCGTTGCGATCGGCGAGATCGGGATCGGCGCCGGCCGTGGCGATCAGTCCGTCGACGATCGCGTCGTACTCGCGGCGGTACCGGTTCAGCCGTCCCCACGGACTGAAGCGGCCGAGGTCCCAGGTGGGCACGGGTATTACGATCAGTTTCGAGCCGAGTTCGACCATCGGCGGGATCACGGCACGCAACCGGGCGAACTCGGCGCCCTGGGCGCCGAACACGGCCCGCAGGATGATGTTCAGCGTGATCGACATCATCGGGTCGAGGACGCTGCGCTCGCGACCCTGCGGCCAGGCCGCGAACTCCCGCGACGCCTCGTCGACCATCACCGATTCGTAGCCCGCCAGTCGGCGACCGTGGAAGGGCGGGACCAACAGCTTGCGCTGATCCTTGTGCCGGCGGCCCTCGAGCGCGAACAACGAGTTCGGGCCCAGGACGCGGCCGAGATTCGCCTCGATCTGATCGAGATCCTCGGGCCGCGTCTTGAAGATCTGGCGGACCTCGTCCGGCTCGCTGATGACCACGACGGTCCCGAAGGTCGGCAGCTTGATGGTGAAGTCGGGACCGACACGATCCCGCAATCGCATCAGCGCGGCGCGGCGGTCACGGAGCGCCGAGATCCCCTGCAGGAGACCGGGCATCGCCGTGCCCGGCGGCAGCACCACGGTGTCGTCCGCTGCGCCGATCGTTCGCGTGCTCATCGCGCCTCCCTTGGTACACGTTTGTACCGGGCCCACGGTACGTACATGTACCGACGAGGGCAAGAGCGAATTTCGGAACCTGCTCTCGGGAGCGGGAACGATTTATCGGTCGCGCGCGACGCGGATGTTGTACTGACCGACCTTGCGGTAGAGGGTCGCCCGACTCATCCCCAGTTCGTGGGCCGCGTCGGCCATGGTCGGGTTGCCGGTGGCGAGGACCCGGATGATCTCGCCCCGTTCGAACGCCTCGATCCGCGACAGGTGCCGCGCCGACCCGGCGAGGACCTCGTGCGGCAGGCCCGACACGTCGATCACGTCGGCACGACTCGTTGCATGCGAGATCACCCGCGTCAACTGAGCGACGTTGCCGGGCCAGTCGAAGCCCTGCAGGGCCCGCCCCGCCGCGGGCGCGATGACGACATCACGACCGCGCGCCCTGGTCGCCATGTGGTGCGCCAGCGGAAGCACGTCGGCGCTGCGCTCGCGCAACGGTGGGATCGCGACCACCGTGTCGACCAGAGCGGCCAGCGGTGGCGGGATGTCCTCGAAACGCTCGGCGCTCATCGCGAACGGCAGTACCGACTGGGTCCGCGATCGCACAACGAGTTCGGCCAGCTGATCGGCGACCCAGATGGGCAGCGAGTCCACGTCTCGCACGATGACCGCGGTGTGCGACTTGCCCAGTTCGGGTGTCCACAGGCCGAGCCAGGTCTGCAGATCCGACGGCGCCGGGGCCTCGGCCGAGAGGATCCGATCCCGGGGGTGCACATGGCGGGCGGCCTGTGCGAGCGCTGTCGACCTGCCTGCGCCGGGCTCGCCGATGGCCGCGACGACGTTGCCCGTCGACATCGCCCCCTCGGCGGCCGAGACCGCTTCGTTCCACGCGTCGGACAGCGAGTGGACGGTTCCCGAACCGGGTTCGAGGCGCGGGACCTCGACCCGGAACACACGGCCGCGCGGCGTCGGGCGCGATGTCCGGCCGGAGGTCCGCGCGAGCATCAGCGCCGCGGTGGTGCTCGCCGCCGACCGGGCCAACGCCAGGAGCAGCTCGCTCGACGACCTCGACCACGTCGTGAGATTGACGCTGCCCTCGAGACGCCCGGACACGGGTTCGATGACCGGCACCGCCGCGCACGTGAACGAGCACAGGTTCTGCGCGTAGTGCTGATCGGCCCTGACCAGGGTCGGGACACGGTCGGCCAGGGCCAGCCCCAGACCGTTCGTGCCCACCTCCCGTTCGGAGTAGGCGAAACCCGGTGCGAGATGGACGTCGTCGAGAGCGCGCAGCAACGAGTGGTCGCCACTCATCCGGCTCAGCACGACACCGTCGGCGTCGGTGAGCATCATGCTGACCGGCTCGGTGGCCAGCGTCCGGTGCAGGTCCATGAGGACTTCGTTGCCACATTCGAAGAACAGCGATCCGAGGTCGTCGGTACCGGTGAACACCGGTTCGACCGAGTCGAGCGAGACCCCGTACTCCTCGCTGCGCTGCCACGACGCGAGCAGACGACGTGGCACGTCCGCGGCGGACCCGAACACGACGGCACCCTGCCTCGCCCGCTCCGGCAACCTCTCGGACACCGCCACACCTCCACCACGGGCGCATCACCCGATGTGATCCACGTTACAAGAGGGGACCACGGCGACGCCGCGGCTGACGGCGGTGGCGCGTCTCAGATTGAGACACCGACCACAGGGTTCGGCCATATCGGCCTCCTAATGTCGACTCCACAGCCTGTGACACCAGTCACAAACCAGGAGGGACCCCCATGTACGAGAAGAACGGCGAGAAGTACTTCATCGTCGACGCGCACGTCGCACTCTGGGATGCGCGCGAGGAGAACCAGCGCAACATCCACGGCAAGCAGTTCATCGACTGCTTCTACGACTACCACCGCAACCTCTCGCCGGAGAGCGAGGTCTGGGACTACGACGACTACCTCTACCAGGGCGGTGAGCGCCTGATGAAGGACCTGTTCGCCGACGGCTACGTCGACCACGCCATCTTTCAGCCGGCGCACCTCGGCGAGTTCTACTACAAGGGTTTCGGGCAGACCGATGAGGCGTCCGAGCTCGCCGCCGAGCACCCCGACAAGCTGACCTACAACCACCACTTCGATCCCCGCAACGGCGAGCAGGGACTCGACCAACTGCGTCTCGACGCAGAGAAGTACCACCTCAAGGGCGTGAAGCTGTACACCGCCGAATGGCACGGCGACTCCCGCGGCTACAAGCTCGACGACCCGTGGGCCTACCGCTACTTCCAGGCCTGTCGCGAACTCGGCATCCGCAACATCCACGTGCACAAGGGCCCCACCATCCGACCGCTCGACCGCGATGCGTTCGATGTCGCCGATGTCGACCACGTGGCGTCGGACTTCACCGACCTCAACTTCGTGGTCGAACACTGCGGTCTGCCGCGACTGGAGGACTTCTGCTGGATCGCCACCCAGGAACCGAACGTCCACGCCGGGTTGGCGGTCGCGATGCCGTTCATCCACAGCCGACCGAAGTACTTCGCCCAGATCCTCGGCGAACTCCTCTACTGGATCGGAGAGGATCGCATCCAGTTCTCCTCCGACTACGCCATCTGGACGCCGCGGTGGCTGATCGAGTCGTTCGTCGATTTCCAGATCCCCGACGAGTTGGGTGAGTACCCGCAGCTGACCACGGATCAGAAGAAGAAGATCCTCGGCCTCAATGCCGCTGCGATGTACGACATCCCGGTGCCTGCCGAACTGCAGGT
This sequence comes from Williamsia phyllosphaerae, assembly GCF_014635305.1. Classification (NCBI taxonomy): domain Bacteria; kingdom Bacillati; phylum Actinomycetota; class Actinomycetes; order Mycobacteriales; family Nocardiaceae; genus Williamsia; species Williamsia phyllosphaerae. Next base: position 28,497 of record NZ_BMCS01000003.1, on the reverse strand, counting down.
CGCCGCCGCCGACGAGACGTCGGTCGGACCGCGGGGCGCCGACGAGATGGTCGGTGCGTGAGATGGACGATCAGCAACGACGCGACTCGGCGTGGCATGCGCTCGACGTGGTGATCGATCCCGAACTCGACGAGCCCATCACCGACCTCGGGTTCGTCCGGTCCCTCGAGGTCTCCGCCGACGGCGCGGTGTCGGTGCACCTGCGTCTGCCGACGTCGTTCTGTGCACCGAACTTCGCGTATCTGATGGCGTCGGACGCCAAAGACGTACTGACGGCGTTGGAGTGGACGGGCTCGGTCACGGTGGAACTCGACGATCACCACGACTCCGACATCATCAACACCGGACTGGCGGCCGACGCCGGCTACCGCGGTACCTTTCGGCACGAGGCCCTCGACGATCTGTCCGAACTCCGCGAGACGTTTCTCCGCAAGGCACACACCGCCGCGATGGAGCGTTGCCTCACTGCGATCCTGCGGTGTGATCGCGAGTTCGACGTCTCGGAGCTGGGGGCGGTGCGTCTCGACGCCCTGCCCGCCGACGACATCACCGAGTCGTTGTTACGGAGACGTCGTAGCATCGGATTGTCGACCGAGGCAGACGATCTGGTGATGGTCGATCACCGCGGCGTCGGGTACGCACCGGACGCCGTTCCGATGGCCCTGCGACGCGCACGCTCGACCCGCATCTCCATCGACGGCAACGCACACTTCTGTCGCGGTCTGCTCCGGACCCGCTACGGCGACGACGCGGTCGGTCCGCGCACCGCGGGCGACACCCCGTCCGACACCGGGACCTTCGTCCCGCTGTCCGCGCTCACCATGCCCGCCTGACTCCCCCACCCGAACCTGTGAAGACAAGGAACACCCCATGAGCACGATGCGCGCCGTCCAGGTGGTCGGCTACCACCAGAAACTCGAGATGACCGAGCTCCCGATCCCCACCCCGAGCGGACCGTTCGACGTGGTGGTGAAGATCGGAGGGGCCGGCGTCTGCCGTACCGATCTGCACATCCTCGAGGGCCAGTGGGCCGAGAAATCCCAGGTGACGCTCCCGTACACGATCGGACACGAGAACGCCGGCTGGGTCGCAGCGGTCGGCTCTGCGGTCACCAACGTGGCCGAGGGCGACAAGGTGATCCTGCACCCGCTCATCACGTGCGGCCTGTGCCGGGCCTGCCGGTCCGGCGACGACGTGCACTGCGAGGTCAACCAGTTCCCCGGGATCGACACCAACGGTGGCTACGCGGAGTACATCAAGACCTCGGCACGCAGTGTCGTCAAAATCGACGACGCACTCGAGCCCGCTGATGTGGCGGCGCTCGCAGATGCCGGGCTCACCGCGTACCACGCGGCGGCCAAGGCCGCGAAGCGGCTCACCCCTCGCGACAAATGCGTGGTGATCGGCGCAGGAGGACTGGGGCACATCGGGATCCAGGTTCTCAAAGCTCTGACTCCCGCCGAACTGATCGTCGTCGACCGCAACGAACAGGCGCTGAAGTTGGCGGAATCCATCGGCGCCGACCGAGGGATCGTGGCCGACGGCACCCAGGTGGAGCAGATCCTGGAGATGACGGGCGGGAACGGTGCCGAGGTCGTGATCGACTTCGTCGGCGAAAACGGAACGACCGCAGAGGGTCTGGCGATGACACGGCCAGCGGGCGATTATCACATCGTCGGGTACGGCGAGAACATCGACGTCCCGTCCATCGATCTGATCTCGGCCGAGAAGAACATCGTGGGCAACCTGGTCGGCTCGTACAACGATCTGTGCGACCTGATGCAGCTGGCGGCGCGCGGCGCGGTGAACCTCCACACCGCGAAATACTCGCTCGACGACTTCCAGAGTGCGATCGACGATCTCGACGCCGGCAACGTCCGTGGTCGCGCCATCCTCACCCCGTGAAGATCCGGTCGACCGATCGAGTCCGCCACGTACCGTGGCAGGGAACCGTTCACCACATCCCAGGAGCGCATCCATGATTTTGATCGTCGTGAAATTCGAGACGAAGCCCGAGTTCACGGACCGGTGGCCCGAGCTGGTCGCCGAGTTCACCGCGAACACCCGCGGCGAGGAGGGCAACCTGTTCTTCGACTGGGCGCGCAGCCTCGACAACCCGAACGAATACGTCCTCACCGAGGGCTTCGCCGACGACGCCGCCGAGGCACACGTCGGTAGCGATCATTTCCAGAAGGCCGTCTCCGAGCTGCCGCAGTACCTGGCGCACACACCGAAGATCATCAGCGAGAAGATCGGCGCAGAGGGCTGGGGTCCGATGGGCGAGATGCAGGTCGACTGACCCGAGTCATCAGCGCGCGGGCGGAATCCCGTGATGTCGTTCCGCGACATCCGGGTGCGCCCGCGTGCGTGATTTCCAGGCGTTCTCCCCGTAGGTGGAGAAGATCGGGTTGTCCGGATCCGCCTCGACGCCGTGCGCGAGGTCGGCCAGTCCTTCGGGCAAATCGATGATGTCGATCACGGCGTCGAGGGCCGGGTTGAAGAAGTACGGGATCGAGATCCGGTCGGTGCCCGGCCGGGGCGCGAGGACCCGATGACGGGTGGCCCGCAGGTAGCCGCCGGACGCCACCTCGAGCAGCTCACCGGTGTTGACGATGAACGCCCCCTCCAGCGGCGGGGCGTCGATCCATCTGTCGTCGCCGGTCTGCACCTGAAGACCGGTCGACCCCGGTTCCACCAGCAGCAGGGTCAGCACCCCGGAGTCCTTGTGCGCGCCCACCCCCTGTGGGTGCTCGGCGCTGCCCGGGTAGCGCACGACCTTCATCAGGGTCGCGGGCGCGTCCGCGAACGCGGCGTCGAAGTGGTCCTCGGTGGCACCCAGGGACACGGCCCACTGGCGCAGCAGTCGCATCCCCACCTCGGCAAGGTCGTCGGACCACCGTTCGAACGCGCGCCGGAACCCCGGTGGGTTGGTCGGCCACAGGTTGGGACCCTGCAGGTTCCAGTACCCCTCGGCGTCGACGACGGCCGGACGCTGCGGTCCGATGTCGATCTGTTCGCGCCAGTCCACCGCGCCGTTGGTCAGCTCGCCACCGAGTCGCGACCAGCCCCGGAAGTGCGGGCTCTCGAGCTGGCTGATCTCGTCCTTCTCCTCGGCAGGCAGCGCGAAGAACTGCCGGGCCAGGCTGAGCACCTCGTCGAAACGGTCAGAACCGAACCCGTGGCCGACGAGATAGAAGAACCCGTGGGTGTGCGCGGCCTCGCGGACAGCGGTTCGGAACGCATCCGGGTCGGCGTCGGCGGTCGACAGGTCCAGGACGGGGAGCATGCCTCCATGCTGGCCGCGGACAGCCCGATCGTCCACTCTCCGACTCACGGAGAACGCAAGGCCACTACGCCGGGGACCCCTCGAGCAATCGATCGAGGTTACGGATGGCGCGACCCAAGTTCCGCAGCACGCGCATGGACACCTCCATCTGCTCGGGCGTGAGCTTGCTCGCGTCGCCGATGCGCATGCTGTTCAAGCGAGACGCCTCGAGCCATTCACCGAGTCCGGGTTCGCGCGCCCACCGAGTGAGGGACCGGGTGTTCGCGAGAGTGGTTCGCAGCCAGTCGATGTCGGAGTCGGGGTGCGCGATCACCGCGCAGAGCGAGTTCTTGTGCTCGTCGTCGGAACCGCTCGCCTCGATGTGCGCGATGAGCGCTGCGCTGAACACCTGTTGACACGTCCTGATGCTCTGCAGGGTGATGCGGTTGTCCGCGAACACCGGCGTCTCGGGGCGGCGCTGCAGTCCGTCGGCAGTGCAGTCGATGTGGACCGTGTTCACCGTGGTTTCGACGTCGCCGTCGTCGAGGTGGATCGTGTCGTCGTCCACCGAACGGACGCGCCCGAGTCGGATCACCCCGGTGATTCGGCGCAGTTCGTGCAGTTCGGCCACCGACACCGTCGCGCAGCGGTACATCGTCGGGCGGATCTGCGGGTCCACGCGCAGGAGCTGTCCGGTCGCCTCGAGCCGGTCGAAGAGGTCGTCGACCGATTCCGCCTCCGCCGACGCCTCCAGTTGCAGCGCGTATCCGCCGACGGTGCTGTCGAAGAAACCCTCGACCGGCTGGATGTTCTTGCGGTCCAGCAACCACGAGTCGCGCGGCACGACCCACCGGATGTCGTCGGGCTCCACCCCTCGACCCAGCAGCCACAGACACGCGTCGATCCCGGTCTTGCCCGCACCGACGACCACGTACCCGTCGGCCGGCCGCGTGATCTCGGGGAGTTCGTTGGGCGCCATCCAGCGCACCTCCGGGCTCACCGGGAACGCGGGCGCACGCATCGACGGGACGGTGACGCGGCTGTAGGTCGCGTCCACGACGGTTCGCGCCCGGACCTCCTGTCGCGCGCCGGTGAGGACAGAGGTGACGACGCCGTCGTCGGTGCTCTCGCTCATCGGCAGGTAGTGGAAACGTCCGGTCGGAAGGAACTGCTGGCTGATGATCTGGTCGAAGTAGGCGACCACCTCGGCGCCCGATGCGAGTTCGTAGTGACCACTGTTCGGACCGACGGTGTCGACACGGTCGACTCCGAGCCGACGCGAGTTGATCCCGTAGAACGCCGACGGCTGATGTAGGCGGACGTACGGGTACGCGAGCGTCCAGTGTCCGCCCGGGCGGTCGTACCGGTCGACGAGAGCGACGGTGGCATCGGTCTCGGTGAGGATCACGTCGACGAAGGCCATGCCCATCGCGCCGGCACCGATCACGAGATAGTCGACATCGATGCTCACGGGTTCTCCGAACGTCGCGGTTCTGGGACTTCCGTGCGCGAGGGGGGACTTGAACCCCCACGTCCTGTCGGACACTGGAACCTAAATCCAGCGCGTCTGCCATTCCGCCACTCGCGCGTGTGCATCGTCACGTTACCGGTTGACCTGCCGGATTCGGGCTGCAGGTACCGTCGATCCCATGCCAGAAGGGAAACGTCGACACAGGCCTGCACTGATCGTGCTGGTCGTCGTCGCGGCCGTCGCCTGCCTCGGGCTCGCCTGGTGGCAGTGGAGCCGGTTCGAGTCGTCCTCGGGTAGCGGTCAGAACCTCGGATACGCGCTGCAGTGGCCGGCGTTCGGGGTCATGTTCATCTACGCGTACCGCCGGTTCGTGGTCCTCGAGAGCGACCCCGACGAGGTCGCGAAGCTCTCGCCCCGGACACAGGGCGCGACCGAGATACCCGCCGATCTGCTCCCCCCGCGCCCCGGGACCGCGGCCCGCGTCACCGCTGACGACGACTCCCCGCCCGAGATCCGCGACCTGGCCGAGTACAACCGTTATCTGTCCGAACTCGCGAGCAGCGAGCCCGGCCCCGCACAGCAGGAGAACCCGTGACCTCATCACCCGAGCCGTCGCTGGCGTCGAAGGCGACCGCCACCCCGGACAAGATACGCAGCGCACTGCTGCGCTACCGGGTGATGGCGTGGATCACTGGTCTGTGGCTGCTGCTGCTGGTCGTCGAGTTGGTGCTCAAGTACGGATTCGATGTCGCCGCGTTGGATTTCGTGCCCATCGTGCACGGCTGGGTCTACTTCGTGTACCTGATCATGGCGCTCGATCTGGCCATCAAGGTCCGGTGGCCCGTCGGCAAGGCTGCGTTCACGCTGCTGGCCGGCACGATCCCGTTCCTGTCGTTCTACGTCGAGCATGTCCGGACCCGGGAGATCAAGTCCCAGTTCTCGGTCTGAGGGCCGCGGTTCAGCCGCCGAGAGATCCGAGCTCCCGCAGCAACGGGATGAGCTGTTCGAGCGCCCGGGAGCGGTGACTGAGCGCGTCCTTCTCGGCGGCGGACAGCTGTGCGGCCGTACGGCCGGCGACGGTTCCCGCCCCACGGTCGGCGTCGTCGTCGGGCACGAAGATCGGGTCGTAACCGAATCCGTTGTCCCCCAGCGGGGCGCGCGCCACATGCCCGCGCCATTCCCCGCGGACGACGGTCTGTGCACCGTCGGGCGTGACCACCGCGCAGGCGGAGACGAAGGCACCTCCCCTGCGCTCGTCCGGCACGTCCGTCATCTGACCGAGAAGCAGGTCGACGTTCGCCTGATCGTCGCCGTGGCGGCCCGACCACCGCGCCGAGAGCACCCCCGGCATCCCGCGCAGGGCGTCGACCTCGAGACCGGAGTCGTCGGCCAGGCACGCCAACCCGGTCGCGGCGCACCCGTCGACCGCCTTCGCGAGCGCGTTGGCCTCGAACGTCGCGCCGATCTCGGGCGCCTCGTCGAACGGCGGCACCTCGTCGAGTCCCACGACGTCGATGCCCTCGATCGCCTCGGTCACCATCAGTCGCTTCAGCTCGGCGAGCTTCTTGGCGTTGCGGCTGGCCAGCAGCAGGGTCGTCGGCATCAGTCCGCGACGGGCTCGGCGGTGCTCGTGGGCCGCGGGGCGTCGAGGGCCGCACGCTGCGCCTCGAACAGGCGCTCGGTGCCGATCGCGGCGAGGTCGAGCATCTTGTCCAGGGTCGCTCGCGCGAACGTCGCGCCCTCGCCGGTGCCCTGGATCTCCACGAGGGTCCCCGCGTCGGTGGTGACGACGTTCATGTCGACCTCGGCGCGCGAGTCCTCCTCGTAGGGCAGGTCGAGTCGGACGCGGCCGTCCACGACACCGACACTGACCGCCGCGATGGCGCACGAGATCGGCTGGGGGTCGGCCAGTTTGCCGCGGGCGTTGAGGAACGCCACCGCGTCGACGAGGGCCACATAGGCACCGGTGATGGCGGCGGTCCGGGTCCCGCCGTCGGCCTGCAGCACATCGCAGTCGAGGGCGATGGTGTTCTCCCCCAGCGCCGCGAGATCGATGCAGGCACGCAACGACCGGCCGATGAGTCGACTGATCTCGTGGGTGCGACCACCGATCTTGCCCTTGACCGATTCACGCTGGGACCGACTGTGCGTGGCGGCGGGCAGCATCGAGTACTCGGCGGTCAGCCAACCCAGTCCCGACCCGCGGCGCCAGCGGGGGACGCCTTCTTCCACGCTGGCCGTGCACATCACCCGCGTCTGCCCGAACTCCACGAGCACCGAGCCCGCCGGGTGGTTGGTGAATCCTCGGGTGATGCGGACCGCCCGCATCTCGTCGTCTGCTCTGCCGTCTGCGCGTCTGCTCACGGAATCAACTCTAACGACACCCCGGTGTGGCCGGACGGCTCGGTCATGCGACGTCGACGACCAGCCCGGGCCGCGCGACACTGACCGGACCCGAGTACGCGGCGCGGGCCTCGGCGAGCACGTCCTCGGTGCTCGTCCACGGCGGGATGTGGGTCAGCAGCAGCGATTTCACTCCTGCACGCCGAGCGATGTCGCCGGCCTCGGTACCCGACAGGTGCAGCTCCGGCGGACGCTCGGACGGTGCGTGGGTCCAGGAGGCCTCGCAGAGGAAGACGTCGGCGTCGGCGGCCAGCGTCACGAGGGTGTCGCACACGGCGCTGTCGCCACTGAACGCCAGCACCTCCCCCGCCGGCCCGGTGATCCGCAGCCCGTACGTCTCCGGCGGGTGCAGGACCCGGCGCGGGAGAACGGTCATGCCGCCGATCTCGACGGCCTCGCCGTCGACCCAGGTACGGACGTCGAAGGTGTCGGTGATGTCGTCGACCGCACCCGCGAACTCCGAGGAGGCCGCGCCGATCCGGATCGCGGTCCCGCCGGGCCCGTACATCGGCGCGCGGGCGGTGGCGGGCACCGGATGGTAGCGGCGCCAGACCAGCATGCCGGGCAGATCCAGGCAGTGATCCGCGTGCAGATGACTGAGCATCACCGCGACGGCGTTGGGGTCGGAGTGCTGTTGCAGCGCACCCAGTACGCCGGGCCCGAAATCGAGCACGACGGGCTGTTCGCCGGGCACGGTGAGGAGGTACCCCGAGGCCGGTGAATCCGGCCCGGCAACACTGCCGGAGCTCCCCAGGACGGTCAGTCGCATGTCGTTCACTGTGCCACGTGACGCGCCACACAGCACCGACGATGGCGCTTTATGCGTGTTGGATCTGCCCGATGGACGGTCCGAGGAATCGGGTGGACAGACGCGCGAACGACACCGGGTCCCCCGTCGCGGTGAACACGCGCTGCGCCTGGCGGTCGGTGTGCGGGTGCAGCAGGTCGTTGCGGGTCAGCACCCGCACCACGTCCTTGGCGGTCTCCTCGGCGCTGGACACGAGCGTCACCTCGTCGCCCATCGCCAGTTGGATGACCCCCGACAGCAGCGGGTAGTGGGTGCAGCCCAGCACGACGGTGTCGACGCGCGCCTGCTGCAGCGGTTCGAGGTATCCCTCGGCGAGGCCGAGGATCTGCCGTCCCGACGTGATGCCGCGCTCGACGAAATCGACGAACCGCGGACACGCGACCGAGGTGATCTCGGCATGGGGGGCGGCGGCGAAGGCGTCGTCGTAGGCGCGTGACGCCACGGTGGCCGAGGTTCCGATGACCCCGATCCGACCCGACCTCGTGGTGGCGACGGCCCGGCGGACCGCGGGCAGGATGACCTCGATCACCGGCACCGGATACCGCTCCCGGGCATCGCGCAGGCAGGCCGATGACGCTGTGTTGCAGGCGATCACCAACGCCTTGACCCCTCGCTCGACGAGGTCGTCACCGATCGCCAGCGCGTGCGCGCGGATGTCGGGGATCGTCAGCGGCCCGTAGGGCCCGTTGCCGGTGTCGCCGACGTAGAGGATGTCCTCGTCGGGGAGTTGGTCGACGATGGCCCGGGCCACGGTGAGCCCGCCGACACCGGAATCGAAGATGCCGATCGGTGCGTCGATGTTTCCCTCGGTCACCGAGGCAGTGTCCCACGGGGCGAGGTGGTCGGGTCCCCGCCGAACAGCTGAGTCGACGCCGCCGCGGGATCACGCTGTCGGCTGCGACGGTCGCGGCCGGCGAGCAGTGAAGCCGCCAGGACCCCACCGATCGCGCCGAACAGATGTGCCTGCCAGGACACGCCGTTGTTGTTCGGGAGCACACCCAACAGTACCGAGCCGTACACGAGGAACAGCAGGACGCCGAGGAGGATCTGCAGCGGCGAACGGTTGAACAGTCCGCGGACCAGCAGGAAGGCCAGCCACCCGAAGATGATCCCGGACGCGCCGATGGTGATGGCACCGGCGGGGCCGAACAGCCACACCCCGACGCCCGAGACGATCCACACCACCGCGGTCGCGATCACGAACCGACGCGCGAGCAACAACAGGAACCCGAGTACCGCGCCCGGAACGGCGTTCGAGGTCAGGTGCGCGAACCCGTCGTGCAGGAACGGCGAGAACACGATGCCGACCAGTCCGTCGGCGTCGCGGGAGACGATCCCGTCGGCGTCGAGCCGGTTGTTCATGGCGGTGTCGATGGCCTCGACGACGTACAGCGTCGCGATGATGACGGCCATGACGACCGCCGAGCGGATCCAGAGCGGGCGGCGACCCGTCGCGTCCACGGTCGGTGCGTCGTATCCGGTCATGTTCTCGGCTCCTCGCCTCACGCCCAGAGCCGACCCTGCGGCGCGGCCTCTGCCTCCTCGAGGGTACCGGCTGCGATCGATCAGATCCGGCCTGATGGAGAGCAGGCCGAGGGCAGCGTCGTGCCCAGAGACGGTATTGCGGCGACGGGGTCGGCGGCGAGGACCGCGGCGACGATGGCGCGACGGACCACCACCGCGGCGGCCTCACACACGGCCGCGAGCACCGCGACGTCGGGGTTCATGCCCGCCGGGACCTCGGGTCGCGGTGGCACGACCCGCTCACCGGTGGCGACCGCGAAGACGGTGTCGCCGTCCAACGGCGAGTGGGCCGGACGGATGGCGTGGGCGATGCCGTCGTGCGCGGCCATCGCGACGCGCCGGGTGGACGCGGCGTCGAGACGGGCGTCGGTGGCGACGACACCGATGGTGGTGTTGAGGACCGTGGACTTGGCACGCAGCGCCCGGTAGGCGTCGAGCTCGGCGTCGTCGGGGCTGCGCAACCGATGGTGGTCGAGGTCGGCGTCGGTGGCGCCCCACGGCAGACCGGTCGTCGGGTCCAGCACATCACCCACCGGGTTCGCCACCATCAGCGCCGACACCGTCACGCCCGGGGCGGCCGGCGTGTCCAGGACGACGCCCGCGGTCCCGACACCGCCTTTGAGGACCCCGGCGCGCGCACCGGTGCCCGCGCCCACCGACCCGACGGCGAAGCGACGGTCGGCCGCGCGGACCGCACGCGCGCCGAAGTCGGCGTCGGGTCGTGCCGTCCACGCACCGACGGGAAGGTCGAAGATGACCGCGGCGGGCACGATCGGCACCACGTCCCCGAACGGGTTCATCGCCAGTCCGACTCCGGCCGAACCGAGTTCGGTCATGACGCCGTCGGCCGCCGCCAGTCCGTACGCGCTGCCGCCGGACAGGACGATCGCGTGCGCGGTCTGCACCGTGTTCGACGGATCGAGCAGATCGGTCTCGCGGGTTCCCGGACCGCCGCCGCGCACGTCCACCGCGGCGATCGCACCCGTGGGCAGCAACACCACGGTGACACCGGTCGCCCAACCCACCCCGGGCACGTCGTCGGTGGCGACTCGCACGTCGTCGTCGAGCCGGTCGGCGTGCCCGACGGTGATCCCTTCGACGTCCCCGAGCGAGTCGGTCGGGCTGGTGCGGAACCCGATCATCGAGGTCACTTGCCCATCAGGGCGACGACGAGCAGCTCCTGCACGACGGTCAGCCAGTGGTAGACGTCGAGGTGGGCGGCCTGGGGGTCGTCGGACGGGAGTTGGTCGGGGGTGTTCTCGGTGACACCGAGCATGGCGCCGAGGGCCAGGCGCACGTCGTTCACGGCGGTCAGCCACTGCTCGGCCTGCGCCGGAGTCAGCGACACGTCACCGCCCCCGGGCGGCAGGGTCGCCAGGACCGTCTGTGCCGCTTCGGATTTGGCGGCGATGATGTGTGGCTCGTGCACGCTGCGCAGGGCACCGTTGAGATCTCCGTTGACGGTGTCGGCGCCGAGTTCGCGATCCTGATCGGGCCGATGGAAATCCGGCAGCAGCCGTCCCAGGGTGGCGTCGTCGGGTGGGGTCGAGTGCCCGGTCTCGATACCGGTGATCGCGGACAGATCATCGGTGGGGGCGCTGTCGGATCGCTCGTCGAGCAGCTCGGTCATCGACGTCACCAACGACGCGATGAGCTCACTCTCGTGGGCGTCCAGCCGCGTGGTGATCCGGATCGAGCTGCCGCGGCCCCGTCGTCTCCAGTTCTGCACCCGCTCAGGTGTCCCGCTGCATGGTCGCCCACAGGCCGGCGGACTGGAGTTTGCGCACGTCGATCTCCATCTTGTCGCGGTCCCCGCTGGAGACCACCGCCTTGCCCTCGGTGTGCACGAGCATCATCAGCTGCGACGCCCGTGTCTCGGAGTAGCCGAACACCTTCTGGAACACGAACGTCACGTAGCGCATCAGGTTGACCGGGTCGTCCCACACGATCGTGACCCACGGACGGTCGATCGCGGTGCCGGCATCGGCCGTGTCGGGTTCGGCCACCGCGGTACCCGCCGGGGTAGCCTCATCCTGACCGTCGAGCGTGATCCGACGCTCCGATCTGGCCTCGGTCCGGCGATCAACCGGCCCTGCTGCGGTGCGTACGCGTGCGGTCGTCATCAGTCCGCGCATGGCCCCAGGGTAGGTGATTGTGAGCGCCGAGAACACAGCGATGTTCACCGATCGGTATGAACTGACGATGGTGTCGGCCGCCCTACGGGACGGCACCGCTCATCGGTCGTGCACGTTCGAGGTGTTCGCCCGCCGCCTCCCCGACGGTCGTCGTTTCGGCGTCGTGGCCGGTACCGGCCGTGTCATCGATGCCCTCGCCGGATTCCGGTTCGGCGACGAGCAACTGCGCGCGCTGGCCGATTCCGTCGATGCCGACACCCTCGACTGGTTGCGCGACTACCGCTTCGGCGGCTCGATCGACGGCTATCGCGAGGGCGAGCTGTTCTTCCCGGGCTCCCCCATCCTCAGCGTCCGATCCACCTTCGCCGAGGCGGTGCTGCTCGAGACGCTGGTGCTGTCGGTGCTGAACCACGACAGCGCCATCGCCTCGGCCGCGGCCCGCATGGTGACCGCGGCGGGGAACCGGCCGATCATCGAGATGGGGTCACGTCGGACCCACGAGTCGGCGGCGGTGGCGAGCGCACGCGCGGCGTACCTGGCCGGGATGGCCTCGACGTCGAACCTCGAGGCGACGCGACGCTACGGGGTCCCCGGCGCCGGCACCAGTGCCCATTCGTTCACCCTCGCCCACACCGGGCCGGACGGCCCCGACGAGCGCGCGGCGTTCGCCGCGCAGGTTGACGCGCTCGGTGTCGGGACGACTCTGCTCGTGGACACCTACGACATCACCCAGGGCGTGATCAACGCGATCGAGGTCGCCGGCACCGGACTCGGCGGTGTCCGCATCGACTCCGGCGATCTCGGGGTGCTGGCCCGTCAGGTGCGCGCGCAACTCGACGATCTCGGCGCGCACGACACCCGCATCGTGGTCTCCGGCGACCTCGACGAGTACGCGATCGCCGCACTGCGCGCGGAGCCCGTCGACGCGTACGGGGTCGGGACCTCGCTGGTCACCGGCAGCGGCGCTCCCACCGCGGGCATGGTCTACAAACTGGTCGAGGTCGACGGCATCGGTGTCGCCAAGCGGTCCAGCCACAAGGAGTCACGCGGCGGCGCGAAGGCCGCGGCACGGTCGGCGCGCTCGACCGGGACCATCGTCGAGGAGATCATCTACCCGGCGGGCGGTGCGGTCCCGGACACCGGCGGTCTGGCCACGACCGACCTGCAGATCCCACTGGTCCGCGACGGCGAACCCGTCGACGGCCTGCCCACCCTCACCGAGGGCCGCGACCATCTCGCCGACGCGCTCGTCAGCCTGCCGTGGGAGGGATTGGGCCTCTCGCGCGGCGAACCCGCCATCCCCACCCGCTTCGCCCTGCCGTGACCCAGCTGCCCCCGGTCACCACCCTCCTCGAATCCGCCGTGTCCGCACTCGGCGGAGCGCACCGCGACGGCCAGGTGCGGATGGCGTCGGCGGTGTCCACCGCGATCGACACCGGCGAGCACCTCGCGGTCCAGGCCGGAACCGGTACCGGTAAGTCGCTGGCCTACCTGGTCCCCGCGCTGCGCCACGCGGTCGACTCGGGCACCACGGTGGTCGTCTCCACCGCGACGATCGCCCTGCAGCGCCAGCTCATCGAGCGCGACCTGCCACGACTGGCCAAGGCGCTGACCAAGCCGCTGGGCCGGGCGCCGACCTTCGCCATCCTCAAGGGCCGGTCGAACTACGTGTGCCTGAACAAGGTGCACAGCGGCGAGGCCGAGGAACAGACCGACGAGCTGTTCGACGCGTTCACCATGTCCCGGGTGGGGCGCGAGGTGGTCCGGTTGCGTGAATGGGTGAGCGACACCGAGAGCGGCGATCGGGACGAACTCCCACTCGCCGTCCTCGACCGCTCCTGGAAGCAGATCAGCGTCAGCGCCCGTGAGTGCCTGGGCGCGACGAACTGCACCTACGGCACGGACTGCTTCGCCGAACTGGCGCGGGCCGAGGCGGGATCGGCCGACGTGGTCGTCACCAACCACGCGATGCTCGCGATCGACGCGATGAGCGGATTCAACGTCCTGCCCGAGCACGACGTGGTCATCGTCGACGAGGCACACGAGCTGGTGGACCGGATCACCTCGGTGGCGACCGCGGAGATCTCCCCCGGCACCGTCGCCGGGGTCGCGCGCCGCTGCGGGAAGCTGATCGACGAAGAACTCGCCGACGACATCGCAGGCGCGGGTGAGCTCGTCGCACAGTTGCTCGACGTGACGCCGCCCGGTCGCTGGACCCGGCTGCCCGACGGCGCGGCCGAGACCTTCGCCGGTCTGCGCGACCGACTGTGGCGCGCACGATCGGCGATCGGCCCCGCCCGCGGGAACGCCGATCCCGACGGCGCGGCCGCCCGCTCGGCCGCCATCACCGCGCTCGACGACCTGCACGACAACGCGGTCCGCCTCCTCGGCGCCTTCGACGAGCCCGACGAGTCGAAGCGCCGGGACGTCGTGTGGACCGCCGAGGACCTCGTCCGCGACGAACGTCGGCCGGTCATCCGCATCGCGCCGCTGTCGGTCGGCGGGTTGCTGCGGTCGTCGTTGTTCAACGAGACCACCGCGATCCTCACCTCCGCGACCCTGACCATCGGCGGCACGTTCGACAGCCTGGCCGCCAACTGGGGACTGCCGATCTCCGGGCGCGGCGCCGACACCACCGCGCCGCTGTCCGACCTCACCGCGACCGGCACCCCGGTGCCCGCCGACGGCGACACGTTCCGGTGGCAGGGCGTCGATGTCGGGTCGCCGTTCAACTACCGGACCTCGGCGATCCTCTACGTCGCCGCTCACCTCGACCCGCCGGGGCGTGCCGGGATCGCGCCGGCGACCATCGACGAGATGGTGGACCTGATCGAGAGCGCGGGCGGACGCACCCTCGGGCTGTTCTCGTCGATCCGCGCCGCCAAGGAGGCCGCCGCACTGGTCCGCGAACGCATCGACCACCCCGTGCTGTGTCAGGGCGAGAACGCCACGGGCACGCTGATCTCGCAGTTCGCCGCCGACGAGTCCACCTGCTTGTTCGGGACATTGTCGCTGTGGCAGGGCGTCGACGTACCCGGCCCGTCGTTGAGTCTCGTACTGATCGACCGGGTGCCGTTTCCACGCCCCGACGACCCGCTGCTCATCGCACGCCAGGCCGCGGTCGCCGCCCGGGGCGGCAACGGCTTCCTCGCCGTGGCCGCCAACCACGCCGCGCTGCTCCTCGCGCAGGGCGCGGGCCGACTGCTGCGTGCCACCGACGACCGCGGCGTGGTCGCCGTCCTCGATCCCCGCCTGGTGACCGCCCGCTACGGCGGATATCTCCGCGCGTCGCTGCCACCGTTCTGGCAGACCAGCGACCCGGCCGTGGTCCGCGCCGCGCTGACCCGGCTGCACACGTCGGCCTCGAACGCCTGACCCGGTGCCCAACCGACCGTCCTCCCGCCAAAGTCCCGGTCATCCCCTACGGTTGAGTGGGGCCGATGCGAAGTCGGTCGACGCTGACCCCGCCGACGGCACCGGGCAGCAGACGGCGAGTCGAAGGGTGGCGAACGGGTGATTGGGCGCATCGGCATAGATGACATCGAGCCGGTGATATCCGCGGGACAGTTCGCGGCCAAAGCCGTTGTCGGCGAATATTTCCCGGTCAGCGCGACGGTGTGGCGCGAGGGGCACGACGCGGTCGCGGCCACCCTGCACGTCGAGGGCCCGGTGCGCGGTTCGGTCCTCGAGTCGCCGATGTTCCCCGCCCACGAGCCCGACACCTACAACGGCGCGTTCATCCCGGACGCACCCGGCTACTGGTCGTTTCGTATCGACGCCTGGAGCGACCCGTACACGACGTGGAACAGCGCGGTCACCAAGAAGCTCGACGCCGGTCAGGACGCGGCCGAACTGGCCAACGACCTCGAGTCCGGCGCACGGCTGCTCGAGCGGGCGGCCGACGGTGTTCCTCCCGGCGACCGGCAACTGCTCACCGACGCGGTGCAGGCGTTGCGGTCCGACCACGATCTCGCCGTCCGCGTCCGTCCCGCGCTCGCCCCGGAGGTCGTGCGACTGCTCGGCGAGTACCCGGTCCGCGACCTGGTCACGAAGAGCCGTTCGTTCCGGGTGTGGGTGGACCGCACCCGCGCGCTGTTCGGGTCCTGGTACGAGATGTTCCCGCGCTCCACCGGCGGCTGGGACAACGACGGCCGTCCCGTGCACGGCACATTCCACACGGCCGCACAGGATCTGCCTCGGATCGCCGACATGGGTTTCGACGTCGTGTACCTGCCGCCGATCCACCCCATCGGCGAGATGAACCGCAAGGGACCCAACAACACCCTCACCCCGGGACCCGACGACCCCGGCTCGCCGTGGGCCATCGGATCGGCGCACGGCGGGCACGACGCCATCCACCCGCAGTTGGGCACGGAAGAGGACTTCGGTTGGTTCCTGTCCCGGGCCGCCGAGCTGGGCATGGAGGTGGCCATCGACCTGGCCCTGCAGTGCGCGCCCGATCACCCGTGGGCCCTGGAACATCCGGATTGGTTCTATGTGCAGCACGACGGCACGATCGCGTTCGCCGAGAACCCGCCGAAGAAGTATCAGGACATCTACCCACTCAACTTCGACGACGATCGCGCGGGCATCTACCGCGCCGTGCTCGGCGTGGTCCTGCACTGGGTGTCGTTGGGCGTCAAGATCTTCCGCGTGGACAACCCGCACACCAAACCCGGCGACTTCTGGGAGTGGCTGATCTCCGAGGTCAAGAAGCGCGATCGCGACGTGCTGTTCCTGTCGGAGGCGTTCACCCGCCCGGCCCGACTCTACGGACTGGCCAAGCTCGGCTTCACGCAGTCGTACACGTACTTCACCTGGCGCGTCGCGAAGTGGGAGCTGACCGAGTTCGGGACCGAGATCGCCGAGCACGCCGACGTCGCCCGACCGAACCTGTTCGTCAACACGCCGGACATCCTGCACGAGACGCTGCAGTACGGCGGGCCCGGGATGTTCGCTCTGCGTGCAGCTCTCGCGGCGACGCTGTCGCCGACGTGGGGCGTCTACAGCGGGTACGAGCTGTTCGAGGGCGACGCGGTCCATCCCGGCAGCGAGGAGTACCTCGACTCCGAGAAGTACGAGCTGCGACCCCGCGACTACAAGGCGGCGTCCTCGCGCGGTGATTCACTCGAACCGTGGATCACCTCGCTCAACGCGATCCGGCGCCGTCACCCCGCACTCCGACAGTTGCGCAACATCACCTTCCACCACGTCGAGAACGACGCGCTGATCGCGTATTCGAAGTTCGACCCGGCCACCGGCGATCTCGTCGTGGTCGTCGTCAACCTCAATCCGTTCGGCGCGGAGGAGTCGACGCTGTGGCTCGACATGCCCGCGATCGGCCACGACTGGTCCGACCGGTTCTCCGGCGTCGACGAGGTGACCGGGGAGAACTTCCACTGGGGTCAGGCCAACTACGTGCGCCTGGAACCGTGGCGCCAGGTCGCGCACATCGTCGCGTTGCAACCGATCACCCCGGACGCCGCCGCCCGACTGGCGTTCCGACTCCCCGAGAGGCAAGCGAGCTCATGAGCACCATCGACGCGGCCATGCCGGCCCAGGACCTCCACCGGTTGCGGGTCGGCACCCATCACGATCCGCATTCGGTGCTCGGCGCGCACCCCGTCCCGGGCCACACCATCCTGCGGACCCTGCGTCCGGACGCGAGCGCCGTCGTCGCGGTCATCGGCGGCGAGGACCACCCGATGCAACGGCAGGCCGACGGGTTGTTCGTCGTCGCCGTGCCCTACGCCGACCTCATCGATTACCGCTACCGCGTCAGCTATCCGGCCGCCGACGGCACCACCACCGATTACGTCGTCGCCGACGGCTACCGGTTCCTGCCCAGCCTCGGCGAACTCGATCTGCACCTGTTCGGCGAGGGCCGTCACGAGCGCCTCTGGGACATCCTCGGCGCGCACCTGCGCAGCTACGACACCCCCGACGGGACCGTCACCGGCACCTCGTTCGCGGTGTGGGCGCCCAACGCCCGGGGCATCACCCTGATCGGCTCGTTCGACGGCTGGGCGGGTCGGAGCACCCCGATGCGCTCACTCGGCTCCAGCGGCGTCTGGGAGATCTTCGTCCCCGACATCGGAGCGGGGACCCGCTACAAGTTCCGCATCCACGGCAGCGACGGCGTGACCCGGGAGAAGGCCGACCCGATGGCGCGGCGCACCGAACTGCCGCCGGCGACGGCGTCGATCGTCGACGACACCGATCACGTCTGGGACGACGCCGCGTGGATCGAGGCGCGGGCTCAGCTCGACCCGACCGACGAGGCGATGAGCGTCTACGAGGTACATCTCGGGTCCTGGCGGCAGGGGCTCGACTACCGCCAACTGGCTGTCGAGCTCGGCGACTACGTCGTCGCGATGGGCTACACCCACGTCGAGCTGCTGCCGGTCGCCGAGTTCCCGTTCGGCGGGTCGTGGGGCTATCAGGTCACGTCGTACTACGCACCGACGTCGCGCTTCGGCAGCCCGGACGACTTCCGACACTTCGTCGATCACCTGCACGCGCTCGGGATCGGCGTGCTCGTCGACTGGGTGCCCGCACACTTCCCGAAGGACGAGTGGGCGCTGGCGCGGTTCGACGGTCAGCCCCTCTACGAACACGGGGATCCCACCCGCGGTGAGCAACTCGACTGGGGCACCTACGTGTTCGACTTCGGCCGCAGCGAGGTGCGCAACTTCCTCGTCGCCAACGCGCTGTTCTGGTTCGACCAGTTCCACATCGACGGTCTGCGGGTCGACGCGGTCGCGTCGATGCTCTACCTGGACTACTCCCGTCCCGACGGCGGGTGGACGCCCAACATCTACGGCGGCCGGGAGAACCTCGAGGCGGTGCAGTTCCTCCAGGAGATGAACGCAACCGTCCACAAGTACCACCCCGGCGTGGTGACCGTGGCCGAGGAGTCGACGTCGTGGCCCGGCGTCACGCGCACGACGAACCTCGGCGGCCTGGGTTTCTCCATGAAGTGGAACATGGGCTGGATGCACGACACGTTGGGCTTCCTCGGCCGGGATCAGGTGCACCGCAGCCATCATCACCACGAGATCACCTTCTCGTTGATGTACGCGTGGAGTGAGAACTTCGTCCTGCCGATCAGCCACGACGAGGTCGTGCACGGCAAGGGGACGCTGTGGAGTCGGATGCCCGGGGACTCGCACGCCAAGGCCGCGGGCGTGCGCGTGGCGCTGGCCTACATGTGGGCTCACCCGGGTAAGCAACTGCTGTTCATGGGCCAGGATTTCGGCCAGGTCGCCGAGTGGTCCGAGGAGCGCAGCCTCGACTGGGATCAGCGCACCGGTTGGGAGGGCGAGCTGCACACCGGCATCGAGTCCCTGGTGGCCGATCTCAACCGCGTCTACCGGGCGACCCCGGCCCTCTACTCCCAGGACACCTCACCCAACGGCTACTCCTGGATCGACGCCAACGACACCGCGGGCAACATCATCAGCTTCCTGCGGTTCGGTTCCGACGGCAGCGTCGTCGCGTGCCTGTTCAACTTCTCGGGCGTGACCCGCACCGATTACCGTGTGGGACTGCCGGTCTCGGGGACGTGGGTGGAGGTCCTCAACACCGACTCGCCGCACTACGCGGGGTCGGGCGAGGGCAACATGGGTGCGGTCGAGGCCGACGGTGACCCGTGGCACGGCCGTCCCGCCTCCGCGCGGATGACCCTGCCCGCCAACGGGGCGATCTGGTTCGCCCCGGGGACGGGTCTCGCCACCTAGACGACGTTCGCCGCCGGCGGCGCGATCAGTACAGGGCGATCAGTACAGGGCGCTGGCGAGTTTGCGCCGCGCCGAGACCACGTACGTCTCGGCGGGGTCGAACAACTCGAACAGCGACAGCAGTCGGGTGCGGACCTGCGACCGCTCGTCGCCGCTGGTCGCCCGGACGAGTGCGATGAGCCTGTCGAAGGCGTCGTCGGGTCGCTGGGCGAGCAGCAACACGTCGGCGGCGGCGAACTGCGCCTCGATGTCGCCGGGCTGGGCCGAGTCGACCACGGCGGGGTCGTGGCTCTGCGCGCGGATCACGAACTCGACGTTGCGCGCCGCGGATGCCGCCTCGACGTTGCTCGGATCCGCTTCGGCGAGTGCACGATACGCGGCCACGGCCCCCTCGAGATCACCGTCGTCGAGAAGTGCCTCGGCCGCGACCATGCCGGGGTCCTCGACCTCCTCCGGTTCGGTGGGCTCGGCCGCGGGCAGTCCGGTGAGCTGATCACCCACCTTTGTCATGATCTCGTCGACCCAGGCGGTGATCTGCGCCGCCGGCTGTACACCCTGGAACGCGGCGACCGGCTGCCCGAGCGCGATCGCGACCACGGTCGGGACCGACTGCACACCGAACGCCTGGGCGATCCGGGGATTGGCGTCGATGTCGATCTTCGCGAGGATCCACGAGCCGTTCGCCTCGGTCGCGAGCCGCTCCAGCAGCGGAGAGAGCTGCTTGCACGGTTCACACCAGGTCGCCCAGAGGTCGACGAGCACGAGGACCTGCTCGGATCGGGCGAGCACCTCGGTCTCGAAGGTCGCCTCCGACACCTCGACGACCGCGGGGACGCTCGACGTCGCAGCTGCATCGGGGTCGGTGGGACCCGCACCGGCCGGACGCGACGGGGCCGCGGGCCGCGTGCGCGCCGCATCGGCTCGCTCTTTGAGTACGGACAGGTCAACTGCGCCGGTCATGGCGGCCGCGCGGGCGACGGCACCGGCGGGAGGACGTTGCTGGGGTCGGCTCACACATCCAGTTTGGCACGCGCGGTGGCATCGGATCCACGCGGAGCGCGCCCGCTGGTACGCACGACGCCGGCCGCGGCGGCGCCGAACGCCATGGCCGCGGCGGCGAGCCACAGGGCTGTGCCCAGGGTGAAGGTGTGGCTGATCGGACCGATCAGTGCCGGTCCGGCCAGCATGCCCAGATAGCCGCTGCCGACCACCGTCGATATGACCCGACCGCTGGGCTGGGCGGTCACGTTGCCCGCCGCGGTGAACAGCTGTGGGACGCCGCCCGCGACCCCGATACCGAACAGCGCCCACCCGCCGATGGCAACGGCGGGTACCGGCGCACAGATCACCACGGTCATGCCGACGACCGCGGTGGCGGCACCTCCGCGGACGACTGCGACCGGTCCGAAACGGGCGGTCACCGCGTCGGCGGCGAACCGACCGATGAGCATCGTGGCGCTGAAGGCCCCGAACGCGACGGCCCCCGCGGCGTCGGAGGTCCCGAATCGCTCGACGAGGTGCAGCGCGCTCCAGTCGTAGGCGGTGCCCTCGGCCAGCATCAACGCGAACGCGACCAGGGCCATCAGCACGATCCGTCCGCGCAGGCCCGGCGGGAACCGTTTGCGCGAGATCGGATCGCCGGACGGGACCGGATCGGCGCCGTTGCCCGCGCGGCCGGCGACCAGGAACGGTCGAGTGGCGATCACCGCGATCGTGGACACCGCCGCGACCGTTGCGACGGTCGCGGCCACCGGGACGTCGAGGAACAGGCCGACCGCCGCGATCCCGGACCCCACCATCCCCCCGACGGAGAAATAGGCGTGGAACGACGACATGACGGGACGGCCGTAGGCCTGTTCGATCACCACGGCCTGGGAGTTCATCGAGACGTCGAGTGCACCGTTGCCGAAGCCGAACAACGCCAGCGCGAGGGCCAGTTGCAGGGCGGTGTCGGCGAAGACGGGACCCAGCGTGCCCACCGCGAGCAGCAGGGCGCCTGCGATGGTCAGTCCGCGTGAGCCCCACCGGTCGATCAGGGGGCCACAGAGCTGCATACCCACGAACGCCGAGCCGCCGAGGATCAGCAGCAGGCCACCGAGTGTGGTGTGGTCGACGCCGGTCCGATCAGAGATGACCGGGATGTGTGACACCCACATCGACGCCAACAGTCCGTTGATGCCGAACACCGCCGACGCCGAGATCCGTTGTCCACTCAGCCGACGCGTCACCGGTGGTGCCGTGGTGGTCGAGGTCATTCGAGGTGTCGGTCGACGCGTTCGACCTTGGCGGTCAGCTGATCGTCGAATCCCGGCCGGATGTCGGCCTTGAGGACCAGCGAGACCCGGGGCGCGAGAGCGGCGACGGCGTCGGTGGCCGCCTTGACCACCGCCATCACCTCATCCCATTCGCCCTCGAGGTAGGTGAACATCGCGGTGGTCTGATGACTGACCCCGGACTCGCGCACGACACGCACGGCCGCGGCGACGGCCTCGCTCATGCCGCCGTCGGCGTCCACCGAGTCGGCACCGGACGGGGCAACGCTGAAGGCGACGATCATGTTTCAACGGTCACACGTGCGAGGTGTCGACCGCAACCGACGCGACCCCGGCGGGCCGATCGCCCTCAGGCGAGCTTTGTGGTCGTCGTCTCGGAGAGCTCGGCCAGGTGCCCGTTGCGCGCGGCCCACCGCTCGAAGACGATCGTCCCGAACGGCGGGATGCTCGAGATCAGTGCCAGCACCACCACCGGCACCCGGACCTCCCGCGAGCCGAGGGTCAGAGGTGTGGAGGTCTGCCACTTCAGCGCGATCGAGGTGACGATCGAGACGATCACGAACACGACGAACACGATGCCGTGCACCATGCCGGGGACGGCCACGGCCTCGGTGTGCCCGAGGACCCACTTGAAGAACATGGCGATCAACAGCGCCAGCCAGGTGATGGCCTCGAGTACCGCGATGAAGCGGAACCGCTTGGCGGTGGTCCGCAGGTCGAAGAAGTTGCCCATGGCGACCATTGTGCCCGACTGCGACATCGGGTTACTACTACGTGTAGTAGGACTCTCAGTCGCGCTTGGGGACCGTGAGGATGAGCGCGTCGCCCTGACCGCCTGCCCCGCAGAGTGCGGCCGCGCCGGTCCCGCCGCCACGACGTGCGAGTTCGAGCGCCAGATGCAGCGCGATACGGGCCCCGGAGATGCCGATCGGGTGCCCGACGGCGATGGCCCCGCCGTTGACGTTCACGATCTCCGGATCGACGCCGAGCTGCTCGGTCGAGGCCAGACCCACCGCGGAGAACGCCTCGTTGATCTCGATGAGGTCCAGGTCGGTCGGGGTGATCCCCGCGCGTGCACAGGCCTTGGCGATGGCGTTGGCGGGCTGCGCCTGCAGGGTCGAGTCGGGCCCGGCCACCACACCGTGCGGACCGATCTCGGCGAGCCACTCGAGGCCCAGCTCGGTCGCCTTCTCCTTGCTCATGACGACGACCGCCGCGGCGCCGTCGGAGATCTGCGAGGCGTTGCCCGCGGTGACGGTGCCGTCCTTGCGGAACGCGGGCCGCAGCCGCCCCAGCGAGTCGACCGTCGTGTCGGCCCGGATCCCCTCGTCCTCGGTGAACTCGATCGGGTCACCCTTGCGCTGCGGGATGGAGACGGGGACGACCTCGTCGGCGAACAGCCCGTTCTTCCATGCTGCGGCGGCGCGCTGGTGCGAGCGGGCGGCGAACTCGTCCTGCTGCTCACGCGAGTAGAAGACGCGGTCGTTCTCCTGCTCGGTGAGCGCGCCCATCGGCTGATCGGTGAACGGGTCGTACAGACCGTCGAACGCCATGTGGTCGACGAGCTCGGTGTTGCCGTATTTGAAGCCGCCGCGGCTGCCGGGCAGCAGGTGCGGTGCCTGCGTCATCGACTCCTGGCCGCCCGCGACGATGCAGTCGAACTCGCCCGCACGGATCAGCTGGTCGGCCAGTGCGATGGCGTCGATGCCGGACAGACACATCTTGTTGATGGTCAGGGCGGCGACGTCCCAGCCGATCCCGGCTTTCACCGAGGCCTGGCGCGCCGGCATCTGACCGGCACCCGCGGTGAGGACCTGGCCCATGATCACGTACTCGACCGCCGAGGCGGGCACGCCGGCCTTCTCGAGGGCTCCGCGGATCGCGATGGCGCCGAGATCGACGGCGCTGACGTCCTTGAGGGACCCCATCAGGCGACCGATCGGGGTGCGGGCTCCGGCGACGATGACCGATGACATGGGGACCTCCGGTGTGTGACGGGCGAAGACGCTGGTGTGCGCTCCGACGACCGTCGAGTGGCGACGTTTTCGGGCCCAACGCTACCGTTGCCGACATGACAGCGTTTGCAGAGTCGCCCTCCGCGCCCGACCCCGCGTCCGGCCCCACTGCGCTCATCGGCGATCTGGTCACCGCGATCGATCACGTGGGCATCGCGGTGAGCGACCTCGAGGCGACCAAGGCCTGGTACGCCGACAACCTCGGGTTCGTGTGCCTGCACGAGGAGACCAACACCGATCAGGGCGTCATCGAGGCGATGGTGGGCCCGGCCGACGCGCAGATCACCGGCAGCGCGCAGATACAGCTGCTGGCGCCCCTGGACGACTCCTCGACCATCGCCAAGTTCCTCGATCGCAAGGGCCCCGGCCTGCAGCAGCTCGCCGTGCGGGTTGTCGACGTCGACGAGGTCGTGCGTCGACTGACCGCCAACGGCGTGCGCGTGCTCTACCCCGAGGCGCGACGCGGTACCGCCGACTCGCGGATCAACTTCGTCCATCCCAAAGACGCTGGTGGCGTGCTCCTCGAGCTGGTGGAACCCGCGTCCCACTGAGTTCGGCCCGGATGTCCGTCCGATGGTGGAGTCGACTCAGTGAAGTCGGCTCCACCGAGTAAACTCTGCGCCATGTCCGAACACGATCACGCCTCGCAGTCCGGCCTCCCGTTCGCCATCGCCATGCGTGGCTACGACCGAGAACAGGTCAGCGAGTTCTTCAAACGCTCGGACGCGGAGATGCGGGTCATCGCCGCCGATCGCGATGCGGCGGCATCCAATGCGCGCGAGCTCGCCGAGCACCTCGACGACGCGCGCGACGAGATCGAGCAGCTCCGCCGCGACGTCGACTCGTTGTCGGTCCCGGTCAGCACCGCCCAGGGCATGAGCGACCGCATCTCCCGCATGCTGCAGCTCGCGGCCGACGAGGCCTCCGAGATGCGGGCCACCGCCCAGTCAGAGGCGGCCGAGTTGCTCTCGGTGGCGCGCCAGGAGGCGGCGGCACTGCGGGCCGACGCCGCCGAGGAGGCGTCCTCGACACTGGCCGCGGCCAACGTGGAGTCGCAGCGACTGCGTACCGAGGCGTCCCGCCTGGAGGCCGACGCCCGGAAGCGCTCGGACGACAACGCGACCTTCATCGCCGACCGCACGGCGGCGATGGAGACCGAACACAAGCGGACCATGGCTGCCGCCAAGCAGGAGGCCGAGCGGATCGTGGCCAACGCGCGCGCCGAGGCCGAGGAGATCGACGTCCAGGCGCAGCGCAACCGCGAACGCGTCCAGGAGGACTTCGACGTCACGATGGCGGCGCGCCGCGACAAGGCCGTCACCGCGGTCAAGGAACTCGAGCTGTCCTCGGAGGCGACCGCACGCGACCTCATCGACAACGCGTCCGCCGAGTCCGATCGACTTCTCGCCCACTCGCATTCGATCGCCACCGACCGGGTCACGCGCTCGTCGGAGTTGGTGCAGAGCGCACGTCAGTTGCGATCTCGGATGTTGGCGCAGCTCACTGAGGTGCGTACCCAGCTCGACGACCTGCCCCGCCTGCTCGCCGAACTGGAGGAGGAGAAAGAACTCGTCGACACCGACAGCACGGACCTGCTGAACTCCGGGCTGGCCGAACACGCCAAGATCTCCCGGTCGACCGACGGACGCTCCCCCGGCGCTGCCGAGTCGGGCGCCGACGACCGGGACGATCAGGCATCGGACCGCACGACGCCGATGAGCCAGTCCTACCGCTGAGGACTTGTCAGGACCGGTATCCGGTCCGGCCGGCGCGTCCGCGCCAGCACCCGGTGTGCCAGTGCCGACGGTCCTCGCCGCCACGATCGTCGACCGGCCAGGCGACGACGTGCGCGGTCCCGGGGACGATGGAGTGGTTGCAGCCCGGGCACAGGTAGGTCTTGGTCGCGGCCGTCCCGGAGATGGGTCGGACGTGGTGGTCCACCTCATACCCTGCGGGTCCGCTCTCCACCCGGTGCAGTGGTCCGGCCGACGCCGCTCGCGGCGGTGGACGATCTCGCCTGTTGTGACGGGGCATCTCGGCCTCAGAACAGCCGGAACTCGGTGCTCTCGGTTCCCCGCAGCGCATCGTAATCGAGTATGAGGCAACGGATCCCGCGGTCCTCGGCAAGGGTTCGCGCCTGCGGCTTGATCAACTGCGCCGCGAACACACCAGAGACCGGGGCCAGCGTCGTGTCGCGGTTCATCAGTTCGAGGTAGCGCGTCAGCTGCTCGACCCCGTCGATCTCGCCACGGCGTTTGATCTCGACCGCGACCGACCCACCGGTGGCGTCACGGCACAGGAGGTCGACCGGTCCGATGGCAGTCATGTACTCGCGACGAACGAGGGTGTATCCGGGCCCGAGGGTCTGTACGTGCTCGGCCAACAGTTCCTGCAGATGCGCCTCGACCCCGTCTTTGACCAACCCCGGATCGATTCCCAGTTCGTGCGAGGAGTCGTGCTCGACCTCGCCGAGCAGGATGCGGAGTTCCTCGCCTGCCTTGTTGGTCACCACCCACAGGGCCGTGCCCGCGGCTCCGTCGGGGATCGGTTGCTCGGTGAGCCAACAGGGCGGACTCATCCAGTTCAGCGGCTTGTAGGCACGGTCGTCGGCGTGCACGCTCACCGACCCGTCGTTCTTCACCAGCAGCAGGCGACGGGCCATCGGCAGATGAGCCGTCAACCGGCCCACGTAATCCACCTGGCACTCCGCGATCACCAAACGCACTCTCCCACCTTAGGGGTCGACGGGTTGTCGGGACGGACCCACCCGACGATGCTGGGCAGGTGACCGATGTGAGCCGGCTGTCGTCGAGAACCGTGTACCGCAACGCGTGGATGTCGGTACGTGAGGACGACATCCGGCGGACCGACGGCAGTGTCGGGATCTACGGGGTCGTGGACCGTCCACTCGGCGTCGTCGTGGTCGCTCGGCGCCCCGTGTCCGGTGGCGAGGAGATCTACCTGGTGGAGCAGTTCCGCTATCCCGTCGGCGCCCGACGGTGGGAGTTCCCGGCCGGGACGGCCCCCGACGGCGTGACCCTGGACGCCGTCGCACTCGCCGCCCGCGAACTGCGGGAGGAGACCGGACTCGTCGCCCGCAGTCTCACCCATCTCGCCACCATCGACGTGGCCCCGGGGTTCTGTGCCCAACGATCGGCGGTCGTGCTGGCCGAGGAACTGATCGAAGGTGAACCGGACCGAGAGCACGAGGAGCAGGACATGCTCGGTCGCTGGTGGGATCGATCGGAGATCGCCGTCGCGATCGAGACGGGAGAGATCTGCGACGCTCAGACGATGGCCGCCTGGGCCTGCGTCATCAGTCGCGGTTCGCGGCCTGTTTGAGCAGGACGTCCTCGGCCACCGTGACCGCCTCGGCCATCGTCGAGGTGATCGCCGCCTCCGCCGGGTTCGACGGCAGTCGCTCCTGGGATCGCCGGTTCTTGCCCACGAGGATGCCGTCGGGGTCCACGATCACCCATTCCTTGCCGTCCTCGCGGAGCGAGCGACGTAACCCGATCAACATGCGTCGGGACACCTCGTCGATCATGCCGACCCGTTGCAGTCCCACGATGATCACATCCGCGTCAGTGCGGATCGACTCGACGCGACGGACCACACTCTCGGTTCCGGAGAAGGTCAGGTCCCCCTGGAGCTCCAGTACCCGGATACGTTCCCGATGGGCACGGAGGTAGACCTGGTCGACCGTGCTGCGGTCCGCGCCCACGTCGAGCTCATGACCGTCGTAGGTGGAGCGGATCGTCACCCTGCTCTCCCGGGCGACGTTGAACATGTGCAGGCCCAGATCCGCCGACAGATGCCGGCACGCCCGCACACCCCGGACACTGTTCCCGTGTTCGTCGAGGCGCGGCGAGTAGACGCCGATGCCGAGCTGCCCGGGCAGGACGGCGAGAATGCCCCCACCGACGCCACTCTTCGCCGGTAGGCCCACCGACGTCACCCAGTCGCCGGCACCGTCGTACATGCCGCAGGTGGTCATCACGCTCAGGACGCGTCGTACAACAACCTGATCCAACATCCGTCGGCCCGTGCGGGGATTCACGCCGCCGTTGGCCAGGGTGGAGCCGATCACCGCGAGATCGTCGGTGGTGACGCGCACCGAACACTGCCGGAAGTACAGATCCACCGCGTCTTCGGGATCTGCAGGCATGACGCCGTAACTCTCGAGCATGTAGGCGATCGCCCGGTTCCGTGACCCGCTGGCCGTCTCGGACCGGTACACCGCCTCGTCCATCGACAGCCGCCGACCCGCACACCCCGAGTAGAAGTCCAGTAACCGGGTGAAGGCCTCGTCGACGTCCCCGGTGTCGGTGTCACCGTCATGGCCGGCATCGAGGAGGAGCGCCGCCGCGGTGATGGCGCCGGCGTTGATCATCGGGTTCTTCGGATTGCGCGTCCGCGCATCCACGCTGATCTCGTTGAACGCCTCACCGGACGGCTCGACACCGATGTGTGCGTCCACGGTCTCGACACCCCGTCTGGACAGGGCCAGAGCGTAGGTGAGGGCCTTCGATATGGACTGGATGGTGAACTCGAGGGACGAATCACCGATCGAGTAGACGTGCCCGTCGTGCACGGCGACCGACACCGCGAACCGGTCCGGATCAACCGCCGCGAGTTCCGGGATGTAGTCGGCCAGTTCTCCGACGTTGTTCACCACGCAGTCGGTCTCGATATGACGCAGATAGTCGACCACGACGGACACCATGATGCCCATCAAAGCAGACGGTCCGGAAATGACTGAAGCCCCGGAAACCGATGAGGGTTTCCGAGGCTTCAGTAAGTTGTGTTCGGCGGTGTCCTACTCTCCCACACTGATTAGGGTGCAGTACCATTGGCGCTGGAG